>CAJTOB010000001.1:0-19004 GCA_910578035.1 uncultured Muribaculaceae bacterium
CCCGCGACCCCGACCTTGGCAAGGTCGTGCTCTACCAACTGAGCTATTTTCGCATTGGTGTTTTTCTCATTTGCGATGCAAAGTTAGGCACTTTCTTCGAACTGACCAAATGTTTTAGCGACTTTTTTTGAGGAAAATTTCACTTCATTTTACAATGTGCTGAATGGCAGTGCGATATTGTGCGATTTTTTCGAGCGAAAATTTGTCCTCAGGCTATCGCACAGCATAGTCTTGCTCAATTTCCGCATTTTTTTTACTTTTGTAGTTAGAAGAAAAAACAAAAAGGTAAGATGAAATTAGTGTCGTGGAACGTGAATGGCCTGCGGGCTATTGTCGGAAAAGGGTTTGCGGATATTTTTGAATCGATGGACGCCGATATTTTCTGCCTTCAGGAAATAAAATTGCAGGAAGGTCAACTCGATTTAAATTTCGATGGTTATACATCATATTATAGTTATGCCGAAAAGAAAGGTTATTCCGGCACGGCTTCTTTCTCAAAAGTAAAGGCAATAAGTGAGCGGCATGAGATAGGGGAGGAGCGTCACGACCATGAGGGTAGGGTAGTGGTGCTCGAATACGATGAGTTCTATCTTGTGAATGTTTACACTCCAAATTCTCAGAGCGAACTCGCCAGGCTCGATTATCGTATGGACTGGGAAAACGAGTTCTTGTCGTTCGTAAAAACACTCAATGCTCGCAAGCCTGTTGTAATATGTGGCGACATGAATGTGGCTCATAATGAAATCGACCTTGCCAATCCTAAGACAAACCGAAACAATGCCGGATTTACCGACAGCGAACGAGCCTGTTTTAGTCGGCTGCTCGAGGCCGGCTTTGTCGATTCGTTCCGTCATCTTCACCCTGATGAGAAAGGTGCTTACAGCTGGTGGAGTTACCGTGGCCGTGCCCGTGAGAAGAATGTCGGCTGGCGTATAGATTATTTTGTCGTGTCTGAGCGTATTGCCGATAAGCTGCTCGATGCCCGCATACACCCTGAAATCACGGGCTCAGATCATTGTCCTGTAAGCATCGAAATCGATTTGAAGTGAACGTGTCGTAACATATCATACCGACTTCGATGAATTGAGGATTTGCCGGCGTTCGCTCGACAGCGATTATGCCGGTACTATAATTGTAGATGATGCCGTCAACGAGGCTATGCGCAATCTTTGCGTCTCTATTCCATCTGTCAATATGATTCGTTATCTCAACAAATGGGGCTGGTTTATCGACCCGGAGAGACGGCTCATGAACCGAACATTGGAGATGCGTCTTTCAGAGTGCGGCTATAAGCCTTAGTGTTCTTTCGCCTGCATACGACAGCAAGGCCCCAATCTTGTTTTTGAGTCTCACTCTGGAATCGGCCAGTATCGCCCTACGCTCTTTCTTTATCATAGAATAGCACGCCGACGCCTCCTGGCGGCAGCCGTTGCGCGAAGCTTCTGTAAAAATATTGAAATAAGCACTGAATCGCCGGCTCCTCGCTGCGGGCTCGAGTGCCGGATAATTCAGCCTTATGAACTCGAGCACCGCTTCAGTAGCTCGTATGGCATCGAGACGGCGAGGATGCCAGGTGTTGATGAAACTCGTCGTATTACGGCGATAGAAATAAAGACTTCCGTCTGTAACTGCTATCAGTTTGCAGCGGGCATACAGGCGTGGTATTATCTCAAGGTCCTCATAATATAGCCCTTTTGTGAAGCGTAGACCCTCAAATAGTTCGGCTCTGAATAATTTTGATGAAACCGATGTGTTGAATCGTCGTCGCTGATACAGGGTGTGCTTGATTGCGCTTTCCGGAGAATATATCGAGAACCGACTGCTAAGTTTCCAGTCGGTAGGCTTTGTCTTTTTATGGAAAAAATCGGCCGCGGCAATGTCGCAATCTCCGATATTGGCAACCAGTGTCTCCAGCGCGTGGGGCGCATATGTATCATCGGCATCACAGAATGCAATATATTTTCCGCGAGTATTCTCCAGCCCCACATTTCGTGCTGCCGATTGGCCGCTGTTAGCTATGCTGAAATGCCGGAAGCGCTCTGGTTCTCTGTGTGCATATTTCATGCAGACTGCGGCGCTGCTGTCGGTGCTTCCGTCGTCGATGGTAATAACCTCTATGTTGGTCAAAGTCTGTGTCCGAAGGCTTTCAAGGCATTCAGACAGATACTTCTCGCCGTTATATACGGGCACTATTACAGAAACCAGAGGCCCTTGCGTCATTTTATAAGAACCGGAATCGAGCCTTCCGACTCATTGTTTACACGGTCTATTGCAGTCACTACATATACCCCTGCAGCTGTCGGTTTGTAGAACATCGCAGGAGTCACCGACACTATATTGTCTCCCGACTCAAGGTCTATATCTTCAGGTGAGTCAAAGCGATAGATTGCAAACCGCACGGCATCGCTTGTTTGTCCTTGAGGAACCTTCGCTGACCACACTATCGTTTTGTCTGCTTCAACTCCAATATTGTCGGGTGCGTCCGGCAGTTTGTCGCCAAGCCATGTGGAGGCCGGAGGCAATGCTATGTGCCGCTGATAGTTGCGCGATAGCGAATCGGCCACGCCACCGATGTTTTTAGTGAGCGAATATCCGGGCCACCAGCAGTTTCCGGAAATATTGTTGGGCTTGCGTACAGGCTTCATTTTGTCTGCAAGTTCATTTTTCTTTATGGTGCGTTCAACGTCCTGCCCTATGTACAGATGACGTGTTTTGCCGGCATTTTTATTCCACCAGTCTGCCAGTACGCGATACGAAGCCGCTTTGTGGTCGAGCTCCCAGTAGAGTTGGGGCAGCAGATAGTCTATCCAGCCCTTTTCTTCCCATAGAAGCACATCGGCATAGAGAGCGTCATAGTTCTCCAGTCCGTTTGTTTCGCTGCCGCGCGGGTCGGTTTTCTTGTTTCGCCATATTCCGAAGGGGCTAATGCCGAAACGCACCCAGGGCTTTAGCTTTTTGATGCATGTATTCACTTCTTCGATAAGCATATCGACATTCTTGCGTCTCCAATCGTCGCGTTTCATCCCTTTGCCATATTTTGCATAATCGGCTGCATCGGGAAACTGTTTCCCTGCAACGGGGTAGGGGTAGAAATAATCATCGAAATGAATCGCATCAACATCATACCTCGACACAATGTCTTCAACTACCTTGCATATGAATTCGCGGTTCTCGGGCAGGGCCGGATTGAAATACAGTTTGCCGTCGTAGCGCACGAAGCGTTTGGGATATTTGTGATATATATGATTCTTCGGCAGAGTCTGTTTCGCTGAACTTGTCACGCGGTAGGGGTTGAGCCATGCATGAAGCTCCATACCGCGGGCATGAGCTTCTTCTACCATGAATTCGAGGGGGTCCCAGTAAGGTGACGGCGCCTTCCCGTCATCTGTAAGAAAACGGCTCCACGGCTCGTATCGGCTTGCATAGAACGCATCAGACTGTGGCCGCACCTGAAAAAGAACCGCATTCACGCCCATGGCCTGCAGACTGTCGAGCTGCGAGCGTAGGTAAGACTTACATTTTTCGGTGCCCATGGTCTTATATTGGCTCTGATACACCGTATGAAGCCAAGCACCGCGGAATTCTCGCTTGGGAGAGCCCGCATGAAGCACCAGCGAGGCGCTAAGGCTCAGTAAAATGAGTAATAATTTAGTTTTCACCAACATTCTGTTTTTTCTGCTATTTCAGGTATTGTATTTTTGTGATATATCGGGTCTAAGCCGCGTTTGCGCTGAGCTTGGTAGTCCTCAAGGCATCTTTTGGCGAAACGCCCCAGCAGAACAATCGCTACTATATTGCAGAGTGTCATCAGAGCCATCGCAATATCCGCCAAGGCCCATACCAGATTTAACGACGCCACAGAGCCAATGCCCACCATCGCGGCCGAAAGTAACCGCAGCACCGTATGCGACCCCTTGAAGCGTCCTATGAAATCGATATTAGTCTCTCCGTAGTAATAGTTTGCCACGATGCTCGTAAAACCGAACAGCACGATTGCTATAGCCACAAATATAGTTGCCGCAGTGCCTACTTCATTGGCCAGTGCAGCTTGTGTCAGCTCGATACCCGTCAGTCCGCTGTCAAACACACCGCTGCAAAGGATTATGAAAGCCGTTGCCGTACACACCAGCAATGTGTCGGTATAGACCCCTAAAGTCTGTATGAGTCCTTGCTTCACAGGGTGCGATACATCGGCGGTTGCGGCTGCGTTCGGCGTTGAGCCCTCTCCGGCCTCATTGCTGAAAAGGCCGCGTTTAACGCCCATAATCATCGCCATGCCTATGCCTCCTCCAGCTATCTGGTTTATTCCGAATGCATTCTCAATGATTAGCCCCATCACATGAGGAAAATAGCTGATTCTCACAATCACAACATAGAGAGCAAGAAGCAGATAGAATACAGCCATCGCCGGAACTACAATCTCATTGATTTTAGCAATTCGGCGTATTCCTCCCCAGATGACTGCAAGAGTAAGACCGAGCAAAACCCCTCCTGTTACAATGTTGTCGATGCCGAAACTGTTGTTCAAGGCAATCGCAATCGTATTGGACTGTACTGGGTTAAATGCCAGTGCGAATGTGATGGTGATAAGCACGGCGAAGGTGCAAGCATACCATCGCTTTCCTAAGCCCTTTTGGATATAGTAGGCCGGACCACCTCGGAATGAATGCTCGCCTTTGACTTTAAAAAGCTGTGCCAATGTGGATTCAACAAAAGCATTTGCCGAACCTAAAAATGCCACGACCCACATCCAGAATACCGCTCCGGGTCCGCCGAGTGCTATCGCAATCGCTACACCCGCTACATTGCCCGTGCCGACACGGCTGGCAAGAGAAACCGCAAAAGCCTGAAACGAACTGATGCGTCCGCCCGGTTTGCCTTGACCGATGGACGTGTCGTCTTTTTTACCCGAGCGCACGAGCAGACGGCACATCTCGCCGATCATGCGGAACTGTACACCTTCGAGATTTAGTGTAAAATATAATCCGGCACCGAGAAGCACCACAATCAGCACGTAAGACCATAGAAAATCGTTTATTAAGTCAATGATATCGGTCACAGTATGAAAGAATATGAGGTTTTGTCAAAGTGTAATCCCGGAAAAGCCCTGTCGGGCAAACCTTGCTCTATGGCAGTGTCGCGAGGTGCCTCAATGAGCCGCCCGGCGGTTTTATCGACAATCCAGAGGATGTCGGCAACCGCTATGGCCGATGAAATGTCATGCGTCGACAGTACTATGGCCTTTCCAGAATCTGCAAGTCTGCGTAGAAGTGCGGTGATTTCTATACGCCCCGCTACGTCAAGGAAAGCCGTCGGTTCGTCGAGTATTATCAGTGGAGTGTCCTGGGCCAGGGCGCGTGCAATCATCACTTTTTGGCGCTCCCCGTCGCTGAGCGTGCCGCAAAGACGGCTTTTCATTCCTCCCATCCCTACGGCTTCTATGGACTCATGCACAATCTTTCGGTCTTTTTCCGAAAGCCGCCCGAAAAGACCTGTATGTGGGTGGCGCCCGATTTCTACAGTTTCTTCTACGCTCAGGCCGCCACCTCCCGTACGGTCTGTGAAGACCATGGCAAGGCTCTTGGCAAGTTCCGGCCTTCGCAATTGCTCTATCGGCAGGCCCCCGAATAGTATTGAGCCGCCTAAGGGGGCCTGGGCGCCGGCCAGAGTACGCAGAAGAGTCGACTTGCCGCTGCCGTTGGCGCCTAAGAGCGTTGTGAGAGTGCCTTTGCACACCGCAAGGTTTATATCAGAAAGCACTGTCCGCTTTCCATAGCCGATATTTAGACCATGTGTTTCCAGTACTTTCATGAGAAATATACAAGTCGGTGGCGGTTCAACAACACATATATTATAATAGGAACTCCGATAAGCGGAGTGATGGCATTTACCGGCAATATCGCTCCTGTCGCCAGCGACGGTGCCACCGACGCAATCTGACATATAAGTCCGAGAACAGCCCCTGCAAGTGCTGTCGCCGGAAGGAGCACACGATGATTGGCCGTTCCGCACATAAGTCGCGCTATATGAGGAACGACAAGTCCGAGAAATCCTATTGGGCCGCACCATGCAGTCACAGTCGCAGTCAGAGCACCCGAGATAGCGAGTAGGGCAGACCGTGTCCGCTTTATTGGCACACCGGAGCTCTCCGCATATCTGGCGCCGAGCAACATGGCGTTGAGGCTTTTGCAATAAGGTATGCACAGAAGCATGAACAGCACAGTGAGAGAGGCGAATAAAGGTAGGCTGTCCAGCCCGACGCCCCCGAAAGTGCCCATTCCCCACATTACAAAG
The DNA here is from genome assembly GCA_910578035.1 of uncultured Muribaculaceae bacterium. Taxonomy (GTDB): domain Bacteria; phylum Bacteroidota; class Bacteroidia; order Bacteroidales; family Muribaculaceae; genus CAG-873. Next base: position 6,295 of record CAJTOB010000001.1, read on the forward strand.
CTATGCACAGAATTTTCTGTCGCAAAATAGTTGAGCAGCGAAATTGCCGATGAAGAAAGATAGCCTGTCAGTATTCCGATGATGAGCAGAATATCTGCCGAACGCACAAATCCCGAAAAGAAAAGTAATATCGCCAGCACCGTAGCTGCCCCCATGAATGCGCCCGCAACGAGAGCCATGCGCCCCCAGAAGCCAAGCAGCCCCCCGAGAGCCAGCAATACTACCGCGACGCCGAGACTTGCTCCTGTAGAGATTCCCATGATAGACGGTCCGGCAAGAGGATTGTTAAAGCATGTCTGCATCAGAAGACCGGCGACAGCGAGTGCGGCGCTTCCGAAAAGTGCCGTCGCAAGAGCCGGCAGGCGAGTCTCCACAACGATGAAGCTCACCTTAGTGTCTGCTTTGCCGCATAATGCATCAATAACGTCGGCAAAACCAACTTCTACACCTCCGGCAAGCAATCCGAATGCAAAAAATAAAGGTATTGCCAGAGCAAGAATACAGACAGATATGCGGCTTCGTCGTGTCATTGGCCGGTCCTTTTGAAGTATTTCAGTTCATATCCCGGCATCAGTTTCGGATGAAATATCGCTACATAGTCGGCAAGTATCTTCTCGGGGTGAAATGCTATGTCGTTGAAAATATGCCGTTTCTCAGAGTCGCAGCTGTATATGTCGCCGTTTTTCCAGGCTTTGAACGCGCTGTAGCGTGGATTCATCGCTTTAAGCGACTCCGGAGTGGTCTCATATCCAAAAGAACGTACAAGCCAGACGTCGGCGTCCATTGCGGCCTCGGCCACGTTCTCAAGCGATAGCGCCAGCGACCCTGTGCCTTCTGTGTCTGCCCAGGGGTAGCGGGCGCCGGCGTCCGCAAGCATTGTAGCCTGGTAGCTTCCGCCTGCCGCAACATACCAGACGCCCATATATTCGGTTTCAGTCAGCACCGTTGGAGCCACTTCGTCGGCAAGTTTCACTTTGAGAGCAAGATTAGAATAATCCTCAATCACATTCCCGAAAATTTCTTCTGCTTTCTCCCTTTCGCCGAAGAGTTCGCCTAAAAACAATAGCCATTCGGCGCGGGCAATAGGTGTGGTCTCAAGATAATCTGCCATTTCTACGGCCGTCATGCTTTTCGGGAATGAGCCGCTCGACATCGCCTGCATGGGAGCGCGGAGCACGGCTTCGACATCGGCGGCCGCAAGGCGCTCGACAGACGGAGCCTCGGCCGTTCCTACATCGGCAATCCGCTTTTCTGCCAGCATTACACCGACAGTGTCATTCGCAGGAAAAAAAGAAGCGTCGGCTACCGCTGCAAGCGAACCGAGAGCACCCAGCTCTTTCATCGCACCGGTATGCACTGCCGAAAAAACGGCTGCTCGTTGTATTGGTGTTCTTATTACAGCTACGCCGTCCGGCAGATTGTCGGGTAGGGTAGAATCTCGGTCTACAAGCAGATAGCGCGCCAAGGTTTGTTCAGGCGCCCAGGGGTTGGCTATCTCGGCGAGACGCTGCCCGTTTCCGTAATCGACAAGAGTGAGAAAACGGGCGTGATGGGTTAGCGTGTCGGCCCATGTGCTATCCGAAACAAAACCATCACTACCTCCCCGGCTCGTACACGACAAAAGCCCCGATAGCGTCAGTACTATCGGCAATATAGCTTTAAACCTTGAAAGACGCATCAATATTCGCCGTAAGGGTTAGGTCCGTACTGATTGTCGGGCTCACTCTTTTTGCACATGAGTACTATCCACCAGATGCTGCCGGCAAACATCACCATATAAGGTATAGCCATGCTTGCTATCACCGGAAGTATTTCTTCACCCATCATAGCTACCTCATTGGGATTGCCGGTAAGAAGACCTGGTGCGTTTTTTACTAAAATGGTCACAACCCATGCGAAGCAAGCCGCCATTGCTATGTAGAATATCACGAGCCACCATCCGCTTTTGCCTGTGTCATGCAGACGGCGTGTGCCAAGAGCAAGGCCGGGTATGAGGCATGCAAGGCTGAATGCGTAGTTGATATAATTGCCGATGGTCCCGAATAAGCTTAAAGCACATGATACGAGAAACATGAACAGCATTACCCACCAATACTCCGCGCGGGTGGAACGACCCTTGAAGTTGGCGTAGTTTGCAAAATACATCTTGATTGCGGTGATAAAGTCTACATTCATATCTTAAATGTCTAATTTGGTTTAATCAAACCTTATTTACCGCAAAGATAATATTTTTTCTCATACTCTCGCCAAAAAAATCAATTATAGGCCGGATAGCGCGGAAGCAGCCTCCATGGACGGTACGCCTCTCCGAGCGAACGCACGTTCCGATGCCAGTATGCGTCCTCATTCCCTCGCAGAAGCTCATCGGGCACTTGGGGTGACGGTGCCTGAGCCCATGTGCCTTCGCGTATTTCGCGCTCAAGCTGTCTGGGGCTCCAGTTGCTGTAGCCTATGAAAAAGCGCAGATTGCCCTCGGTCGGATAACCGCTGTTCACATATTCCAGTACGGCGTCGAAATCGCCGCCTACGTATAGCCCGGGCCCATACGGACGCCCGTCGGGTATTACGTCCGGCCCAAGTGTGTGGATAAAGTAGAGACGGTCAAGTCCGAGAGGCCCTCCGCAATACACCGGATCTTCGATATCTTTCGACACACCGTCAAGAAGTTCTGAAAGGGTATATTCTGTCCTGTTGTTCATCACAACACCCGTGGCGCCTTCGTCTGGCGCATAGTCAATTATAGACACGACCCCGTGATTGAAGTACGATTCCTTCAGGAAGGGCTCGGCAACCAGCAGGCCGCCGCAGCGCGGAGTGCGTTCATCTATTGTCACGATGTGGAAAAGACTGTTGGCTAAATTCTTCATCTCACAGATAGCTGGTTGATTATACTCTTACAACACATATCTTTCCATTTTGGTTTGACCGATGAAGACCAAGAAAAAGGGCTGTATCTCGCGACAGAGCCCTCTAATAATCTACAATCTATAAAAACATATATCTTATGAAAGAATTGGAGCAGGGGTTGGCTCCGCAATGGAGCTACTTCCCGTTTCCGTTGCAAAAGTAATAACAAAGCTTGAATTGTGCAAATATTTGTTAGAAAAATCTGCTCGCCTATCTTTTTCTTGTCGGATAGACACTTTATTTGTACCTTTGTCCTCCAATTTTTTTTGAAACACCCTCTAATAATGATTAAGACTTTTAAAGCAATCTTTGCAGCTGCAATTCTTGCAATCGGCCTGTCTTCATGCTTCGGAGACAACGACGATACCACACGCTCGGCTACTATCATGAACTGTTTCGCCAGTATCGAAGACGCAGCCGACCATCAGACAACCGGCTTCACTGGCTTGTCCTACGACATAAAACTCAACTATACAAAAGGAACTGCCGACGTAACTGTCAACAACTTCAAGCTTCCCAACGGAGCGGAATATACTTCCGTACGACTTTCAGACCTGAAGTTCTCTATAAATAAGGATGGCTGGATTGAAATCACACAGTCTTCTGTCCTTGCCGAAGCCGGTGACAAATCGCTTCAGCTCTCGTCGGTTGATATCCGTCTTTGCGACCGTCCATCCTCCGAAGGCACTCTGCTCGGATTCTTCGCACGATATATTGTCGATGCAAAATATACTGTACTTTCGGCTGCCTCCAGACAATATCAGTTCGGAACGACAACCTCTACCTCTTCTGCCGGTCAGTATGAGACAGCTGCTGTCGACTACGTCTTCGCATTTAACGCAGTGGAAGGAACTGTCAATATTCTCATGAAAAACTGCCGTTTTGTAGAGAATATGCCCGCAATGAATATCCTCCTCGAAAAAATACCATTCATCGTGTCGGGCAATACTGCGTCGTTCAAGGTGAGTTCTATAGTTCCGAAAATCGGCGACACTCCATTCCCCGCGTTCACTATCACGAATCTCTCGGGCTATTATGACTTCTCCACTGGCTTTGTAGCCTCGTTCAAATGCACCCCCGAGACAATGCCTCTCGATTTTACTGTCAATATTGATTGTAAATACACTTTCTCGAAATAATTATAATAGCTCCTTACCGCTTCCGGTGAGGAGCTTTTTCTTTTGCAAGTACGTTTTGCGGTACGTTTTGCACCACTCCGGGCAAAAGATTTTTTAGCCAAGGGTAGTGTTAATTAAAACAAAAATCGTATCTTTGCACCCAAAAGCGAAGACCGTATGCGCGGCTGCGTGCCCTATTGTTTTCGCCTCTACTTCGGGTTTTGGCTTGCCTTTTATCCCTCAGGGGTTGAGTCTTAATCTGTTAACGACCGACGAAAAATACATATAACAGAAAAATATGATATCATCAGCCATCTTTGGAATTGAGAACAACGGGGTGCTCGCCATCACGGCTCTGATCACCGGCGTGGCTCTCGTAGGCCTCGCGCTGTGGATTGCAAAGCTTATATCCCCGCGCTCATTCAACCCTCAGAAGGGCGAAGCCTACGAATGTGGCATCCCGACACGCGGCGAAAGTATGTCGCAGTTTAAGGTTGGTTACTACCTTTTCGCTATCCTCTTTCTTATGTTCGACGTCGAAACAGTATTCCTGTTTCCCTGGGCTGTGCGTATGCGCGAGCTTGGAGTCAACGGCTTGCTGAGCATTGCCGTATTCTTCGGTATTTTAGTGCTGGGTCTTGTTTATGCCTGGCGGAAAGGAGCACTCGAATGGAAGTAACAACCAAAAGCATGCCCTACGATGCATGGAAAGATAACGAATACATCGAAGGTCTCGTAAAACAGCTGCAGGAAAGCGGCACAAACGTAATCGTCGGTTCTCTCGATAAACTTATCAACTGGGGTCGTTCGAACTCTATATGGCCTCTTACCTTCGCTACAAGCTGCTGCGGTATCGAGTTCGTATCTCTCGGTGCTGCCCGCTTTGATATGGCCCGCTTCGGTTGGGAAGTAGCCCGTTCGTCGCCTCGTCAGGCCGACTTCATGATGGTCGCCGGAACTATCGTAAACCGAATGGTGCCGGTATTCCGTCGTCTTTACGACCAGCTCGCCGAGCCTAAGTATGTTATCGCATGTGGCAGCTGCGCAATCTCGGGAGGTCCATTCCGCAAGAGCTATCACGTTGCAAAAGGTATTGAAGACATCGTGCCTGTCGACGTATTCGTGCCCGGTTGCCCTCCGCGCCCCGAGGCTATGATATACGGCATCATGCAGCTTTCCCGTAAAATAAAGGTAGAACGCTTCTTCGGAGGTGTCAACCGTCAGGAAAAACAGGCCGAATTCCTTGCAGCACACCCCGTACAGGGCGTTGAGGACTAATTCTACCAATCCTTCACCATTATGGCAAATATCACAGAAAAATTAAATAAACTTTTCCCCGGCATGCCTGTCGAGGGCGAAAATATACCTGTGCTCACCGTAGCCGAAGAAAAATGGCATGAGACAGCCCTCAGACTCCGCGACAGCGAGGATTTGAAGATGGATTACCTCGTGACCATCGTGGGTATGGACTGGAAAGAAAGCCTCGGGTGTATATACTATCTCATGTCAACCGCTTTCAATCAGGTGATGGGCGTCAAAGTCATTGCCCGCGGAGACCGTGAGAAACCGCTCATTCAGTCTGTGGCAGACGTCTGGAAAGTAGCTACACTATACGAGCGCGAAGTCTATGATTTCTTTGGAATCATATTCCTCAACAACCCCGACATGCGTCGTCTCTTCCTCAATATCGACTGGGTCGGATACCCCCTGCGCAAAGATTACGACGAAAATCCCGAAATCAACCCCGTAAGCATCGAAAACGAACGTCAGTCTGACTTTACCGATGTCTACAGCGAAGATGAAGCCGGAAACCTCGTGAAGAAAGAAGTGCGCGTATTCGAAAAAGAAGACTTCGTCGTGAATATCGGCCCGCAGCACCCCGCAACACACGGCGTGCTCCGTTTCCGTACTGCCGTCGATGGCGAGACCGTCAAGAAAATCGACGTCTACATGGGCTATATACACCGCGGTGTCGAAAAACTGTGCGAGAACCTCTCTTACCCCCAGACCCTCCATTTCATGGACCGTCTCGACTACTTCTCGGCTCACAACTACCACCACGCACTCTGTATCCTCATCGAAAAGGCTGCCGGAATCGAAATTTCACGTCGCGCTCAGGTTATCCGAGTGATGATGGACGAACTTTCACGCATCGCTTCTCACTGCCTCTTCATCGGCACATACTGCATGGACCTCGGAGCAACTACAATGCTCTTCTATACTCTCCGCGTACGCGAGCAGATTCTCGACATCATGGAGAAGACATGCGGTGCTCGCATGACATTCAACTACGACTGCATCGGCGGTGTAATGGCCGACCTCGACAAAGACTTCGTTGCCGACGTTAAGGCTCTACTTGAAGTAATTCCTAAAAACATAAAGGAATACAACGAAGTGTTCACTGGCAACCTCATCGCCCGCAACCGCCTCGAAGGCGTCGGTGTCCTTTCTCGTGAAGACGCTGTCGCGTACGCAATCACCGGACCCTCCGGACGTGCTTCCGGCTGGGCTTGCGACATGCGTAAACTTCAGCCATACAGCATATATTCAGAGCTCGATTTCGAAGAAGTAATCGCAACCGAAGGCGACTCGATGGCCCGTTTCAAATGCCGTCTCCAGGAAATAGAGCAGTCTGCACGCATTCTCGAGCAGCTTGTCGACAATATTCCCGAAGGCGAATACTGCGTCAAAGTGCCTAAAGTGCTCAAACTGCCTGCAGGAAGCTGGTTCCAGCTCACCGAAGGCTGCCGCGGCGCATTTGGCCTATATCTCGAAAGCGACGGCTCGACAAAGCCCTATCGTCTCAAAATTGCTCCCCCCTGTCTCCCTGCAGCAGCTGTGGTAGACCACCTTACAAGAGGCGAAAAGATTGCCGACCTTATCACTATCGGAGGCTCGCTCGACTACATCGTGCCCGATATCGACCGCTAAACTACTCCAATCAAAAGTCAATCAGTAATATCACTTCCGCAATATGCAAGATTTGTCAGTAATCACCGAGTGGATTCACAGCTTTCTGAGCTCTCTCATGCCGGGTTGGCTCACCACTACGGTCGAATGTCTTCTGATCGGTGTAGGCCTTCTGCTCGTCTATGCCTTGCTCGCCCTCTTCTACATATACTACGAGCGTAAACTCTGCGCGGCTTTCCAGTGCCGCCTCGGCCCGAACCGCGTCGGCCCTATGGGTCTCCTACAGAGCTTCGCCGATATGTTCAAGATGCTTATCAAAGAAATTATTCACCTCAACCATATCGACCGCTTCCTCTTCGCGCTCGCCCCATATCTGGTGATTCTCGCTTCCATGCTTGCTTTCGCCGTGCTTCCCTGGGGCAACGGTCTGCAGGTCATCGACTTCAATATCGGCATATTCTTCCTTCTCGCCGTATCGAGCATCGGTGTCCTCGGCATCCTTCTTGCAGGCTGGTCGAGTAACAACAAGTTCACCCTCATCGGTTCGCTCCGTTCAGGTGCGCAGATGGTCAGCTACGAGCTCTCCATCGGCCTGTCGGTCATCACAATCGTATGTCTCGCAGGCACAATGTCGGTAGGCGGCATCGTTGAACAGCAGGCCGACCTCTGGTTTATCTTCAAAGGACACGTTCCCGCCGTAATCGCTTTCATCATATATATGATTGCCGGTACAGCCGAGACAAACCGTGGCCCCTTCGACCTTCCCGAGGCTGAGAGCGAACTTACCGCAGGCTACCACACCGAATATTCTGGTATCCACTTCGGCTTCTTCTACCTTGCCGAATACCTCAACCTCTTCATCGTCTCAGGTGTGGCTTCACTCCTGTTCTTCGGTGGCTGGATGCCCCTTCATATCCCCGGCTGGGAGCCTTTCAATGTCATCATGAACTACATACCTTCTGTTGTATGGTTCATCGGCAAAGCTATTGCTCTCTCGTTCATCATCATCTGGTTCAAATGGACATTCCCCCGTCTTCGAATCGACCAGCTGCTGGCGCTCGAATGGAAGTATCTCCTTCCCATCAACCTTGTCAACCTCGTGCTGATGGTACTTATCATCATCTTCGGATGGCATTTCTAATTTAAAGTCATAAAACTATAAACTCCATAATAATGAGCGAAAAAATAGGCAAGATTGCCCAGGTAATCGGTCCGGTGGTCGACGTCGTGTTCGAAGGCGACGACAATATCATTCCCCCGATTTATACAGCTCTCAAAATCGACCGGCCCGACGGTACAGAGCTGATACTCGAAGTGGAGCAGCACATCGGTGAAGACACCGTACGCTGCGTAGCCATGGAAAGTACCGACGGCTTGCGTCGCGGTCTCGAGGTCAAAAACCTCGAACGCCCGATTTCCGTACCCACTGGCGAGCAGATCAAGGGTCGTCTCCTGAACGTTATCGGCGAAGCTATCGACAAGCTTCCCGCACTCAACCGCGACAACCTTCGCTCTATCCACCAGCCTGCGCCTGAATTCGAAGACCTCACTATCGGTACTGAAATCCTCACTACCGGTATCAAGGTTATCGACCTCCTCGAGCCTTACAGCAAGGGTGGTAAAATCGGTCTCTTCGGTGGTGCCGGCGTAGGCAAGACCGTGCTCATTATGGAGCTCATCAACAATATCGCCAAAGGTCACGACGGCTTCTCAGTGTTCACCGGAGTAGGGGAGCGTACCCGCGAAGGTAACGACCTCCTCCGTGAAATGATTGAGAGCGGCGTCATGAAATATGGCGACAAATTCAAAGAAGGTCTCGAAAAAGGCGAGTGGAACCTTGCCGACGTCGACAAGGACCAGCTCGCCCAGTCGCAGGCCACACTCGTGTTCGGTCAGATGAACGAGCCCCCCGGCGCACGTCTCCGCGTGGCCCTCTCCGGTCTTACAGTGGCCGAGCAGTTCCGCGACCAGGGTGCCGGCGGTAAAGACGTCCTCCTGTTTATCGACAACATCTTCCGCTTCACTCAGGCCGGTTCCGAGGTATCAGCTCTTCTCGGCCGTATGCCGTCGGCCGTAGGCTATCAGCCGACATTGGCCTCTGAAATGGGAGCCCTGCAGGAACGAATCACCTCAACCAAGAACGGCTCGATCACCTCCGTACAGGCCATCTACGTGCCTGCCGACGACTTGACCGACCCCGCGCCTGCAACCACATTCAGCTTCCTCGACGCAACAACCGTGCTCAACCGTAAAATTACCGAGCTCGGCATCTACCCGGCTGTAGACCCCCTCGAGTCAACGTCGCGTATCCTCGACCCCAATATCGTCGGTGAGGACCACTACAATACCGCTCAGGCCGTGAAGCAGCTCCTTCAGAAATACAACGAACTTCAGGATATCATCGCAATTCTCGGTGTCGACGAACTTTCTGACGAAGACAAACTCGTCGTGCATCGTGCCCGCCGTGCTCAGCGCTTCCTCTCGCAGCCCTTCCACGTTGCCGAGCAGTTCACCGGCCTCAAAGGCGTGCTTGTGCCCCTCAGCGAGACTATCCGCGGTTTCAAGATGATTCTCAACGGAGAAGTCGACGAATATCCCGAGCAGGCATTCCTCAACATCGGCACTATCGACGACGCAATCGAAAAAGGCAAGCGCCTCCTCGCCGAAGTTCAATAATTTAACGACAGCTTAGAAACATGACACTCAGAATAATCTCGGCTCAGGAAGTGGTTTTCGACGGAGAAGTCTCTTCTGTTACTTTACCCGGCTCAATGGGCGAATTCACCGTTTTGAAAAACCACGCCACACTTCTGTCAACACTCGCTCCGGGCAAAGTCCGCTATATAGACGGCGCCGGCGCCGAAGGTGAGGCCACGATAACCGGCGGTATCGCCGATATCGACAATAATGTAGTGTCTGTTTGTGTCTACTGATAATTTATGAAGCGCCTGTATACAATACTGACAGTTCTCCTGCTCGGAGTATGCTCGACTTTTGCCGCTGATGATGCAGCGGCATCGTCCGACGCCTCCTCGCACGAGAAACTGAACCCCAAGGAAATCATTTTCGAGCACCTTGGCGACGCATATGGTTGGGAAGTGCCCTTCGACCATCACCATCGCATCCCGCTTCCCATAATAGTATACGGCACCGACGGATTCCACTGCTTCTCGTCGTCGCATATCACCGGCGGTGAAACATACGACGACAACGGACATCTGTTCTGCCTCGCTCCTTATGGCAGCCCTCACGAAGGCAAAGTCGTGGAAATCGTCGACGGAAAGGAAATACGCCCCTTCGACATTTCCATCACAAAAAATGTAGCCGCGCTCTTCATTTCCGTGCTTCTCGTCGGAGGCCTGCTCCTCTGGCTCGCTGCCTTCCATCGTAAAAATCGTTTCAAGGCTCCCCGCAAAGGCCTCGGTGCTATCGAAGCCCTTGTCACATTCATCTACGACGGTGTCGTTAAGCCGACTCTCGGCCCCCAGGCCCGCAAGTTTGCCCCCTATCTCGTCACCGTATTCTTCTTTATCCTTGCGATGAACCTTCTCGGCCTGATTGTGATATTCCCCGGCGGTGCTAACCTCACCGGCAATATCGCCGTCACTCTCGTTCTTTCCGTAATCACATTCCTTGTCACCAACCTGATGGCCAACAAGCACTATTGGAAAGAAATCTTCTGGCCCGATGTTCCCGTATGGCTGAAATGCCCTATACCCATCATGCAGGTCATAGAAGTATTCGGCATGTTCACAAAGCCCGCGGCTCTTACCGTGCGTCTGTTTGCAAACATGATGGGTGGCCATATGATCGTCATAACCCTTACGCTGCTCATATTCATCTTCAGTGCCGTAAGCCCCTATGCAGGCGGAGGTGCCACCGTGGTATCGCTCATTTTCTCTATCTTCATGCTTCTGATTGATGTTCTGGTAAGCTTCATACAGGCATACGTCTTCACGATGCTATCCACCATCTTTATCTCCCTTGCGCAGGAGCACGGGCACTCAGAAAAAGCCCACCACAGCGAAGACATCGCACACGGCGCCCTCGAAACAGAATAAATCGAAAAATCAAAAAATATTTAATACACTCAAAAACTTAAAAACTATGTTTGGTCTTTTAGCAGAACTTTCCCTTACGGGTCTGGGCGCCAGCATCGGCGCAGCAATCGCAGCAATCGGCGCAGGTATCGGTATCGGTAAAATCGGCGCTGCTGCCATGGAAGCCATCGCCCGTCAGCCCGAAGCAGCAGGCGATATCCGAAGCAACATGATTGTGATTGCAGCCCTCGTGGAAGGTGTGGCGCTCTTCGCCGTTATTGTCTGCGTTCTCGCTCTCTTCGTATAATCTTCTGCTCAATCCTTGTAAATGGAACTATTCACGCCTGATTTCGGCTTGATTTTCTGGATGTTCGTGGCATTCGGAGTACTTTTTATCGTACTCTGGAAATTTGCATGGCCCGTTATCCTGAAAACTGTCGACAGCCGGGCCGAACTCATCGACAAGGGTGTTGAATACGCGCAGAACGCCAAAGAACAGCTCGATAATGCCCGTAAGGAAGCCGAAACATTCATCAATGAAGCGCGCCGTCAGCAGGCCGACATCCTTCGCGATGCCGACAGAATGAAGACGCAAATCATCGAACAGGCTCGTCAGGCTGCCCAGGTTGAGGCTCAGAAGGTCATGGACAGTGCTAAACTCCAGATCCAGCAGCAGCAGAAAGAGGCACAGCAGCAGTTCCGAAACCAAGTGAGCGAATTCGCCCTTGCCATTGCCGGCAAAATCGTGCATCGGCAGATGGAAGAAGACAAGGCCCAGAACCAGTTGGTCGACTCTTTGCTCGACGAGATTGAAAAGAAAAACTGATAATCATGGATAAAGGCCTAATTCCACGCAGATACGCCAAAGCGCTTTTTGAAGTGGCTCTCGAGAGGAAAGACAGCGAAAAACTGTATGAAATCATGCAGGTGCTCGCCTCAGCTTTCACCTCGAACCCCGCGCTTGCCGACACGCTGGCTAATCCTTTTGTGGCCGACAGCGACAAGGCCTCACTCCTGCTAAACGCCGTATATGGCGCCGATACCGACGGTGCCGACGCCACATACAGCGATTTCGTGAAGCTACTCGTCCGCAACAAGCGCGTCGATATGGCTCGTGCCATCGCTATCGCATACATCAGTCTCTACCGTAAGGAAAATTCAATATACCGTGTTGCCATCGCAAGCGCAGCCCCCCTTGGGGCGCCCGAGAAAAAACGCCTCGAAGCAATCATTGCGGCTCATCTCGGAAAAGGCACCATGGAATATGAATACAGCGTAGACCCTTCTCTTATCGGCGGATTCACCGTTACTGTTAACTCCGAGCGCCTCGACGCCTCTGTGAGCAACCAGCTTAAACGCCTCCGTCTGAGCCTCGTCAATTGACTTTTACCTCCCTCCCCGATATTAATTGTAAATACACGCAAGACCTTCGCATAAAATGATTAATCCAAGCGAAATATCCCAAGTATTAAAGCAACAACTCGAAAACGTCAACTCCAAAATCGCGTTCGAAGAGGTGGGCACAGTCCTCGAAGTGGGCGACGGTGTGGCTCATGTCTACGGTCTCGACAAGGTGGGCGCCAACGAGCTTGTGGAGTTTGAAAACGGCGTGAAAGGTGTCGCTCTCAACCTTGAGGAAAGCAACGTCGGCGTCATTCTGCTCAATGAGGTCAACAAAGTGACCGAGAATATGACCGTGCGCCGTACAGGCGAAATCGCCTCTATTCCCGTTGGC
>CAJTOB010000001.1:19014-91624 GCA_910578035.1 uncultured Muribaculaceae bacterium
GAAGGCTTGCTTGGCCGTGTCGTCAATATCCTCGGCGAACCTATCGACGGCCGTGGCCCCGTTGCCGGTGACCTTATCCGTCTCCCCCTCGAGAGAAAAGCTCCGGGCGTAATCTATCGCCAGCCCGTGACACAGCCACTCCAGACAGGTCTCAAGGCTATCGACTCAATGGTGCCCATCGGCCGCGGCCAGCGCGAGCTAATCATTGGCGACCGCCAGATCGGCAAGACCGCCATCGCCATCGACACCATCATCAACCAGCGCAAAGGCTTCGATGAAGGCAAGCCCGTCTATTGTATCTACGTTGCAATCGGCCAGAAAGCCTCCTCGATTGCCGCTACTGTCGAATCACTCCGCCAGCACGGCGCTCTTGACTACACCGTAGTCGTTGCCGCAACTGCCTCTGAATCGGCCGCCATGCGCTACCTCGCACCCTTCGCCGGCGTTGCAATCGGCGAATACTTCCGCGACACCGGTCGCGACGCTCTAATCGTCTACGACGACCTCTCCAAGCAGGCCGTTGCTTACCGCGAGGTTTCCCTTATCCTCAAGCGACCCTCAGGTCGCGAGGCATACCCCGGCGATATCTTCTATCTCCATTCGCGTCTTCTCGAACGCGCCGCAAAGATTATCGACAATCAGGAAGTGGCATCACAGATGAACGACCTTCCCGAGGCCCTCAAGCCCCTCGTGAAAGCCGGTGGCTCCCTTACAGCTCTTCCTATCATCGAAACTCAGGCAGGCGACGTTTCAGCATACATTCCGACCAACGTAATCTCAATTACCGACGGTCAGATATTCCTTGAGACCGCACTCTTCAACCGCGGTATCCGCCCCGCTATCAACGTAGGTATCTCAGTGTCGCGTGTAGGCGGTTCCGCTCAGGTAAAAGCAATGAAGAAAGTAGCCGGTACACTCAAAATCGACCAGGCTCAGTTCCGCGAGCTCGAATCGTTCACCAAATTCGGCGGCGACATCGACGCCGTTACAGCCCGCGTCATCGACAAAGGCCGTAAGAACGAACGCCTCCTCATTCAGCCCCAGTATCACCCGATGCCGGTCGAAGAAGAAATCGCTATCATTTTCTGCGGCGTAAATGGCCTCCTCGCCAACGTTCCCATAGAGAAAGTGGCTGATTTCGAAAAACAGTACCTGCAGTTGCTCCATGCAAAATATGCCGACGACGTCCTCGCGCTTCTCGCCCAGGGCAAGATGACCGACGAAGTTGCCGATAAACTCAAGACAGCCGCTCAGGAAGTGGTTGCACGCTTCTAAATAGATTACGATGGCAACATTACGCGAACTCAAAGGCCGCATCGGCTCTGTCGCTTCCTCCGAGAAGATTACAGGCGCCATGAAAATGATATCCTCGGCCAAGATGCACAAGGCCGAAGGCGTGCTGCGCAGACTCGTTCCCTTCGGGGATTGCGTCCGCACCATCATTGCCAGTCTTCTCTCCTCCGACGCACCGGTGAGCTCGCCTCTGGCGCAGCAACGCCGCAGCGTCCGGAAAGTTGCTCTCGTTGTGCTCGGCAGCGACGACGGCCTGTGCGGCGCTTACAACGTCAACATATTCAAAGGCGTCCTCGAAACAATTGCGGACCTCAGAAAACGGCACGGCGACGGCGTTGAATTCGAAATAATGCCCGTAGGCAAAAAAATGGCAAAAGCTTTCGGCCGCATTTCCTCCGACCCGAAACTAACCATTACCGCCCCCGAAGGCATAAACTCCAAAAGCGAGGGCGAAGCCGTAAAAAACTTCTCGCAGGTCCTCGAAAACGGATTCCTCGAAGAAAAATACGACCTCGTATCTCTCGTCTACATGCATTATCACTCCGCAGGCCGACAGCGATACACCGTTGAAGACTATCTTCCCGTGTCTACAAGCGGCCTCGCCGAGGGTAATGGCGCCGGCAGACCTTGCATCTTCGAACCCGACGCGCACTCGATTTTCGCCGCAGCCCTGCCGATGTACCTCCTCTCTCGCATGCAGGCTGCTTTCGCCGAAAACCGGGCCTCCGAACAGGCTGCACGCGTCATGGCTATGCAAAGCGCAAACGACAACGCCAAAAAACTGCTCGAACAACTACAACTCGAATACAACAAACTGCGTCAGGCCGGCATCACAACCGAACTTCTCGACATCGTCGGAGGACAGGCAAGAGACTGACCGTCGCACTCCTTCATAAGGATAATCAGTATAAATAATTCAATACCACATAAATGGGTAGTGTAAAAGAATACTTTTCATCGTTAGGCACCGGCATCGCAAGCCTTCTCAAAGGCATGAAAGTGACCGGTAAAGAGTTCATCACTCCGAAAATTACAGAGTGCTATCCCGAAAACCGCCAGACTCACAAGCCGGCTCCGCGATTCCGAGCCGAGCTTCATTTTGTCTACGACGCCGAAGGGAACCACAAGTGTATCGCATGCGGCAACTGCGAACGCAATTGCCCCAACGGAACAATCACCATCGAATCTAAAATGGTGACCACTCCCGCAGGTACCAAGAAAAAGAAACTCGACAAATATTTCTATGACCTCGGTAGCTGCACTTTCTGCCAGCTCTGTGTCACAAACTGTCCTACAGACGCTATCGCTTTCGATAACGACTTCGAACAGGCCGTGTTCACTCGCAGCAAACTCGTTAAGCAGCTCAACTATCTTCCCGAAAAAGAAGAACCCGAGCCAACTCCCGAGGAACTCGCCCGCGCTGCCGCCGAACGCGAAGCAAAGATTGCTGCCGCAAAAGCAAAAGCCGCTGCCGCAAAAGCTGCCAAAGAAGCTGCCGCCGCAGACGCCGCTCCCAAAACCGAAGAATAATCTGGGAGCCTACACTTAGAGAAAAATATCAATAAACCAATATGGAATCAGTAGGAAGTATAATCTTGTATTTTATCGTCGCTTTGTCGATGATAGTCTTCTCAGTGATGGCCGTAACGACCCGTAAGATTCTTCGGGCAGCCACATACCTGCTGTTTACCCTCTTTGCCGCTGCCGTGGTATATTTCATGCTCGACTATGAGTTCCTCGGCGCAGTGCAGATTGCGGTTTACGCAGGTGGTATCGTGGTGTTGTTTGTCTTTGCGATTCTGCTTACAAGCCGTCCTGGCGACAACACCGAACGCCTTACCTCTCGTTCAAGAGTACTTGGCGCGATTGCTGCCGTCGCCACTCTTCTGGCTGCCGGATACGCCCTTCTGAGTCGCACTATGGTCTTCCTCGCCAAGCCCGCTATGGACGCGCCAACGATGGACAACATCGGCACTGCCATGCTCGGCACTGGTGAAGGCCAGTACTTGCTCCCCTTCGAGGCAGTGAGTGTGTTGTTGCTCGCATGTATAATCGGTGGCGTCGTAGTTGCCCGTAAACGCTGATAATCTTATGGAAATAACAGCAGTCTACTATCTCATTCCGGCGCTTATCATGTTCTGCTGCGGTGTATATGGCTTCATTACTCGCAAAAACATGATTGCAATGCTCATTTCTCTTGAGCTAATGCTTAACGCCGTCGATATCAACTTTGTGGTGTTCAACCGTTTCCTCTATCCCGAACAGATGGAGGGCATGTTCTTCACACTCTTCGCTATCGCTATCGCAGCTGCCGAAACAGCTCTCGCAATAGCAATAATAATCAACATTTTCCGTGCCGCCAAGAATATCGATGTGCGCACCCTTAACGAAATGAAATTCTAAGCTCTATGGATGTGACAATACCTATATTGATTCTGGCCATACCGCTGTTTATGTTCATCCTGCTCGGTCTTCTGGGCATGAAGATGTCTCATAGACTGGCCGGCATCCTCGGCACTCTCGGCATGGGTACGGTGCTCGTGCTCTCCTATACCACCGCATTCACTTATTTCTTCAGCGGAGCGCCCGAATTCATCAATGCTGCCGGCGAACGTCTTCAGTACGTGGTCTTCAACCAGACCTGGCTTGCATTTACCGACAAACTCGTAATTCGTCTCGGGTTCCTCCTCGACCCGATTTCTGCCATGATGCTTGTGGTTATCACCACGATTTCCTTCATGGTTCACCTCTACAGCATGGGATACATGCGAGACCACCACGGTGTCTTCGAACATGGCTTCCAGCGCTTTTACGCCTTCCTTTCACTGTTCAGCTTCTCAATGCTCGGTCTCGTTGTCGCCACAAACATCTTCCAGATGTACATCTTCTGGGAGCTCGTAGGCGCTTCGTCATACCTCCTCATCGGTTTCTACTACACCAAACCATCTGCAGTGTCGGCTTCTAAAAAGGCATTTATCGTAACACGATTCGCAGACCTCGGCTTCCTCATCGGTATCCTCGTCCTTTCATATTACGCCGGCACCTTCAACTTCACCGACCTCACATCGGTGCCCGTAGAAGGCATGGCAGGTGTATTCCAGGTTAATGAAGGCACCGCCGAAGGTATCCGCGCCCTTATCGCCGCACACCCCGCGCCCGTATTCATGGGCGGCTCAGTCCTCACATGGGCCCTCGTGCTCATATTCATGGGCGGCATGGGTAAATCGGCAATGATGCCCCTCCACATCTGGCTCCCCGACGCTATGGAAGGCCCCACACCCGTTTCGGCCCTCATTCACGCCGCTACAATGGTGGTTGCAGGCGTTTACCTCGTTGCCCGACTCTTCCCCCTCTACCTCATGGAAGAGGCCTCCTTGCAGATTATCACCGTCGTAGGTGCACTCACCGCATTCTACGCCGCCATGGTAGCTTGTGTGCAGATCGACATCAAACGAGTTCTTGCCTTCTCCACAATCTCACAGATTGCGTTCATGATGGTTTCACTCGGCGTTGCTCGCCCCGAATTCCACCACGGACTCGGCTACATGGCCTCCATGTTCCATCTGTTCACACACGCAATGTTCAAGGCCCTCCTCTTCCTCGGTGCAGGCGCTCTTATCCACGCAATCGGTTCGAACGACTACACCGCAATGCACGGCCTCCGCAAATACATGCCCATCACACACTGGACATTCCTTATCGGCTGTCTCGCCATCGCAGGTATCATTCCCTTCTCGGGCTTCTTCTCAAAAGACGAAATCCTGAGTTCCTGCCTCGGTTACAGCTGGGTGGCTTATCTGTGGATGTCGCTTGTTGCTGGTCTCACCGCATTCTACATGTTCCGTCTCTACTTCCTCATCTTCTGGTGGAAAGAACACAAAGTGCATGAAGGACACCACGCACCCCACGACCAGCCCTGGACAATGTCGCTCCCCCTCATTATCCTTGCCGCTGTTTCGTGTGTAGCCGGTTTCATTCCCTTCGGCAACTTCGTCACCTGGAACGGTCATGCCTACGACTTCATGGCACACTTCGACTGGAGCGTCGCCGCTGTCAGCCTCGCTGTGGCAATTATAGCCATCGCCATCGCTGCCAAGATGTACATGCGCGAGAACACTCTCCCCGCAAAGCTCAAAAACGCACTTCCCGCTCTCTGGGACTGGTGCTACCACCGCTTCTATTGGGACGAACTCTACATGTTCATCACTCATAAGATTATATTCAACGGCATCTGCCGCCCCCTCGCATGGTTCGACCGTCAGATTATCGACGGAACTATGGACGCCTTCGCCACAGTCACAAACAAGGCTTCCGATGCTATCAAGCCCCTCCAGAGCGGCCAGATTCAGATGTATGTATGGTGGTATCTCATCGGCGCTCTTCTCCTGGGCTCGATTACAGTACTTTGCCTCATCTGATAAGTTCCTTACAGTGCAAATGACAAAAATAGTAAAGTAAGATGCTTTCCAACATATTAATCTACTTCGTGGTAATTCCGCTGCTTATGCTTGGCGGCCTTGCCCTGTGCCGGAATATCCGTCAGATACGTGCGGTTGCCGTCATCGGCTCTCTTGCCCTCACAGCTCTCTCGGTTTATCTTCTGGTCGACTTCCTGGCGCTACGCGCCGCCGGCGACAACGCCCCCATGCTCTACGTTGACTCATGGACATGGTTCGAGCCCCTCAACATCCACCTCGCTGTCGGTGTCGACGGTATCTCGGTTGCCATGATACTCCTTTCGTCCATAATCGTTCTTGCCGGCTCCTTCGCCTCCTGGACCATCGCCCAGCCCAAAGCCTTCTTCCTTTGGCTGATTCTCCTCTCTACCGGCGTGTTCGGATTCTTTATCTCCATCGACCTCTTTACCATGTTCATGTTCTATGAGGTCGCTCTTATCCCGATGTACCTTCTCATCGGCGTATGGGGTTCCGGCCGCAAGAACTACTCCGCGATGAAGCTCACCCTCATGCTTATGGGCGGTTCGGCATTCCTCATGCTCGGCCTCATCGGCATCTACTACCACTCGGCTCCCGAAGGCGGTCAGCTCACATGGAATATCCTTGAAATTGCCAAAAACGACGCTATTTCGCATGGCTGGCAGACATTCCTCTTCCCCATGACATTCGTCGGCTTCGGCGTTCTCGGCGCCATGTTCCCCTTCCACACATGGAGCCCCGACGGTCACGCTTCTGCTCCTACCGCCGTGTCGATGCTTCACGCAGGCGTCCTCATGAAACTCGGCGGCTACGGCTGCTTCCGCGTCGCCATCTACCTCATGCCCCAGGCTGCTCACGAGCTCTCATACATCTTCCTTATCCTCACCGGTATCTCGGTTGTCTACGGTGCATTCTGCGCTTGTGTAAAGACCGACCTCAAGTACATCAACGCATACTCGTCGGTGTCGCACTGCGGTCTCGTTCTCTTCGCAATCCTCATGCTCAACACCACCGCAATGACCGGCGCAATCATGCAGATGCTCTCGCACGGCCTTATGACAGCACTCTTCTTCGCCCTCATCGGTATGATTTACGGTCGTACACACACACGCGACATCACCCAGATGGGCGGCATGATGAAGATTCTGCCTTACCTCTCTGTTTGCTACGTAATTGCCGGTATGGCATCTCTCGGTCTCCCCGGTCTCTCTGGCTTCGTGGCTGAAATGACAGTATTCGTCGGTTCATTCCAGGCCGGTATGGCAAACTATCTCGCCGGCGAAGGCTCGCTCCGTCTCGTCTTCACCCTCGTGGCATGCTGCTCGATTGTTATCACGGCCGTCTATATCCTCCGTGTTGTAGGCAAACTCCTCTTCGGCCCTGTCTACGATGAGCACCACCTCACCCTCACCGACGCCACTTGGTGGGAACGCCTCGCAACCGCCACTCTCATCATCTGCGTGGCTGGCATCGGCTGCTTCCCCAATTTCTTCAATAATCTGATTAAAGCCACTTTCACGCCCGAAATATTCTCGGTGCTCGGCATGTAAACCTCACAAAGGAATAAATTGCAATGGATTATTCTCAATTTTTAGCTATGAAGCAGGAAATAGCCCTGTTGGTTGTCTTCCTGCTGGTATTCCTCTACGACACATTCATGCCGAAGCAGACTCAGAAAGGTCTTCCGGCCTTCACCGCTGTGCTCATGCTCATCGCTACAGCAGCAGGCTTCTGCTGCCACTGCCTTGGCAGCGCATGCGATGTAACGGCCTTCGCAGGCATGTACCAGACAAGCGCCATAATCGCTGCCATCAAGGGCATCCTCAACATTGGCGTCGTAATCGTTCTGATTCAGTCTATAAAGTGGGCTAACAGCGAAGCAATGACTATGCGTCGCGGAGAGTTCTACGAACTTCTGCTCGTCACTCTCTTCGGCATGTACCTCATGATTTCCGCTCGCCACTTCCTGCTCTTCATCATCGGTCTCGAAAGCGCATCGCTGCCTCTCGCAGCCATGGTTGCCCTCGACAAAAACCGCTACGAGAGCCATGAAGCCGCCGTCAAATACATCCTCACAGCTGTATTCTCTTCGGCAATCTTCATGCTCGGCCTCTCGTTCGTCTACGGCCTCACCGGCTCGCTCTACTTCGAGACAATCTACTTCACACTCTCTACAAAGCTCAGCGTAATGCTCGTAGCCGCTATCGCCTTCGTAATCGCTGGCATCGGCTTCAAACTCTCGCTCGTGCCCTTCCACCTCTGGACCGCCGACGTATATCAGGGTGCACCCACCTCGGTTACTTCATATCTCTCCGTTATCTCCAAAGGTGCTACAGCCTTCGCCTTCCTTGTGGTTATGGCGCAGGTGTTCGGCTCGGCCTACTGCCGTGTCTGGGAGTGGATGCTCTACGTCCTCATCATCATCACCATCACCGTCGGTAACCTCTTCGCTATCCGCCAGCGCAACATGAAGCGATTCCTCGCCTTCTCCTCTATCTCGCAGGCCGGTTACATAATGCTTGGCGTTATCGCCTTCAACGCTATGGGCGTTGCCGCTCTGATGTACTACGTTCTCGTCTACATCTTCTCAAACCTTGCAGCCTTCGGCGTTATCGGCGCTATCGAAAACGCCACCGGCAAAGTATCGATGGACGACTACCGCGGCCTCAGCAAGACCAATCCCCGCCTTGCATTCTGCATGATGCTGGCAATGTTCTCGCTCGCAGGTATTCCTCCCTTTGCAGGCTTCTTCTCGAAGTTCTTCATCTTCACCGGAGCCATCAACCAGGGCAGCGTTGCTATCTACGTCCTCGTGCTTATCGCCCTCATCAACACCATCATTTCGCTCTACTACTATCTTCTCGTAGTGAAGGCAATGTATATTGCTGAAGAGGAATGCACCATCGCACGTTTCAAATCTGCTTGTTCCGAGCGCCTCGGCCTCATTATCACTGTGGCCGGTATCTTACTGCTCGGTATCGTTAGCTGCTGCTACAGCTCGCTGCTCGACCTCACATCGGTAAGCCAGATGCAGATGTACTTCATACACTAACTACAAACACATATTCAACCATCAAAGTGTGAGTGCCGCGAGGAGCAATCCCCGCGGCACTTTTTTTAAGATGTTATTAAACAAACTCTAAGTTAGCAAAAATCAGAAATGAAAGGCGCTTTCCTCGCGCACCGCAAGCGCCACCTCGTCTTTCGGCAGCTCCTCGAACGACTCCAGCAGCGAATCAAGCATCATATCGCTCGTCCATGGAGTCCGGCCCACATACAGCCGCTCCTTGGCCCTCGAGAAAGCTACATATAGAAGCCGGGCGTAATCTTTGGCTGTGCCGGGCCGCGACCTTGCGTCAAGCACTATCACATTATCCATTTCAAGCCCCTTGGCCTTGTGCACAGTCATCACCGACAGACGTTCCGACACAATTCCGTTAGCCAGAAGGTCCGATTCGTTGAAAGCCGTAAGGTCGCAAAGATGTGCATCGGCCTGTGCCTTGAGATTCGGTTCGGTCTCCTTGTCTGTCACAATGCTTTCTATCATTTCAAGAAAATACCCCCAGTAGCGTATCGGCCCGATATAACCGCGGTTGCTAAAGTAATTTCTGGCCTCCTGCAGCGCCTCTGTAAGCGACCCCGAATCCTCCTCCATCATACTCCTTGCCGAGCTGTACAGTGGCTCGTAAGCGGCTTTGAAACGCATTGCCGCTTTCCTCACATTGCCGTTGTTTCTGATTTTCGCATGACGCCCGGTCTTAGACCGTGCCATCGGCTCAAGTGCGTTCATAAGTTCGGCTGTGGCCGCAACATCATCAAGCGCGTTGTGGCTGTTCACTCCATCGAGCTTCAGCACCGTTATAAGATTTGCCAGTTTGTGCGACCGCAGAGTCGGCAGAAGTAATTGCGACAACAGCAACGTATCTACGGACCGCTCCTCGTCGCAAAGCACCGGCGGAACGGCAATATCGCATCGTATCGCATAGTTATGACGAAGAATCGCGCGGTCAAAGGCAAGATTATGCCCCGCAATCACGCTGTCATCGCCTAAAAAGTCGGCAAAACGGGCAAAAGCCTCCTCGGGCTCCAGCAAATCAGCTTCCGCATAGGCTTCACGCATCGGATTATCCGTGCCGTCCGATAAAAAACGTGGGATAGACTTCTCGGTGCGTATAAATACGCAGAATCTGCCGCCCTCAGTCTCGCGACCACCCTGCAGTTTTATGGCGGCAATCTGTATCACATCGTCGTGCCATACATCAAGCCCCGTCGTCTCAGTATCTACAACCACTATCGGCCTTTCATCATCGCTCATGATGTCGCAGAAGCGCTCTATGGCCGTAGGCCGGTCCAGCCACAGCAGTTCATCGCCCGACATGGCACCGTCGCGAAGCAGATTCATAAGCTGCCGCGAGCCGCTGAGTGTGCGCACGGCCCGTGTCTGATACAGCAACCGTGCCCATTCCTGATGCCGTGTAGGCCGCTGCACTACCGCCAGATGCGCCCAAATGGTCTTGAATGCCGCCTGATGGAACATATCAGGCCGCGACACATGGAAAAACTCCAGCCCGTGGTCGGCCAGAATGTCGGCCATTTCCTGAGCCTGGCGGTTCGTGTGCACCAGTATGGCTGTGTTCTGGGTCGGATTCTCCTTCAGAAGTCTCCGGGCCTGTGCCGCCGCCATGAGCAGCAGAGTGCCCGCATCGCCTGTCCAGGTCAGAAGCGGGTGTGGCGTTTTTCCCTCCGCTACAGCCTCAGGAAGATACCTCGCGTCTATGCCGAGGTATTTTACGGCAATACGGTTACAAAGATTCACAAGATAATCCGGCGAACGGTAATTACGCTGCAGGCGCAGCACATTCGGCCCGCATTGTCTCTTCACCTCGTCGAGCGCACGTCCGCCGGCCCCGAGAAAACCGAATATCGCCTGTTGCTCGTCGCCGAGATAGAGAGCCGTCCGCCGTCGTTCGCACACACCGTCGATTATTGCAAGCTGAAGAGGCGTCATATCCTGAACCTCGTCTATCTGCACCCATGTATATCCCCTCATGGCATATCGGTCGGCGTTTCCGTCCAGTAGAGCAGTAAAAGTCATGCGCAGAATATCGTCGTAGTCTACGAGCCTGTTCAACTCCTTGAACCGATTGTAAGCCTCTATCCGTTCATAGTCCTCCTCCGTGGGGTAGCTCTGCGGACGCCTTACAACTCTGTCAGGGTGGTCGTGTTCAAGCTGATATGCATAAGCGGCTTTGTCGAGGAAATCCTTTATGCCCCTTGAATCCGTAATGCCGTGGACCGAACCGAGATATTCGGCCACATCTTCCTCATCGATAACAGATGTATCCGGGCTTACAAGCCGGTTCGCATGCAGGAACCGGAAGCAGAAACTATGGATATTGCCGATGAAAAGCCCCCTCGGGGCAGCCCCGACGTATTCGTGTACGCGCCGGGCCATTTCGCGGGCAGCCCGGTTGGTGAAAGTCAGGCAAAGCATTTTGTCGAAATCCACCCCACGCACCGTGTTGGCATGAAAAACACGCCGGGCAAGGATGTGGGTTTTTCCGCATCCCGGCCCGGCGAGTAAAAGTGCCTGGCAGTCGTAAAGTTCTACAGCCTTACGCTGGTGTCTGTCTATCATTCGGTTGCATAGGGCTTGATGATGGAGCCCCAGATGCGGTATCCTTCAGGTTTGAGGTGAAGGCCGTCAGTCGTAAGCTCACTCCGCAGATTCCCGTCTGCGTCAGTGAAAAGTGGATATAGATTTATCCACGTCACATCGAGAGCCGGAGCCTCTGCCGCCAGTATGGCATTGATTTCGCGCACCACGGGTTCCTTGTCCTTGATGCGGCTGTATCGGCCGAATGAATTGTTGATAGGCAGAAGCGACTGCAGATATACTTTCGTATCAGGACTTTCGGCATGTATCCGCTTCACAACGTCTATTATCGACATCGCCACAGAATCGGCCGGTATGGCATGGCTCACATCGTTCACACCGCAAAGCAGGAAAATCTTCGACGGCTTGCCGTCTGTCACATCGCTAAGACGTTCGGCAATACCCTCCGACGTGTCGCCAATTATACCGCGGTTCACAACATCGGGCAGCCCTGTAAGCTCGGCCCAGTCGCCTCCCTCGGTCTGGCTGTCGCCCAGAAAAACGACCGCACCGGCCTTCACGCCCTCTTTCTTGAACATTGCAGCCCGTTCGAGATAGTGGGGTGTCGGCTCTTCTTTCGGCAGACGTGCGTCAGCCGAAACAAGGCCGGCGGCAATAAGAGCGCCGGCTATGACAATACGTTTCATCATTCCGCAGTTTCTTGTTCGCGGTATGCGTCCACAGCCTTCTTCACAGAACCGTGCATCAGCAGCAGACGCTTGGCCTCATCGTAGGGCAGAGCGAGTTCTTCAACAATCATGCGTGTGCCGCGGTCAACAAGCTTCGCGTTCGACAACTGCATGTTTACCATCTTGTTGCCCTTCACGCGGCCCATCTTTATCATCACCGACGTTGTAATCATGTTGCAGATCATCTTCTGCCCCGTGCCGCTCTTCATGCGCGAGCTACCGGTCACATACTCCGGTCCTACAATCATTTCTATCGCTATATCGGCGGCCTCGCTCACGGGAGCGTCCGGATTAGAGGTGATGGCGGCGGTCAGTATTCCGTGGCGGCGGCACTCCTCGAGCGCGCCGATTACATATGGCGTAGTGCCTGAAGCCGCGATTCCTATTACAGTATCCTTGTCGTTGATGCCGAATGCCTCGAGGTCTTTCCAGCCCTGAGCCGTGTTGTCCTCCGCGTTTTCAACAGGATTGCGCAGAGCAGTGTCGCCGCCGGCGATAAGACCGATGACCCACGACGGGTCCATGCCGAATGTCGGAGGAATTTCCGAAGCGTCCAGAACGCCCAGACGGCCCGATGTGCCCGCGCCGATATAGAAAATGCGGCCGCCGCGCTTCATGCGGGGCACAATTTCGCTCACTAATTTCTCGATGGCCGGCAGAGCCTTTTCCACTGCCAGTGCCACCTTCTTGTCCTCATTGTTGATGTCGTGCAGTATTTCTCCTACAGATTTCTTCTCAAGGTCGTTGTAAAGCGAAGACTGTTCGCTGATTTTGACAAAAGCCATTGTTATATGATGAATTTATATTGTCTGAATTAGTCCATATCCCCTTCTTGGGGCAATCTTTTCCCTCAGGCCTCAGCGTGATAGCTCAGCAGACCCTCCATAGGGCTCTTGATAACTTTTCCGATGGTGCAGCCGGTGTTGCGGGCAGCCTCTTCCAGCACTGGCTTGAAGTAGTATGCTATCGAGCCTACGAAGTTCACTTTATGGGCCTCGTAGCCGGTATATTGCATTACATTGCGCTTGAAGAATGCCGTGAAAGTGCTCAGCACCATATCATGGATTTCCTTCACATCGATATGCTTCGAAATGAACGGTGTCACAGACGCCAGAAAACGGTTCGGCTGAGGCTCGCGATACACTCGGCGGATAATTGTCAGAAGGTCGAGCGAATACTCTTCGAGGAATTCGGCTCTCACCGTTGCCGGAAGCTGATTCTTGAGCACATCGCCCAGGAAAAGCTTGCCAAGCACGGCACCGCTGCCTTCATCGCCCAGTATGAATCCCAGGGGCGACACATTGGCCGCTATGCCGGTGCCGTCGTAGAGACACGAATTCGACCCCGTGCCCATGATGCACGCTATGCCGGGCTCATGGCCGCACAAAGCGCGTGCTGCCGCCAGAAGGTCGGTATAGACCTCTACCTTGTCTGCACCGGGCAGATTAGCCTTGATGGCACATGCTACATTGGAGCATACTTCTGTCGAAATGCAGCCCGCTCCATAGAAATATACCTCTTTTATATCGGCGGCATAGTCGGAAAGTTCAGGCATCAGTTCTGCGCCGATTCGGCCGCGCATTTCTTCTTCAGTGAGCATTACGGCATTCATGCCCATGGTGAAAACTTGCTTTTCCACCTTTTTGCCGTTGAGAAGACACCAGTCGATTTTGGTGCTTCCGCAGTCTGCGATAAGTATCATATCTTTATATATATTTTCTTTTTATAGAGAATGTATCCTATGCACCAGTTGAACAGCACAAACAGGATAGCGAATATAAGTGATGCGAGAGTGGCGTTAGTGCCGCATAATGGCAGCAGGAAACCCTCGTAAATCAAGCCTTTGATGCTTATGAGGCCCGAGTCGTTGCCCGAATAAGGCACTTTCACCGTGCCGATGACAATGCTCAGAACCGCACCGAGACAGTACATGAACAGCGGATTTATTCCGAAAGCCTCGAAGAACCGGCACCATTTCCGTTTGCCCTTGATGTCGATAATCCATATCAGCAGACCAAGGAACAAGGACGCCAGACCGCACGTTGTCAGCACAAAAGTGGGCGACCATACCTTCTTGTTTATCGGCAGGCCGTATGAAAGCAGAAATCCCGCAAAAGTCAGTATCGTGCCTACGATAAAGAGACTGTTGATACGCTTTTCATTGTCTTTGGTCTTCATTATAAGGCCGCCGCAGATAAAGCCGATAAGCATGTGGGCGATCGACGGCAGTGTGCTCAGCAGGCCTTCCGGGTCAAATTTAAGTCGCACACCGTCCATGCTCGAAGTGTACATATGGTCGGGCCCGAGCACTTTGCGGTCTATTATAGAAATGATGTTGGTGTCGGCAAAATTATAGCCTTCGCCGAAGATAAGCAATAGAGAGTAGACCGCAAGCATTCCGCCGACAGCCCAGGGCAAGGCCTTCGGACGCACCGTGAGCGCTATCACCGACCCTATGCCATAGCATAGCGCCAGGCGAGGCATCACTCCGAGTATGCGGATACGGTCAAAGCAGAACACCGCCTCAGTGAAAGTCTTCGTGCCCAGGACACCCCGCAGGAAAAGCCCCAGCCAGGCAATGAACATGCCTATAAGGAAAATCACCACCGTCCGTCGCACAATCTTCCACAGACAGCTGCCCGTCAGAGTGAAATCGTACTTCCTAAGCGAAAAATACGTGGAAATACCCATGATAAACATGAAAAACGGAAACACAAGGTCTGTCGGTGTCAGTCCGTTCCATTCTGCATGGGCGAGAGGAGCATAGATATGCCCCCACGAACCGGGATTGTTTACCAGAATCATTCCCGCGATAGTGATACCGCGAAGAATATCGAGGGCAAGAAGTCTCCCGTTGTTGTTTTTAGATAATGATTGGCTCATGGTTCGTTTATTTGGTTGGTTCAGTGCATTCGTCTACAAGATACACTATCGATTTGTATGATATTCCGCTATGGGTCGTAAGACCGATTTCGCACGTGCGCGAGTTCGAATATCCTTCCTTCGCTCCGGACGCTTCTATTGCCGGTCTGAGCTTGCGCAGCCCCCATTTGTTCAATTCCGGGAACGTGAAGCCCTTGTCGCCTGCGAAGCCGCAGCACCCGATTTCTGTCGGCACTGTCACGTGGCGCGAACACATCGAAGCCAGTGTCACCATTTTGCCGGCTATTCCCATGCGACGTGTCGAGCAAGTTATATGCACGGCTATCGGAGTATCTGTCGGAGTGAATTTTAGGTGAGGAGCAAGATGGTCCAGTATAAATTCGGCCGGTTCGAAAAGAGGCATGCTCTTTATATGTTCGCGCATGCGGTGCAGACACGGGCTCTGGTCGCATACCACAGGAATCTTCCCGCCTTCCGACGCGATTGCAAGCGCGGCCTCCAGTTCGGCCGTCTTTTGGTCGGCGATATCAGGCATACCCTTGCTTTCCCATATCATTCCGCAGCATAAACCGTCCATATTCTTCGGGAAAATCACCTGATAACCTGCTTTTTTGCATAGTCGCACAAATACGTCGGCCAGTGCCTCGGGGCGCCCTTTCTCTTCTTCGCCCGGGCCCATCACACGGTTGATGCACGAAGGGAAATAGACAACTTTACGCTCTTCAGGAGCGGTGGTCGCCAGATGGCCCGGGTTGAAAGGCGAGGGTAGGGCAGGTGTCCATAGCGGAAGCCCCGCTTTATGAAGCACTCGGCCGACACGCTCAACGCCCTTGTCGCCTATGATGCTGTGAGCAACAGAGGCTGCTCCGAGAGCAAGGCGCAGGCCGTCGCTCACACCGCCGAGGTGCTCGGCTGCCCATTTGCCCGCTTTTCTGCCATTGGCCGATAGGTCGTTCTGCCTTATGTCGTGTATGAGATCGGCCGTATTGATACCCATCGGGCACGATGTGCTGCAAAGGCCGTCGCCGGCGCAGGTCTCGCGGCCATAGTACACAAATCCTTTTTCAAGCGCCTTCAGACGCTCAGGGTCGGAGTCGTCGCGGCGCAGACGCGATATCTCGCGCTGAGTCACGATTCGCTGGCGTGCCGACAGAGTAAGCCCGCAGCTCACACAGTTGACTTCGCAGAAGCCGCACTCTATACATCTGTCTACATTGGCATTGCACAGGGGCAGCGGCTTCATGGACCGCACATAGCAGTCCGGGTCATCGTTAAAAATTACACCTGGATTAAGAATGCCCTGCGGGTCGAACGCTGACTTCACCCGCTTCATGAGCGCCCAGGCTTTCGAGCCCCATTCCGCTTCAACAAAAGGAGCCATATTGCGTCCGGTGCCATGCTCGGCTTTAAGCGAACCGTTGAAACGGCCTACGACCAGCGCCTCTATCTCTTTCATCAGGTGCTTGTACTTGTCTACATCGGCCTGCGTCTCAAAGCTCTGAGCAAGTATGAAGTGGAAGTTACCCGCCAGAGCGTGGCCGTAGATACAGGCCTCGTCGTAGCCGCAGTCTTCGAGCATCTGGGCCAGGGCTACTATACCCTCGGCCAAATCATCGATATGGAAAGCCACATCCTCTATAAGCGCGGTAGTGCCTGCCGGGCGAGTGCCGCCTACGGCCGGAAATACGCCTGAGCGCATCTGCCACCACGCCGCAACCTCCGTCGGATCGGTCGAGAAGTGTGCCGGAAAAGCCAGCTTGAAAGGTTCGATGACCTTCATTGTGGCGTCAATCTGGCTCTGAAGGTCTTCTTGGGTGTCCGCTTCGGTTGAAAGTAGCAGGGCGGTCAGGCCTTCTCCGTGCGGGTCATGCACAGAAGCAAGCGATTTCTTGTCGAGAAGCTCGCAGCTTTGCACCGTGCCGGCCTTATGCAGGGCCACCACTGCGCGGGCTGCCTCTGCCATATCGTCGAAATAAAGCATTGCGGAGGCCGAAAATTCAATCTCGGGCGCAGTGTTGATGCTCACCTCGCTGATGAAAGCAAGAGTGCCCTCGCTGCCCACCATGCAGTGGGCAAGAATGTCGAACGGGTCTTCAAAAACGATGAAAGGAAGCAGATTAAGCCCCGTCACATTCTTTATCGAATATTTGTGCCGTATATGCTCGTAGAGTTCCTTGTCGGCCGCTATGGCGCGGCGTATTTGCTCCAGCTCGTCTAAAAGCGCGCCGTGGGTCTGCCTGAACGATTCTCGCGATTTCTCGTCGGAAGTGTCGAGTACTGTTCCGTCGGCCAGTACAATGCGTATCGAACGCAGCATACGGTCGCTGTTGGCATGCGTGCCGCACTTCATGCCCGAGGCATTGTTGGCTACGATACCGCCGACCATCGCCGATTTTGTCGACGCCGGGTCGGGCGTGAACACTCGCTTATAAGGTTTCAGAATCTCTCCCACGCGAGCCCCCACAATACCGGGCTGAAGGGCTATCGAATGCGCCTCAGGGTCGAGAATACGATAGTTCTCCCACGACTTGCCTGCAACCAGAAGCACTGAGTCTGATATGGCCTGCCCCGAAAGGCTCGTGCCTGCCGCACGGAATGTCACAGGCACCTCCAGTGCCGACGCTGCCTTCAGAGCCAGCGATGCTTCTTCTTCATTTTCAAGACGCACCACAACCTTGGGTATCAGACGGTAGAAACCGGCATCGGTGCCCCAGGCAAGTGTCCTGAGTGGGTCGGTGTAGATGCGCTTGCGGTCTATAAGACGCGATATCTCATTTATATAGCTGGCGTATTTGTCCATAGTCGTGGGAGAGTGGTGTTGGGGATTTTATTTGTAGAGATAGTATTTCGACGATGCTTTACGGAAAGCGTCGTTATCTTTGTTCCAGTAGCCTTCGATATCCGCTGTCTTATAGTTCTTGGTGAAGCGCTCGCGGATTTGCTTGCTGCCGCATACCTTGTCGAACATGCTGAAGCGGTTTTCTTTGGCTATATCGAAAATTTTCTTGTCAGGGTACATGTCGGCAAGTTCTTCCATCACATAGAATTGCGTCAGCGACAGCGGCGCTTTCTCCACGTCTGTCACATATACTTCTATGCCCTCGTAGTTCTTGCCCTGGCCAGTCGAATAGAAGGGGCGGATATGAATCGGTCGGAACATCATGCCAGGAAGATTGCGTTCGTTCATGCGCTTGGCAAGTTGCTCGGCATCAATCCAGTCAGCTGCAAAAAGCTTGAAAGGCTCTGTATAGCCCACGCCGATAGATATGCAGTAGAGCTCGCCCAGAATGCCCGATACAGGATAGTATATCACCGATTCCGGAACAGGCATATGAGGCGACGGGAGCACCCAGGGCATACCTGTGGCGCGGAAATCCATCGAGCGCTCGTAGCCTTCCATAGGCACGACCGTAAGGTTCACCTTCACACCGTTTTTGAGCAGACCCTCTTCATTGAGATAGCGGGCGAGTTCGCCGGGAGTCAGACCGTAGAGATAGGGTATCGGAAACTGGCTCACAAACGAAATGCAGTCGGGCTCGGTAAGATTGCCCTCAATCTTGTTGCCGCTGATAGGGTTCGGACGGTCCAGAACCACAAACTCCTTGCCAAGTTCGGCGCATGCTTCCATAGCCAGACCCATCGTGGAGATAAATGTGTACGAGCGGCAGCCGTTGTCCTGAATGTCATATACCAGAACATCGACGTCCTTGAGCATTTCGGGCGACGGTTTGCGATATTTGCCGTAGATAGAGTACACCGGAATGCCCGTAGCTGAGTCGATGGCGTTCTCAACCTTGTCGCCGGCATGGAAGTCGCCGCGTACACCGTGTTCGGGCGCATACAGCGCCACAACCTGCACCCCGGGAGCCTCCGCAAGAATGTCGACAGTCGATTTGAGCTTGTTGTCTACACCCGTAGGGTTAGTGATGAGCCCCACACGCTTGCCGCGGAGCTGCTCGAAGTTGTTGTCGCGCAGCACTTCTACACCGGGCTTTACCTGAGCAGTAAGAGTCAGCGCTATTGTGGCTAAAAAGCCGAGTATTATATTCTTTTTCATTTTTTACGTCCGAAATTAGGGTCAATCTTGAGGAATGCGCAGACGCCGATTGTTGCGGCGCAGCAGATCATTGTCCAGATGAAGAAATGACGGTAGCCGATAGTCTCCTGTAGCCAGCCTGCGGCCATGCCCGGAAGCATCATGCCAAGAGCCATGAAACCGGTGCAGATGGCATAGTGTGCGGTCTTATGCTTGCCCTCCGAGAAATAGATGAGGTAAAGCATGTAGGCCGTGAAGCCGAAACCGTAGCCGAACTGCTCGATAAACACACATATGTTCACTGTCAGAAGCGACGGGTCTGCCGCATAGCTCAGATATACGAAGGTGAGGCAGGTGAGCGACATCGACCATGCCATCGGCCACAGCCAGCGCTTCAGACCGCCCTTGGCAGCTACGATACCGCCTATGATACCGCCTATTGTAAGACCGATGATGCCTACTGTGCCGTAGACAATGCCTACCTGGCCGGTGGTAAGGCCCAGACCGCCCTTGTCGATGGGGTCAAGAAGGAAAGGATTGATAAGTTTCACCAGCTGAGCCTCGGGCAGACGGTAGAGCAGCATGAAAGCGATGGCAACCCAGGCCTGAGGTTTCTGGAAAAACGATTTGAATGTCTCGAAAAATTCGCTGATAATGCCCGATGCTGTTGTGCCGGCCTCGTTGTGGCCGTCGGAAGCGGGGCGGGGGAGTGCCCAGCCGTGATAGATGGCTACCACGAAGAAGAATGCCGAAAGAACGGCGAATACAACCAGCCATGCCATCGGAATATTGCCCGAAGCACCCTCGAAAGAGGCCGAGGCTGCTGCGCTGAGTTTGTGGTCAACTTCATAGAAAAGCCATGCGGTCTTATCCCAGTTCTCGTGGTTGAATACAAAGCGTGTCGAAAGCGCCGCCTGTTCGAGTTTGATGCTCTGGTCGCCGCTGCGGTGCGTCACATTGAGCACTATTTCCTCACCTTCGGCCGGCTGCTTGTTCAGGCGCAGGCCCACGACGGTGAAGTTGTTGGAAACCTCCGTGAACGGTTCGCGCTCCTCGCCGAAAGTTTCGCGCATCCAGCGGGTGAAAGCGCCTTCGCCCTCTTGTGCGGCAACTGTGGCAGCGCCTTGAGCCGCTTTGGGCTGTTCGGCTGCTACAAAACCGTTGCGCTCGTTCATGTGCTTCACAGAATCGCGCATCATGGCCGCATACGCCTTGAACGGAATCTCATTTCCGTCTACCGTCACTGTGGCAGGCGCTTTGGTTGCCACTGTGGTATTTCCGGCCGGGGTAAAGAACTGAATCTCACCGCCGAGGTCGGCCGGGGTAGATGCTATAGCGGTCATGTCTGGCGCCGACCATTCTACAGCCGGGTCGGCGTTTACATTTATTCTCAGCGGTTCAAGACCCGAATTGGTCTCGATGAGACCGGCCACGATTACAAGCAGACCCTGGCCGGCTACGGTGGCTATTCGGTAGAATGTCGAGCGGATTCCGACATACAGCGACTGCTCATGCTCGCTCAGAGCCAGCATGTAGAAGCCGTCAGCGGCAATATCGTGTGTCGCCGAGGTAAAGCCGACGAGCCAGAATATCGCCAGTGTAAGCTGGAAGAAGAATGGCGTCGGAATGCTAAAGGCTATGCCCGCCAGCGCAAACGCTATTATCCATTGCATTGTGAGCGTCCACCAGCGTTTGGTGCGGATTATGTCGACAAAGGGGCTCCAGAAAGGCTTGATTACCCAGGGAAGGTAAAGCCAGCCCGTGTAGAGGGCTATGTCTGTGTTAGATATACCCAGGCGCTTGTACATAATCACCGAGATAGTCATCACGGCGACATATGGCAGTCCTTGCGCGAAGTAGAGCGTCGGAATCCATGCCCAGGGGTTGCGTTTGCTTGTGGTTTTCATTCAGTCGGTATCAATATAAGGTTGTTAAATCAGCTCCGGGGAAATAATGGCGGAGTATATGTTCGTAGTCGTAGCCCTGAGCGCCCATGGCGGCCGCACCTATCTGGCACAGGCCCACGCCGTGGCCCCAGCCGGCCCCGTAGAGGGTGATAGTTGCCGGAACGCCGTCTACGTCCTTGTCTGCCATTTCAGCTACGAAAGCCGAGCTGTATAGATGGCTCTCCGAAAGGGTACGGCGTATTTCAAGCTCTTTTCCTATCACCATGCTGCGTTTGGTGCCCGTGATGCGAAGACGGATTATACGGCCCGAGGTGCCCCGCTCGAGAGCTTCCATAGCCGTGATATAGCCGAAATCGATGCCCGAACGCTCGCGCACGATACGGCTGAGCGTCTCCTTGTCGTAAACCACTTTCCAGCGGTAGAAATCAGGCGTTTCCTGGTCGTAGTTGTTCAGAACCTGGCTCAGTACGGCCTTGTCTGTGACGTTGCAGAATGCATCGGGATTGCCAAGAATCCATTCGCGGGCATTCGACTCATCGCGGAGATCGGGAAATTCCGTAGCGCTGTCGCTGTCGGAGCGAGCCTCCAGATAGTGGTAGTGGTGAGGCTGCCAGCAGCTTTCGAATTCTTCAAACACACCTCCGCAGCACTTTGAGAAGCGTGCATCGGCAAGATTGCCGTCGGCATCGGTCAGAACTACACCGCGTGTGGCGGCAACAGCCTCGGCCACCGCCGGTGTGGTCTGTCGCGTGATGCCCTGATAGCGCTGGCAGTGGTCGTCGGCGCAGACATCAAAGCGCTCGTGATTGTCGCGGTCGTACCATACAAGCCGTTCGTCCTCGGTCTCTGTCATACCCTCGGTGCTACGCTCGCCCTTCTCGCCGATTTGCGCCAGAAGCCAGCTGCGCGATATTACCGCATGGGCTTTCAGAAGCGAATCGGAGGCCGTTGCGCTCATTTCAGATGAAATCACACTCTCGAGATATGACTCAACCGGCACTATATTCACAGCCGTCAGCGCATCGCCTCCGAGCAACTTCAGATTTCCGCGGAATGCCTGGCTTTCCTTGCGCTCCCAGTGAAAATCGACACCTATAGTCACGTCTTCCAGAAGGAAGAAACACTTGGGCGATGTTGCCTTGAAGAGAAGCTCGCCATATGATGAGTCATTCCAGAGTACAGTGCCGTCAGGATTGACTGTGGCCGTCTGCTGCCCCTCTACAAGAGCGCCGTCGGCCTCATACGCTCCATGAAAATTGAAGCGGATTTCAATGGCCGACATAATGCCGACACTTACGGTGGGCTCGGTGTTGAATTTATTCGACATCAGATGCTATTGCGTTTATTTCAGTTTCAGAAAGACATAGTTCGTCGAGTAGACGCTTTACAGTATCGGCGTCGAAACGCTCGAAATCAGCCGGACGGGGAGTGATATACACACCGCCCATATCTACCGACGCAGGGCTGATAAGCATGCAATCGTCGCCTTCGGTGCCGTAGAACGACGGGCGGTGACGTTTGCGCGGAATCACCGCCACACGTACTCCCGCCGGCGTGCCCCAGGCCAGAATATTCATCATCGGCTCGTATTCGCCTTCAGGCACCGGCAGCGCCTTGTAAAGCCGCTCGAAAAGACGGGCACCTTCTTCTGCCTCGGCCGCGTCTATCACAAAGAGCTTCAGCGGCAGGCTGTCGACCAGAGAAAGTGTGCTCTCGCCATCGCTTGCAATCACTTTCTGCTCTGCATTCTCAAGAGCCTCAGGCAGGGTGAGAAAGTCGGTATTGCCGGCCTGGAAATGCATATGGTCGGGAGCCGAGGCGCCGCAGCGGGGGCCGTTGTAGAACACGGTATATCCTTCGAGTTCCGACGCCAGCTTTATCATGTCGGCCATGCGGCCTTCTATCTTCTGAAGCGTATGAGCCTTTTCAGGCACTGTCAGATGGCGCGGGAAGATTGGAAACGGATTGATAAGCACGGTGTAATTCTCCCCCCATTCGAGGCCAATTTGTTCGGCCGGCCGGTTTTTCTCGCACAGGAAACAGGGGCGTGCAGCCAGAGAGGCAGCGTCGACCTTGGCACCCGACGATACTATGCGGGCGGGGTTGAACTGCACCTTGAAGTGCATGCCGGCATGGTCGAATTCCTTTGTCTCTACTCCTTTAAGAGCATCGAAATTGCCTTTGGCCAAAGGCCATGCGGCAAGCTGGGCGTCTATGAACTCCTGGATTTTCATTTCTTGGCGTTAAGCTTTTTGCGGGCCGATACTTCCCATGTGCGGATACGGTCCTTGTAAAGGTTGTTGGCGTTGGTCTTGTTGATGTCGAGGGCGGCGTCAGAGTTATCCTCCCAGCGGCGGCAGTAGTACACTACGTCGTATACACGGCCGATCTGGTGCTTGCGCGAGAACATCAGGCCGAGCGCATAGTCTTCGCCGTAAGAGGTGTTGGGCACCATGATGTCGCGCAGCATCGGCGTATAGAATGCTCGGGGGGCGCCGAGACCGTTGATGCGGAGGGCATTGTTGCGGCCGTTTTCGGGAGTCCATTCCTTGTGGTCGATTACGCCCGGAGGAATCGGCTGCATGTTGATGTCGGTAAGCATGTATGTGCCTACGACCATGCCGGCATTGTTGTCGTAGAATGCTTTCACCATCTTGGCGAGGGTGTTTTCGTCGGCATATACGTCGTCAGAGTCAAGCTGCACGCAGAATTTGCCGGCGCGCGGGTCCATTGCGCCTACATTCCAGCAACCGCCGATTCCGAGGTCGGCGCGTTCGGGCACGATGTGAATCACGCGAGAGTCAGATGCAAATTCATCGATGGCCTCTGTGGTGCCGTCGGTCGAATGGTTGTCGATGATGATGAGGTTGAAGTCGAAATCGGTCTTCTGGCTAAGCACGCTGCGGATTGCGTCGCGGATAGTGCGTACGCGGTTGCGCACCGGTATGATTACCGACGCCTCCACCGGGAACTCGCCGCGGTTGAATTCTATCGGCTCGAAAACAGGCTCGAGATATGCACCGATGGCTTTCAGATGCTCTGTGCAGGCCTTTTCCATTTCAATCTGCACACCGCGGTTCTTCGGGTCTACATAGTCGAAGATTTTTTTGCCCGACGCACGGTTGTCTACAGTCACGTCGCTGTAGAGATACTCGTTGATGTGCACAATGGGAGCTATGCGGCTCAGGTGCAGACGAAGGTCATAGAGACCGGCCGCGCTGTAATCGGCCTTCATTTCGCCGGCGGCTTTCACAAAGTCGGCGGCATTGTAGAACAGTACCGAGCCGAAATCGAAGTCATCGCGCAGAGAACCCTCCTGATAGTCGATTACCGGAGAATTGGTGCGCTTGCCTTCGACTACTGTATAGTGGTCGGCATACAGCATGGCTGCACCGCTGTCTTTGGCTATTTCTACAAAGCGGTTCAGGGCGTAGTAGCCCGGTTCGAGGGTATTTGTCTTGTTATAAAGCAGCACATACGCAGCGTCGCCGGTATTGGCAGCCATAGCGCGTACTGTGGCAGAAGATGTAAGGCTGTCTACATGAAGCATGTCGCAGCCCAGACACGGCTTGGCCTCGCCGTCGGTTGCCAGAAGAGTGATTTTAGACACCAGCGGGCTTGCCTTGAGGTTGTTGACGGTAGGTGCGGCCTGCTCTTCGCTTATAAAGGGAACAAAACAGTGTATCATAATTTTGTGTGTTTGATTCGGGTTAATGTTTGTTGAAATTGACATTGCAAAGTTACGGCGAAAGTGGCGCTGTCGGTTGTATTAAACGGCAGCGCCACTTTTTTAACCTTTTACTTTGTCTCGAAAAAGCGCAGAATCTGGCTCATCAGATGGTTGCGGCTGCTGCCGTCGCCCTTGATGGTTTCGAAGGGGAATCCGATTACAACTGCCTTGTGGGTAGCGTCCTGCATCACTGTGCCGGCTATGAGGTTGTTCTCGCCGTAGCGCATGAAAGTGGCGCCGGTGGCGTTGTCGGCCGGATAGAATGAGTCGGGCGATTCTACTGCATAAAAATCTGCGTTGTATTCATTATAGAAGTTATACTCGCCTTTGCCGAAGGCCTTGAAGCGCACCGGCACCTGATATGCATCGCCGGTCACAGAGGCCTGTCCGACACGCCAGTTGAAGCCGAGAACCTGCTGAGCGAATTTCTTGTCGGCTTCCGCAATTTCGGGGGTGGAGTAGGGGTTATCCCAGATATCTGTCGCCACATACGAACCGCTCACAAAGAAGTTTGTGCCGGCCTTGGCAAGAGTGGCCATGCGTGTCTGAAGTTCTGAGGGGAATGCCTTGAAGCGTGTGCCGTAGGCGCCTCTGCCGGTCTTTGTCTCTTTCTGCTTGCCGAGGATAAGGTCGACCGCCGCCGGCGTGTCGCTTGACTCGCAGAATGCCTCGAGAGAGGTCGATACAAACGACCATCCAGCCGCCATCGCTGCCGCTCCATGAGAGCCCGTGTAGTCAAATGTGTTTCCGGCAATCACTTTGTCTTCGTAGTTTGCTCGCGAAGCGCCGAAACCGGCTGCATCGTCGTCCATCCAGGGTATCTGGCGGCGGAATTCAAACTGTTCGCCGATATAGGATATATCCTGCATATAGGGCACACCGCCGTCGCGCGATGTGTAGAAGCCTGCAATTTCTTCAGGGCCCTCGCCGGCATCGAAGCGGTCGGGAGCGCTTATGCGTGTAAAGCCGTTGACAACAGTGAGCATATTCTTTGCACCCTCGGCACGGCCGCAGGCAAGCACCTCCGACGGGAACGAGACTCCGCCGTCGTTGCCGGCTATGATGCGGTAAGAAGTCACTGCGCCGGGCACAACCTTGTTTACAGTATATTCAGGTTTGTCGGTGCGGGCTATGGTGCGGAATGCTCCGCCGTCCATGCGCTCCTGCACGAGGTAATAGGTAGGACGTGCGGTCGCTTCGTGCTTGTCGACAGTTTCTTTCCAGCTGAGCTGCCAGAATCCGTCGGCATCTTTGATGGCAAAAGCACGCACCGGCAGCGGCTGGACCACATAGGGGCGTCCGTCGCGCTGTGCGATATATTTGAGCATACCCTTATAGATGGCGCGGCTCACTGTGAAGCGGAAAGCGGGGTCAAGTCCATACGACATGTCGGCAAAGTTCTGATGGCTCAGGAATTCGAGTAGCATCGCCGGTACCTCAGGCGAGCGTGCTTCGTGATATGAGCGGTCCCACATGCCGCGGCGTGTCCAGTTCGGCTCATAGTCGGCGCGTACATCGTCCACTATGTTTGTCATTATGATGTCGGTAAGGTCGCGCGAGGCAAGACGGCTGCTGCCGTTGCCCGTAGTCTCGCCCTGAGTGCAGTAAATGCCGAGTGTGCCGATGATAGAATCGTTGAGCGTAGTGCCGGCATCGGTATGGAACGCAAAACTCAGGTCAACAGGTATATTCAGACCCTCACGGCCGGGGAGCATCGACGAACCGCCAGCAAGCCAGTTCACCCACAGTCCGCGGCTGCAATAGTCGTCGGTATAGTCGTTTACGTTGTCTGTCTTGGTATATACGCTGTCGGGAGCTCCGGCCCACTGCAGGAAGTAGCGGGCGCCCTCTGTAAAGCGCGGATAACCCGAGAGCACATACTCGTAGTCGATGCTGTCGAGCGGTTCTTTCACAATTCGCGCCACATTGCCCATGCCGCCGCCTATCTTCACGGCGTCTGCGCTTACCACACTGCCTTTGGCGCCGGTATTGGCAAGCTCTACAATGGTCTTGTCGTGACCGGCCTTGAGAGGAAAGTGTCCGAGATAAATCCAAGTGCCTCCGCCCATGCGCTGGTTCACAGTGAAATTGTGTTCGCCGTCGGCGGCGTAGACCTTATAGCTGGCCCGCTCACTGCTGTTGGGCTGCGACTGATGGCTCACATAAACGGCATATGTGTCGCTTTTGGGAATATCGGCCTTCCAGCTGTAGTGTGCCGATGCTTTTTCCGACGCGTCGGCCACAATCGCTGTGCCTGCCTTGAACGGGTTGTCGCCCACATGAAGTTCTTTCTTGTCATAGGCGAAGCCTGGCACGGTTTTGTATTTGCCTTCTGCCTCGAATTTGCCTGTAGCATAGGGCGTAGCATCGTTGTCTATGATTATTTCGGTAGTATTGATGTCGCGTTCGCGAGGGCTCATCACATAAGTGCCCGCATTCTCAAGCATAGGCATGAGAAACGGCATCACATACGACTGCGGATAAAGGTCTTCGACTGTCTGGAAAATTCGGGCGCGCTGCCATTCCCAGCGGTTGAGCTTCGGCTCGAAATACCAGCCATGGCTCTGCCACAGTGCAATGTTGGCTCCATCAAGACCCTTGGGGGCCTTTTCGGCATCTTCGCGCACTATAAAAGGCTTCGTTTCGGTCGGACCGGCATTTTTCTTGGCTGCGAAAAGAGCGAGTTTGTCGAGGTCGCTTTTGCCGCTTTTAAGAGTTACCTTGTAAGATGAGAACGAAGGCCCCATCGCTTTCTTGATATCCTCTTTCAGGGCGCCAAGCCTGGTGGCATCGAGAGGCACATAGGCTGCGTTGCCGTTGAATTCGACCAAAATGGTTTTCTTCGCCGTATTGACAGTGACTTTTTTTGCCTCCACTTTGCCAAAGCCGGTGGTGCCTGGTAAATAATTGTTTATAGCTGCCGTTGCGGCGTTTTCTCTTTCTCCGGCTATGGCTGCAACAGGCAAAGAAGCACTCAGAAAAGCCATGAGCCCCGGAATAAGAACCTTAATTGTGTTTGTCATATGGGTTTGTAATCGTTATTGGGGCAAGGATTGTTCTCCCGATATGGCAAAAGTAAGAAAAAAGATATAGCGACACAACCCCATGCACTTATAAATCTATTATTTTAAACACTATTTAATAATCGTAAATAAATATTTAGAAATACCCCTCGTTTAGAAAACAATGCACAGGGCGTCGAATTTGGAATACAGGCAGTTTCAGTCGCCTTCTTCGAGCATGAAAATCTGTTCTACAGGTTTGCTGAAATAGCGGCCGATTTTGAGGGCGAGGGGAGTGGAGGGCAAAAAATGCCCCTTCTCTATTGCTATAATCGTCTGGCGGCTAACTCCAAGAGCATCGGCAAGTTGCTGCTGTGTGATGTTCTTCTCGGCCCGTTCGATTTTAATCCTGTTCTTCATCGCCGCTTGAGTAGTATTTATGCATTTCATACCGGAAGCGCAGGGCGAAAATTATCGGAAACGCAACCAGATTTGCTGCCATCACATAGAAATAGTCCATGCCGTTGACAACCAGGGTCTCGATGACAAGGAATGTCACGTATGCGTAGAGAGCGCTCAGCAGCGAACGCAGGCGTATCGCCCCGGTCATTTCGTCTTCTATTCGCTCCCGCGAGCAGGTGATAAACAGTGAGCCGAGCGCAATGCCGATGATAGCGGTATCATTGGCGATAGTTTCGGTAAGCCCGCTGAAACTCAAAGCACCATACATCAGCAGAATGCCGAGTACAATAGAGGGCACGAATGCAATCCAGCCTATAACGCGGAATATCCGGGGAAAAAGAAATAGTTTCATAAAAAGATACTGTTAAAAGTTTGACACTGCAAAGGTAAAAATAATTTTACAAAAAGTAAAGCAAACTTTACATTAAAATTCATCAAAAAAACATTACCCTTGGTCTGTCATTCGAAAAATACAATTTTATAAGCCATAAACCAGACCGAATCCTAAAGTC
Source organism: uncultured Muribaculaceae bacterium (assembly GCA_910578035.1). Taxonomy (GTDB): domain Bacteria; phylum Bacteroidota; class Bacteroidia; order Bacteroidales; family Muribaculaceae; genus CAG-873. The sequence continues at coordinate 47,621 of CAJTOB010000001.1, forward strand.
TGGTTCTTGATTCTCAGAGCAACAATGTCTTCTTCTATGATGAAGATGCTATTGTCGAGCCGTAGTTTTATAGCGAGATAATCGCCGTTATTAGCCGATGTCTGCGACATTCTGATAATAGTGGCTTCAACATCCGTACATCTGTTATATATTTTTAGTCTGTCGCCAGTTTTTAAGTTGATTCTTGTTGGATTACCTTCGTCTTTAGTAAAAATATATGCAGCGATTGTTATGGAATCATGTAGTCTGTGGGGATTTTCGGAAACTAGTACCATACCTCGCTTGACATCGTTTTTAGTTATCCCCTTTAGCAATAGTCCAGGATTATCGCCGATTTCTGCACTGTCACAAAGTTTGCGGAGCATCTCGATTCCGCTTACAATCGTCTTTTTTACATTTTTATTCTTCGCAATCCATACCTCATCGCCAACGTATATGGAACCACTTTCTATCGTGCCAGTTACTACTGTTCCACGCCCAGTAATTGTAAATACGTCTTCTATCGGAAATATAAACTCATCATTTTTGTTTTTTTCTTCCCGGTTTTTCAATCTGTCAAAAATGTATTCAACTGGGAAAGGTGGACTCTGAAGATTATTATTTCTATTGCAATCAGGAATGCTACCCGTAAGTGTTGCTTTGCCTTCAAAAAGGTTAATGATAGTATTTATTGAACCTTCAAGATTATCATAAGCTGTAATCCATTGTTTTCGTTTGAGATAGTAGCTGAACTCAGGTGTAAGTGCCACATTCTCTATAAAAACAGGCACTATATTCTTTTTCAGTCCGTGGGCATTGTCAACTTCGTTCAGTACATCTTCCGATTTCAGAGAATTCGATGATATAAATATTAAAAAGGTGTCCGAATTGATAAGACCTTGCATTATAGCACGCGCATATGGTGTGCCTGGGGTGATATTGCGTGGGGCTATCCAGCATTTTATACCTCGCATTTCTAACTTGTGACAGATTTCTGTTGGTAATATATCTGCCGATGAATAACTTATGAAGACATTGAATTCAGACATGGAACAATTTCAGTTTAGGTTGCGTGTTTCGCAAAAGTACTTATTATTTTTATTTCGGACAAATGCTATGTGGCGGTTTTTTGCTATTTTTGCGCTATGAATGTGAGAATTGAACAAACATGGAAAGATGCTCTCGCCGCCGAGTGGGAGAAGTCTTATTTTGCCGATTTGGTGGCCTTTGTGCGTGGTAAATATGCGAGCAATACAGTCTATCCGCCGGCAGGGCGCATTTTCGCGGCTTTCGACGCCTGTCCTTTCGACAAGGTCAAGGTCGTAATCATCGGTCAGGACCCATATCACGGTCCGGGCCAGGCCAATGGCTTCTGTTTTTCTGTCAATCCGGGTGTTCAGCTACCTCCCTCGCTTGTAAATATATATAAGGAAATGCTCAGCGATGTCGGGCAGCCGGGGCAGCCACTGCCTTCATCGGGCGACCTCACATATCTTGCCGCTCAGGGCGTGCTGTTGCTCAACGCCACTCTCACCGTCGACGCCCACAATGCCGCTTCGCACCAGGGGCATGGCTGGGAGACATTTACCGACGCCGTCATCGAGCGCCTCAACCGCGAGCGCGAGAACATCGTCTTTCTCCTGTGGGGCTCATATGCCATTCGCAAGGGTGCCCTGATAGACCGTTCGCGCCATCTTGTGCTCACATCGCCACACCCCTCGCCGCTGTCGGCTCACCGCGGATTTTTCGGAAACCACCATTTCAGCACAGCCAACGCTTACCTCGCCGAGCACGGCAAAGAACCCGTAAAATGGCTCTGAAACATCTGTTTATATTGGTTGCAGCTTTGGCGGCAGTTCTCGTCGCCAGTGCCGCCGACACCATGACCGGCGTCTTCGACGAGCGGATAAAATCACTGCAGGTGCGCCTCGACGGCAACGACTTCGCCGCGCCGGTGGTGGTGCTCGGCTCGTCCGACAGAATCCGCATAGACTTCGACCACCTCGCGGAAGACCGCGAGTATTTCCGCTACAGCCTTCAGCACTGTGATGCACGATGGCAGCCTTCCGGCCTGGTCGACAGCGAGTTTCTCGACGGTTTCAACGAAGGTTCTATCGAAGACTACGGCTATTCGCAGGCAACGGTCGTGCATTATGTCCACTATTCTCTCACTATACCCAACGAAGAAGTAGCTCCCACAATTTCAGGAAACTATCTGCTCAGAATCTATCGCGAGAATGAGCCCGACGAGCCTCTGCTTCAATGCCGCTTTATGGTGAGCGAGCAGACTGTACCCGTATCGGCTTTCTTGACCTCGCGCACCGACGTCGACTACAACAAAGCCCACCAGCAGCTCGAAATATGCGTCGATACAGAGCGCGCCGACGTAGAGGATATCTACAACGACCTCCGGGTGGTAGTGCAGCAGAACGGACGCCTCGACAGCGAGCGAGCCCTTCTCCGACCCATGCGCACCTCCGGGCGCAAGGCGTATTTCGAGCACACTCCCGAACTCATATTCGAGGGCGGCAACGAATATCGCCGTTTCGAGACCGTTTCGGAATATTACCCCGGCATCGGTGTCGAATCGATTGATTTTCAGAATCCCTACCGCCACTTCTATCTCTTCGTCGACGAGCCCCGTGCCGACAAGCCGTATCTCTACGACCAGACCCAGCACGGACGCTATTTTATTCGACGTCAGGGCGCTGCCGAGAGCGACTACGAGGCCGACTATGGGGTAGTGCACTTCGAGCTCGACATGCCTCAGATTTCCGACGGCTCGATGATATTCATCGATGGCGACTTCGTACACCGTCGCTTCGACCCCGAATCTGAAATGCGCTTCAACCCCGTGACTCAGCGCTACGAACGCGCCATGCTCCTCAAACAGGGCGCTTACAACTACCAGTACCTTCTTGTGCCTCCGGGCGCTATGCGCGGCTACACCGCACCCATCGAAGGCGACTCCTATCAGACCGACAACGAATACCTCATAAAAATATATCACCGCCGCCGTGGCGACCGCTACGACCGCCTCATCGGCGTTCACCAAATAATTGATAATTAATAATGTAGAATTAATAATTATCGGTTCAATCATCTGTCTGATGAAAAACTTTGTAGTTAGGTAATAATTCTAAATTATTAATTATTCATTCTTAATTCAAAAGAAAGTGTTACAGATTCAGGATACCTTGGTAAGTCTCGACTTGGTCGAGCGTTTTTTCTGTTGCGACCTTGAAGCCTGCAAAGGCCAGTGCTGTCTCGAAGGCGATGCCGGCGCCCCGCTCGACGAGGGCGAGGCCGAAAAAATCAGGGAAGTACTGCCGATAGTATGGGATAGACTATTGCCTGCCGCTCAGCGCGAAATAGAAGAAAACGGCGTAAGCTACATCGACGAGGAAGGCGACGAGGTCACCGCCCTTGTCGAAGGCCGTAACTGTGCCTTCGCAACACTCGACGCCGACGGAAACTGGCTCTGCGCCCTCGAAGAAGCCTACCGCCAGGGCCGTTCGCCCTTCTTCAAGCCCGTTTCGTGCCATCTATATCCCGTCCGCCTCAAAAAATACCCCACATTCACAGCCGTAAACTATCACCGCTGGAAAATATGCCGTGCCGCCGAAGTCCTCGGCCGCGCCAAAGGCCTCCGCGCCTATCAGTTCCTCGAAGGCCCCCTCCGCCGCCGCTTCGGCGACGCATGGTACGACGAGCTCGCCCTCACCTGCAAAGAATACCTCGCCACCTACGGCTCCGACTCATAGCGAGAAGGCCACGATGGCTACGATGAGCGCAGGCGCGATATAGCGGATTATGAAAAGCACTGTGCGCGTCTGAAAATCGGGCCGTTCTGTTGGCGCACCGTTGGTAAGTTCCTTTTTAAGCAGACCTTTAGGCGCAAACCAGCCCATGTAGAGGCATGTGCCCAGCGCTACTACGGGAAGAAGACAGTTTGTAGTGAAACTGTCGAGCAAATCGAAGAAATTAAGTCCGAAGACCGTATAGCCCGACAGACTACCCATCGAAAGCGAACACAGCGCGCTCAGCGCGAACAATGGCAGCATGACTGTAAATGTGGCTGCACGTCGGCTCATATGCAGCCGGTCCTGGAACATCGCAATCGCAACCTCCGCTATAGATACTGTTGATGTGAGAGCCGCTACAAGCAGCAGGAAGAAAAACAGCGCCGCCCACAGGCGTGGCAGAGGAAGCTGGGCAAAAACCTCGGGCAGAGTCACAAACACGAGTGTGGCGCCCCGAAGCTCCTCCCCGTCGAGCCCGAAACTCTTGACGGCAGGAAATATCACAAGACCCATCAGCACGGCCACGAAAACACTCAGAAGCGCTACCGTAATCGCCGTCTTCCCAAGCTTCGTATCTGCCGGATAATACGACGAGTAAGTCACAAGAATGCCCATGCCGAGGCTGAGACTGAAAAATGCCTGCCCGAGCGCATTCACAACCACTGTAGCATTGATTTTCGAGAAATCGGGCTTCAGGAAATATGCAACACCATCGCCTGCACCTGGTAGCGAGAGAGAAAGCACGCACATGGCGAGCAATATCACGAAAAGCAGCGGCATCATCACGTTCGAAAGACGTTCGATACCTTTCTGCACTCCTCCTAAAAGCACACCTATGTTGATGGCAATCATAAGGAAGGTAAATATGAGCGGCGCGGCGTCAGTAGCTATATACTCTTCCATCTTGCCGCTGAAAAAGCCTCTGAACTGAGCTCCTTCACCCTGCGGCAGGCCGTCGAACAGACCGCCGGCGGCGCTCTGCCAGAAATACTCGAGCGTCCACCCCGCCACAACCATATAATAACATATAATCAGATATGATGCCAGTACGGCTATAGAACCGACTATCCACCACGCTTTGCCAGGCGAAAGATTTTGGAATGCCCCGATGGCATCCGACCGGCCGGCACGCCCGAGCGAGAACTCGGCAAGCATCACCGGCACACCGAGGCAGAGCACACATACTATATACAGAAGCAGAAAAGCGGCACCGCCGTTAGCCTGTGTTTCGGCCGGAAAGCGCCATACATTGCCGAGTCCTATCGCAGATCCTACTGTTGCGGCGATAAGGCCTATTTTAGAAGCAAATTCGCGTTTGGAAGACATATCTTATATAAAAATTGAAGCAAAAATACAGTATTTTCGTCTTATTGCAAAAAATATGCTTCTGAAATTGTCCGTTTGATTCTTTTTTACCACCATAAATCGTTACCTTTGTAGAAAACCAATCACCACACTATGAAAAAAACACTCGTTTACGCTCTTGCCTTTCCGGCTCTTATCGCTGCAATATCTGTCGCTTCATGCCACCGAAAGGCCGAACCGGCTCCGATGACAGTAACAAATCCACTGCCGATGAAGTTCGGAGACCCCTTTCTACTTCATGCCTCCGACGGAAAATACTATATGTACGGAACCTCGCTCGACGACGGTTTCGAAGCATATGTATCTGAAAACCTCTCCGAGTGGACCCCATGCGGCCAGATATACAAAGGCGCCGACAGCGCATCGTGGAACGTCAGCGAATTCTGGGCCCCCGAAGTCTACGAGCGCGACGGTAAATACTACATGTTCTTCAGCGCTACCGCCAAAGAGCAGTGCACTAACGACAACGAAAACTTCCAGATAGGCGTCGCTGTAGCCGACAGCCCTGCAGGCCCCTTCAAAGACATGCACACCGGGCCGCTTTTCAAATCCCCATACCCTGTCATAGACGCCAACGTGCTCTTCGACGAGCCTTCGGGCAAGACATACCTCTACTTCTCCCGATGCTGCTCAGGCCACCCCGTCGAAAGCGAAGTCTCCGAGTGGGCACGCCAAAAACAGCTCTTCGACTCCATCGAAGAAAGCTGGATATACGGAGTCGAACTCGCACCCGATTTCTCAGGAATCATAGGCGAACCCCAGCTACTGCTCGCGCCCCCGACATCTATGGACGACAAGCAGGCCGAATGGGAAAGTCTATCCGTAACTACCGGCGAAGCCAACCGACGCTGGACCGAAGGCTCATTCATATTCCGCCGCGACAGCACCTACTACATAGTCTACAGCGCCAATGCCTATTACGGGCCGCACTACGCCGTCGGATATGCCACATCGAAATCGCCGATGGGTCCATTCGAAAAATATGCCGGCAACCCCGTCCTCAAACGCAAAGACAATGTCACATGCACCGGCCACAACATGGTAATCGAAATGCCCTCAGGCGAACTCTACACCGTCTACCACGCCCGCATGGCCGACAACCCCTCCGAACGCGTCGTCATGATAGACCGCATACTCATCGACTCCACCGGCACCCTCTCCGTCGCCGGCCCCACCACCACTCCCCAACCACTCCCCTAAAAAAAATCGGCACCGCAAGCGAGAGCTGCGGTGCCGATTTTTCACATAGGGCTATTTAACCAATACTTTTATGGCCGAACCGTCGGCTGTGACAATATATGCGCCTGCGGTCGGTAGTTCGAATACCTTAATGCCGCCTTTATATGCTTTCGACTCTACTGTCATGCCCGAGAGACTATATACTCCGGCATTTTCAGCTTCTACACATATAGTCCGTCCGTTCACTTTCACTGCAGTCTCATTGACGCCGACAGAACTTACTCCCGATGAAAGCGTGCCTGTGAGAAATTCAGTAAAACCGGGTGTCATCGCAGCTATACGCCAGATTGTTGCATGGTCGGCTCCCTCAACTTCTGTGTATTTGAAGTTTTTGTTAGCTGCAGCAAGTTTCGGCGCCAGAGCCTGCATGCCGTTGACGGTCACAGTAGCATCAGCTGTGCCGTGGAATACCCACATAGGGGTCTGGCCGATTCTGGCTATCAGCGCATCGGTGTCGGGGTTCTCTTCTCCATAACCCGAAATTGGAATTACACGGGCGAAAAGATTATTGTCGCTGTTTAACATGGCCCATATGGCTGCCGCACCGTTTGAAGAGCCGACGGCATACATATTTTCATGGTCTACACCGTTTTCAGTTGCAAGCTTCTTTGTGAGTTCCTGAGCTCCTGCAATCCATTTGGTCTGCTCCGATTCGAAGCTATAGCCTCCGGTCAAAGTAACCCAGCGCTCGCCCGAAGGAATCTGAGGCGCGATAATTATGGCATTGCTGATTTCATTGGCAATGGGATAGATCGGGGCTGCTCCGATACCTGATAGTTGCTGTGAGTTGTCGTTGCCGCGTGAGCCCAGCCCGTGTAGAAAGAGCACAAGCCGCTTTGGCTCTGTTGTATAGTCTGTGGGCGTCATATATACGCGATAGGGCATTTCTGTGCCGTCTGAGAGTGTGTATGAATCGCTTTCAAATACTCTTGCAGGAACAACGAGTTCTGTTTTCACTTCTTCGAACATACGCACATCTATATATTCAAGAGCTGCGTACTGTTCCTGCCGGTCAAGGCTTTCAAGATTGAGCGTCATAGTTTTGCCGTCTCCGAACACTCGGCCGTCGTTGTGCATCGTGCCATATTTCACGAGCTCTGTGCCTTTGAGATTGACTGTCGTACTGCCGGAAGCTTCGCTGCCTACAGAGCAGAGATAGAGGGCCTGCAGTTTTCCGCCCTCGAGGTTGATGGTGGCCGTGTTGTCTTTTGTTACGGGAAATGAATCGCCTTTGCCTCCACGGTTGAATGCCACAAGATATACATAGCCCGACTTGATGGTGATATTCGGATTGTACTTGCTGTCTTTCTTCACCTTGTTGGTGTTGTCCTGACAACCGCCGAGGATAGTAAACGACGTCGCTATCTGCGACCATTGGAACGACCCCGTCATTTCGCAGCCTTCGCCGATGGTAACAGAGTTATAGTTGGCTATCACCATCAGATATGGATTTGAGGCAGCGGTATGGTGGAATGTTATGTTCTCGAATATGGCATCGGTAGTGAGTCCGAAACGCATACCCTTGTTGAGTGTATAAGCATTGGCGTCGTGGTCATCGCCGCGGTAGTCTACTCCGTCATACTTCTGCGTGTAGGTAATGGTTCCGGTTCGAGCTGCCGTTGGCTCGAAGCTCGCAAGCTGAGTGTACTTGCCGTTGAAAACCATCGTTCCGTCTGCGTCGGCCGGTATCAGACTCAGCGCTTTTGTCAGCGTCTTTACCGGAGTGGCGGGAGTGGCGCCGTCGTTCTCGTCGTTGCCGTTGTCGTTGATGAAAACAACAGTTTCGGCATTCATGGCAATGCCGGCAAACAGTGCCATTGCCGCTGTGAATAGTCTCGTTCTTTTCATGGTTTATATATTATAGAGTGTTAAAACGATTGCTCTGACTGTTATTTCCTGTCATCGGTAACAAAGATAGCTTACCGGCCTAAGAATCAATGGAACGATTCTCTCAATCGATGAAACGAAGCTCTTTTGCTGCAACTTTTATTCTATTTATCGCCGCTTTTGTCGTATTGTCAAATGTAATTTTATCTTAAATTTGCCGTGCAGTACGAAAAACCATGAGAACAGATTTCACCTTTTTTTTAACCATCGACAATCTTCATTTTTTGTATGAGATTATATAATAAGAGTGTCGGCGCCGGTCTGGCTGCAGTTGCCATTTTTGCTTTGGCATCCTGCTCGAATTCCGACGACGACAATCGTCCGCTCGATTACGACAAGTTGCGGGTAAACTTCTCCGCCGCTATAGAGGGCGCCACATGGGAGCCCGATGCGTCGGTCGGAGTCTTTGCCACCTGTACGCGCAATGAAATCCCCGGATTCAGCCTTGCCGGAAACCGGCTCTACCGCATTGGCGGCGAAGAAGGCTCCATGCTCGTCGGGGCTTCCGATGCAGATGCGATAGAAGCATTGCGCGGAGACCATAATTATAAATTTTATGCCTACTACCCGTACGAAGCAGGAATATCAGACCCGGCATCCTTGCCCGTTTCTGTGTCTTGCGAGCAATTGTATAGCCGCGGCATGGCTGCGTATTCGTGTTTTGTAGCAGGTGCCGAGCCTACGACCGTGGTTCCCGACGTTGTCCTCGGCTTCAAGGCTATCTTCTCGGTACTCGAATTCAATATTGCCGACGATATTCTTGATGAAGACGGCCATTCGGTGCTTCGCTCTATAACTGTGTCTGCGCCTGAAAATACCAATCTTGCCGTCGGAGGCATCTATGACCTCACTACAGGCGACTTCACACCGGATGCGACTCAGTCGTCTACTTCTGTGACGGTCGATTTCGGGGCTGACGGACTCGTTCTCACCGACAGTTACACCAAGGTAAGTGCGGTTGTGGCGCCTGTGGCAGTGCCGGCCGAAGGCCTCACCGTGACAGTGACAGGCATTGACGGCGAGAGTTCCGATATCACCATTCTGGCAGGCGATGCCGCTGCGGAGCTTGCAGCAGGAATGACTACAACTATCATTCTCGGGCGCGATAACGACGGCGTGATACCGGTTTCATTCCCGGTTGAATGGCTTCTCGGTCATGGTGGCGACGATCGTCACCCTGTAACAGCAGCGACCCAGCCGCTGTGGGTTTCAGCCGGCATATGGACATGCGATGCCCAGCCTCAAGCCATATGTACATGGCATAAGAACAGCGACCCGCTGCCTACTGCCGTGCAGTTTCTCGAAACCGTCAATTCCGGCAAAATCAGCTCGGTAGGCATCAAGGGGCTTTGGACCGACGATTACTTCGAATTCTCTATTCCGGTCAAAAAATTTGCAGCCGGAACGGTTCTTACAATGAGTTTCCCCCTCTATGGGCGCCAGATTCCCGTATTCTGGAATATTGACTATCTTGACGGCGATGTGTGGAAAACGGCAGATCTCAGCGTCAAGACCGCTTACGACCCCGAATATAGCATGGAGTGCTCGTTTACAGCACGGCGAGGCGCAGTCCTGATGCGTATGGCTCTGCCATATGAAAACGCTGTAAAGAGCGGCAGTCTCAAAATTCAGCTTCGCGTGGCCGATGGCTCTGTCCAGGCCGATACCGATACCAAGTGCGCCCGCCGCGACGCTCCATGGACAAGTGGCGGCGTTTACGGTGCTCCTTTCTATTTCTATGACACAACCGGAGAGCTTACCTCCATCAAATTTTCAATAGACTGATATGAAGACAGCATATATAGCTTTAGTTGCCTCGATGACAGTAACAGCAGCCACGGCGGCAGTTCCGGCCGGTGACTTGCGTATTGCATGGGATAATGCAACTATCCGCGACATAACCGAAATCAATGTCGAAAACAAAGGATATACCGAAACCAACATCATGTATCCGCGAATCAAACGCCTGGCCGACGGGCGTCTGATGATGAGTTTCATGAACAATACTTACGGCTGGGAGCCATATGTGGCGTTCAGTTCTGATAACGGCGCCACATGGCACGGTGCAAAGCGCCTTGTAGAGCAGATAAGAGGAAAGTCAAGCGCAGGCGACGACGACCTCGTAATAGTGAATCCCGACTTTATCCAGCTCTCCGACGGTACCATTCTCCTTGCGTATCAGCGCCGCTGGAAAAAAGGTTACAACGACCTCCGGCATACCAACGAGAACTGCTACATCGAGATAATGAGTTCGGCCGACGGAGGTGCCACATGGACTGAACCGCGGCGAATCTACACCGGACGTTGCTGGGAGCCGGCAATGCTACAGCTTCCCTCGGGCGAGATTCAGATGTATATCACTGATAGCAATGAGGTGAAATACAAGCGTTCGCAACCATGTACGACAGTTATCCGCTCTTTCGACGGCGGCCGCACTTGGCAAGGCAAGGAGCACTGCACATATAAAGACGGCGAAATTATATCGCGTACTTTCGACGAGCGAGGCTCTTACGACGGCATGGCAACGGCTGTGCGTCTCGATGACGGCTCGCTGATAATGCCTCTCGAGGTATGGAGCGGAGTCTACAAGATGGACCAGACTCCTGTACTCATCAAAACAGACTCGGCAACCAACTGGCGCAGCGACCAGAGTATCCGCACAACAGGCGGCCCCGGATATCCGGCCAAAAAGCAAATCAACAAAGACCTCCAGGGCTATGGTCCATATATCTGCCGCCTTCCTTCGGGCCACCCCGTAGTGCTTGCCGGAGGTGCCCGATACAAGGGGCAACCGGGCGCATGGGTACTTGTCGGAGACCGTAATGGCGACAACTTCGGCAATGCCACTTCGCCTTTCGAGGGCTACTGGGGCTGTATCGACTACATCGGCGATGACCGTGTAATGCTCGCCGTGACACAGGATTATAACGACAATGGCGCCAAGCGTAGCAAAACAAAAACAGCCATCGGTCGCATAAATTACGCCAAAAAGGCAGGCAAGCCCGGCAAATTTGTTGCACCGGCCGATTTTAATCGCGAGAATAACAACTTCTGGTTCCTTGGCAAGGAGCAGCCGTCGCAAATATTTGTGGATTTTGCTAGTACCTCAGATGCCTTTATTATCGACGCTTATCTCTTCGATAATGAAATTCAGGCATACACTCCTGAAAATTCCGATGCTATAGGCGTCCTCATCGGTCGCCGCAATGCCTCGGCCGACTATGACAGCTATAAATTTACCGTCAACGCCAACGGAGCCTACACTCTTTATCGCCTCGAAGGTATGTCGTGGGTGCTCGTAGCAGGCGGTATGACGCTGGTCTCCACAGTCGGTACTATCAACAAACCCGACGACACCGACCTCGGTTTCGGTGTTCGTTTCCCGATACCGTGGAATCTCATCGGAGGCGTTCCGGCCAAAGGCGAGAAGGTGAAGGCGCATATCCGTCACTATTATAAGACAACGACCAAGGAGGGCCCCGTAGCCGCTACAATAGAGGAGGCTGAAGGCGAAAATATCGATTATCCGGCAGAATGGCTTGATGTAACAATTATTTGATTATCATTATTTTGAAAATCAGACACTACCTAAAAGACGGTCTGGCAGGGCTTACGGTTATGGTCCTGCTGACCGTCTTTTCGCTCTCTGCAAGAGCCTCCGATTTATGTTTTCAGAGCATCAGGGCTGAAAACAGCCCGTTATCTATCAACGATATATGGGCTATAGAGCAAGATTCACAGGGCTTTGTATGGATTGGTACTGCCGAAGGGCTGCACAGATACGACGGCCGCCGTTTCCACATCTACGACAAGACTTCGCCGGGGCTGCCGTCGTCGTTCATAGTCTCTCTCATGTCCGACGAAGGAGGCATGTGGATTGGCACGGACTGTGGCGTAGCCTACTATAATCGCGCTCTCGACCGCATAGAGCATTTCAACCGCAAAAGCGATATCGGCACCTCAATTACAGGCAAGGCTACTGTTATAACCCGCGACAGGCAGGGTGCCGTATGGTTTGCTGTCAATGAGCAGGGTGTGTTCCGCTTCAATCCTTCCGACGGAACTCTCGTCAACTTTTTCGGTATGGCCGAAAACAAACTCCCGGCCAATGTGCGTACAATCTATTTTTATCCCGACGGCCGGTGCCTCTTAGGCTTATATTACATGGGGCTTTATTCAGTCGACTGGACCAAACAGACCCTTGATATGCTGCCATATTTTGCAGGCGACAATATTGTTGGGATACTTCCGGGCACATCTGGTTCGGTCTATACTCTAAGCCCGAGCCGAGGCCTGGTAATGATAGACCCCGATGCTATGCCGCACCCTATTTTCAGGCCGGACGGCGATTTCGAGCCAAACTCTATCTCTGCCGACGCCAATTACAATCTATGGCTCGCCACTCTCGAAGGCGCCTATCGCTACGACCGCCTTACAGGCGACATAAAGCTATTCAGAAACGAAGAAAACAACCTTAATTCCATTGCAGAAAATACTGTACGTTGTGTTTTTTGCGATAATTACGGTGGTACATGGATTGGCACCGCCGGCTCAGGACTCAGCTATGCCAATCCTACAGGCCGTAATTTCAAGAAAATATATTTGCGCGCAGACTCTGGCCGCAAATCGGTGATGGCATCGGCGCTGTCGGCAGATGACGACGGCCGCATATGGTGTGCCACTCGCCGTGCCGGACTCTATACACTCTCTCCCGGTGGCCGGAATGTATCTTCGGTCAATGCGGCGGTTCCTTCAGAGCTGTTCAGCGTATGCGCCGTAGGCGATTGTGTCTGGGTTACCTCGCTCGACGGTCTCTACTGCTACGACCGCACAACAGGCGATGTGCGTCATTATGAGCGGCTCAACCCCGCCGAACCGCTGAAGGAAATAAGGCTCGCCTCGCTCTATGCAATGCATGCCGACCGCCTGCTGATAGCCACTACGCTTGGTCTCTATAGCTATAACCCGGTCAAAGACGGTTTCGATGCTTTCGAGGAGTTGTCGAAGTGCTATATCACCGGTGTGGCATCTGATGCAGACGGTTCTCTGTGGCTGTCGACTTTCGCCCACGGCCTGATACACTACGACCCAATAGAGCGCCGCATTATAGCCGCATTTGTACATACAGAAGAACCCGGGTCGCTACCGTGCAATAAAATCATGGATGTTGCCGTAGACAGCAAGGGCAACGTCTGGGTCTCGACATTCGGGTCGGGAGCGGCGCGCATGCGGCCTGATGGCACTTTCGATGTATTCAGTCGTAATAACTCATCCAGTTCTTTCCCGGCAAATGTAGCTTTCCAGACGTTTGAAGACGGCCTTGGGCAGATTTGGATAACGACCAACAAGGGTCTTGTGGCTCTTGACCCGATAACTGGTAACTCGGCGACATATACCAGCGCCCAGGGGCTGCTCAACGACGATTTTTCCGGCAAAAGAGGCGTGCGTACTCTCGACGGCTCCATATATCTGTGTTCGGCAGACGGTGTTACGGCTTTCAAGCCTCTCGAATTCAAGAATAAAGCTCGCAGCCATGCTCCTGTTATCACAGATGTCTATATCGATGGCAGACGGATAGAAGCCGGTATTTCCGGCTCACCCCTCGGCTGCAGCCCCGATATTGCTTCGCGCATAGATATTTCCGAGAGCGACCGCAATATAGAAATTTATCTTTCGGACCCGGCGTTTCTGTCGGCCGATGTGCCGGCTAAGTCCTATTATCGGCTCGGTGACGATGGCGAATGGCTGCGAATGCCTGACGACGGAAAACTGACCTTCCCCTATTTGCCGTCGGGCGACCATCTGCTGCAGTTCCGCGAAGAAGACACCGACGGCAGTATGAGCGAACTTCACGCGCCATTGCAACTCCATGTGGCACAGATGTTCTACAAGACTCCGCTGGCAATAGGTCTGTATGCCATTCTGATATGCGTGGGTTTGTATCTGCTGTGGGATTATACGGACAGGCGCAACAAGCGCAATCTCAACCGAGCCCGCGAGGAACTGAAACAGCGACAGGAGATAGAGGCCTATAATGAGAAAATGGCCTTGTTCTCATCTGTAGTCAATCGTCTAAGAGCACCATTGGCGCTGATTCGCAATCCATTGGAGAATATTCTCAGAACACATAAGGATAATGCCGACCTTACCAATGATTTGATGGTGATAAGTAACGGTGCCGACCGTCTGTCGCGTCTGCTTAATGATTTTTCCGATTTTCATGCCGATCGCTGCAGTTATGTGCTCGACAAACGTCCTGTGCGGCTTTATGAAGCCGTTGAAAAGAAGATTGCGGCTCTTTCCGGCGACTCTGGCGATGCTATAGAATTAAACGGAGAACCGGGAGTCTGTGTCGACGGCGACCCTTCTGGAATAGACCGGCTTATAGAGGCTACGCTTGCCACAGCCCGGGCCGTGGCCGGTGGCGGCGTGTCTGTATCGGTGAGTAGCGACGGCCATGGCATGGTGGCGATGGAGGTATTTTGCCCCGGGCTGGAGATGAGCCCCGAGATAGCCAAGACCTTGTTGTATCCCTATCTGAACGCCGACGATACAGCTTCCGAACTTGTGCGCTCGTCGCTGCCGACTGTTAAGCTGATAGCCGGTATACATGGCGGTTCGCTCACCTTTGCCGGGCCCGATGAAACCGCCTATACTTTCTGCGTACTTCTGCCGGAGAGTAAAAATGCGCCGGAGGAGGTCTATGAGAGTACTGCTACCGATTCTGTGCTCATTATAGAGGAATCAGCAGGCTCTTTGGCCGACTTACAGAAACGTCTGGAGTGTATATTCAGAGTGGTGACGGTGCAGTCTACCGTTGTTGCCATCGACCTTCTGATGCGCGACCGCTACTGTGCTGTAGTTGCCGAGGCAAGCTCGCGCAAGCCCATGGGTATAAGCATTTGTCGTCATCTTTCCGCTGCCGGCGCTCACGGCTCGGGTGTGCCGGTTGTGGTGATATGCGAAAGCGGCTCCGATCATGCCATAGGCAAGGAGGCCCTGATGGCAGGAGCGGCGATGGTGGTAGAGAAACCTTGCGATGCGGCCTATGTCGAGGAATGTGTTCGTGCGGCCGTACGTCGGGCCGGTACAGGAGGCGCTGACTCCATGCTGCTTATTACCGGCGACGGCTCAGTGCAGCCTGTGAGCGATGAAGATGTACGCTTTATAAAAGACCTCGAGAGGGTCGTGGCCGAAAATATTGCCGATGCTGATTTCGACAACGAACAGCTTGCTGCCAAGATGTGCATGAGCAAATCGACTCTGATACGACGCACCAAAAAAGCTCTGGCAACTACTCCGAAAGACTATATACTTAAGAAGCGTCTTGCTGTTGCCGCTGAAATGCTCTCAAAGTCTTCCGGGCGAATAAACGAGGTCTGCTATGCAGCCGGATTCAACACTCCGAGCTATTTTGCCAAGTGTTTCCGCCGTGTTTACGGCTGTCTGCCATCTGAGTATAAGGGCGGCGGCACTGTGACACCTGACAATCCGACATAAGCGTCAAAGGCGCTCAGAGACGCTTTTGGCGCATAATAATGAGTCTTTTGTTATATCGCATTATTGCGATTAGACTTAATTTTGTGACAACTCACAAAAGTTTTCGTACCGCACCTTATCAATTAATCCATTGAAAATGTAATTATGAATTCGCGATGTAAACCAATATTATCGGTGCTGCTGTTTCTGGTCGGGCTTACGGCCTTTGCCCAGGGCAAAGTGACCGGTACAGTTTCCGACGAAGAAGGCGAGCCCCTGATAGGAGCCTCGGTAGTAGTCGAAGGAGCTTCAGGGGGCGTCATCACCGATCTCGATGGCCGCTTCAATATCGAGGCGTCGCCCGGCCAGACAATCTGCGTGAGCTATGTGGGCTATACGCCTGAAAATGTGAAGGTCGGTAGAGTAACCGATTATAAGATAGTGCTTAAATCAGCCGACACGGCTTTGGATGAGGTCGTGGTAGTGGGCTATGGCGTTCAGAAAAAGGTGAATCTCACCGGTTCTGTAGCCTCTGTCGACTATGCGCGCCAGGCCGAGTCGCGCCCCATTACCACAGCCGGGCAGGCTTTGGCCGGAGCGAGCGCCGGCGTTAATGTGCTTACGGCGTCGGGAAAGCCCGGCAGCGAGGATATAACGTTGCGCATACGCGGTATCGGCACTTTAAACAATTCAGCGCCACTCATTCTTGTTGATGGCTTCGAAGCGCCTATAACGGCCGTCAATCCCGACGATATCGCCTCTATATCTATTCTTAAAGATGCTGCGTCCTGTGCCATATACGGCAATCGCGGAGCCAATGGTGTTGTGCTAATCACCACTAAAGACAGCACGGCCGGCAAGTTTACTCTGAGCTATAATGCCACAATGTCTGTCAATGAGCCTGCCAGTCATTTCAAACTTGTGAGCAACTATGCCGATTATATGCAACTCATGAATGAATCGGCCGAGAACCTTGACAACCCGTTGCCGTACTCACAATCCATGATTGACCTCTGGCGCGAGAAGTCGAAATATCCAAATGCTATTTCCGAATCGGGCTATCCCAACTACGTTGCATATCCGAATACCGACTGGATGGACGCCATGTTCAAGAAAAATCAGATTTTTCAGAACCACAATGTGTCGGCTGCCGGAAGCAACGGTGGTACGCGTTACCTCATTTCGTTCACATTCATGGATAACCCCGGTGTTGTAGAAGGCACGGCAATGAAACGCTATCAACTCCGTGCGAATCTGACTTCGCGGCTCAATAAAATTGTTGAGATAGGCACCAAAATCTGGGGCTGGCGCAGCGATCGCGAGCTAAACGACTTCGACGGCGCCTCGGCATATATGAGCCGTGCGGTTCCCGGCATTTATCCCTATTACGACGGACAGTTCGGCTGGATGGAAAATCCCGAAGCTCATGCCAACTCCAGAAACAACCTCTATTTCATCAATCGTCTGCAAGGCAAGGAAAACCTGAATTATATCAACGCTACTGTATTTACAAATCTGTATCTGCCGGCCGGTTTCACCGGGCATGCATCGTTCAACTATACCCGCACAGATACAGAACGGAAGACACATACGCGCGCCGGCGACGCTTATTCGTTCCGCAAGGGAGAAACGGCATATGCTTATCACAATCTCGACAATCTTAACCTGAATCAAAGCAACAGTTTCGCCTATCAGTGGACTGCCGAAGCCGACTTGAACTGGAACCGCACATTCGGTCGGCACGATGTGAGCGCCATGGCGGGTTTCGAAGCCATCTATCACAACAACAGCAATCTTGCTGCAGCAAAGAAGGGCTTTTCGTCGAGCATTCTTACCGAAATGAACACCGTAACCAATATGCAGAGCATCACGGGTACACAGAGCGACTATGCCTCGGCTTCGTTCTTCGGTCGTGTCAACTACGCCTACGACGAGCGTTATCTCTTTGAGGCAAATCTGCGCTACGACGGCTCGAGCCGTTTCTCGCGCCGAAGCCGCTGGGGCACATTCCCATCTTTCTCGGCAGGCTGGCGTATAAATCAGGAGCATTTCATGGAGTCGGCCCGAAGCTGGCTCAGCAATCTCAAGCTACGCGCTTCCTGGGGCAAGCTTGGCAACAACTCCATCGGTAATTATGACTATGTGGCCACCTATGTAACTGGCTACCAGTATATTTTCGGCGGCACTCTCAATAGTGGTATGGTAGCGACACAAAGCAACGACCTCCTTGAGTGGGAAACAACGCGAAGCACAGATATAGGGCTCGACGCCGGCTTCCTTAACAACCGTCTGACTGCCGAAATAGACTGGTACGACCGCCATACATCAGGTATTCTTTATCGAGCTCCGCTCCATCTGACAGTAGGCAACAAGACAGCACCATATCAGAACTTATGTGAAGTCGATAACAAGGGCTTTGAAGTCACCCTTGGCTGGAACGACCGTGCCGGAAAGGTGAGCTACTATGTGAAAGGCAATTTTACCCGCAACTGGAACCGGGTTTCGAAGTACAACGGTCCGCTTGTAGCGGGCTGGGTAGAGGACGAATTCGGCCACCGGGTATATAAGAGCAATATTGGCGATGTCTCTACTGGAGGTATTACCCGCACTATGGAGGGCAAGCTTATCAACGAGTTCTATCTGCTCAATACCTATGCGGGCGACGGCAGCTATACTTTCGCCGATGGCTCTGTCAATCCGGCAGGCGGTCCGCGCGACGGTATGATACGCACACCCGAAGATATGGCATGGCTTGAAGCGATGATTGCCAAAGGAAATGTATTTTTGCCCAACAAGACCGTTGGCAAGAAGGGAATATGGTATGGCGACTATATCTATCAGGACCTCAATGGCGACGGAATTTTCGGGGACGCGAACGATTATTCGTTCCAGAATGTATCGCAGACTCCTAAATTCTACTATGGCGTTCAGCTTGGAGCCACGTGGAAGGGCTTTGATTTCTCTGCGCAGTTTGCCGGTGCCGGCGGTTTCTCGCGCTGGTGGTATTATTTGGGCTATAACTCCACCTCTACACGCGCCGATACGGCAATTCCCCTTCATATAGCTGAAAACCACTATTTCTACGACCCCGAGAATCCGGGTGATATACGCACGAATCTTTGGGCTGAAAACGGCCGTCTGACAATGAACTATGGCAGCGAGCAGAATGGCGGCAGTGTATCGTCGACACTCTATCTTTACAAGGCAGATTATCTCAAATGCAAAAATATAACCATAGGCTACACTCTGCCGAAATCTGTGCTTCGCAAAATACGCTTTGAGAATGTGCGTGTGTTTGTGAGCGGAGAAAATCTGTTTACCGTCACAGACTATCCGGGCATGGATCCGGAATTCAGTTCTACAAGTAATTACTATGCCAGCCTGCGGCAGTGGGCCTTCGGTCTCAACGTTAAATTCTAAGAAATATGAAAAAACTGCATATAATTCCCGGAATCGTGTTGGCAGCATCGGTTCTCACGGGGTGCAACGATTTTCTTGACCGTTCGCCATACGACGAAATCAGCAGCAGCACAGTCTTCGCTACCGAAGACCTTGCCGAATCTGTGGTAACAGGCTGCTACAGCAATCTGATGGCCGACTATGTGAGCGCTTCCTACTGTAATTGGGACGGACTGTCGTCTGTCCTCGAACCCGCGACCTTGCAGGTGAACACCACATATATGTATCTGCGCGGACTGGCTCAGTCTAACTCGACACTGTTTTCCAACCGATGGAAGCGTCTCTATGAGGGCGTGAACCGAGCCAACGACGTTATAAACAACATATCGGTTACTCCCGGCATGAGCGATGAGCTCAAAGCCCGCAGAATTGCCGAGTGCAAGTTTATACGTGCCTATGAGTACTATCTGCTCAACTGTGCTTTCCGCGGTGTGCCCATCTACCTCGAAAACTTGCCCGATGCCGAGTACACAAGACCGCGTTCGAGCGAGGAACAGGTCTGGGAGCAGTGTGTGGCCGACCTAACCGATGCAATCGATACGCCCTCGCTGCCCGACCGCATTGCCGGAACGAGCTCTGACTATGGCCGAATTGCCAAGGGAGCATGCTACTATCTTAGAGCCAAGGTGAGAATGTGGCAGAAAAAATGGGCCGAAGCCGAAGCAGACCTCCTGAAAGTAGGTGAGTGTGGCTACAGTCTTTTCAAAGGTGGATACGCCGAACTCTTCACTGAAGCCAACGAGCGCTGCGACGAGATGATATTTTCCATTCCCATGACCGATCAGGCAAATATGGGCAACGTTTTCAGCCGAACCTATGGTAACCGCTGCACTGCCGGCTATGGCGACAATGCGCTCTACATGTCGCCGGATTTCGTTGATTCATATCAGTGGGCCGATGGCCGTCCGTTCGACTGGAACGAGGTTATTGAAGGCTACAGCGATATGTCGCCCCGTGCCCGCAGTGTCTTTTTCCTGCGCGACAATTTGACCGCCACCGAGCGCTCGGCAATGAGCAGCTATGGAGCCGACATGAATCATTATCTGGAGCAGGGCAACGAGGCCAGGATAAGAAAGGCATACGAGGGTCGCGATCCGCGTCTTGCGGCTACAGCCATTACCCCCTATTCTGTATATGTAGGCGGTTGGAGCGGTTCGGCGGCAAACTATTCGCCTCGTTTTCCCTTCAGAAACGAGACTACAGAGAACGATATCAAGACCACGCAGACTCAGAATTTTCAATATAATATACGTAAATTCGTGACCGTCGGCACACAGTATAAGAATGTGCTTCAGAATCCGGTCGATGTGCCCGTATTCCGCTATGCCGGTGCACTTCTGGCGCTTGCAGAATGTGTCAACGAGCAGGGGCGCACAGCCGAGGCGGTGGCTTTTGTCAATCAGGTGCGCGAGCGCGCCGGGGTGGTTCCTCTCAATCAGCCTGGAAACAGTGCTGTGGCTGTCGCCGGCACCGACGATCTCCGCAAGCGCATACGCGACGAGCATCTGTGGGAACTTGCCTGCGAGGAAGTGGTGCTTTGGGATGAACTCCGTTGGGGTGTATGGAAAGACAATAAGTTCGGCAACGGCAACGGCTGCAAAGAAATCTGGGGCGAGATTATCCTCGCTTACGGATGGGGCGGCCAGGGCTACGATGTCTGGCCGATTCCGCGCGACGAAGTGGAGCGCAACAGCAATCTGACCCAGAACCCCGGCTGGTATTAATTAAACTCTCCACTCTATACATAATTACTAAAATCTAAAAAACATGAATAAGATATTACTGGCGGCTGCATTGTTTGCATGTAGCGCAGCAAATGTTTGGGCAGATGGTGTGACTGCCCGGGAAGGAAGCCTCACACTGCCGTCCTATACTCTCGACGCGCCCGAGAAGGCGCCTATATTCGAACGCGACTGGTCGTATCAGCGCGCACGAAGAAGCGTGTATCCGTATGTGCTCAACGACAATATGACCACTCGTCGCGATTCTTCTACCTACAAGGCTCTTTATCTGGAAAATGACTATGTAGAGCTATGCATACTTCCCGAAATCGGCGGCCGTCTTTTCTATGCTGTAGACAAGACCAACGGCTACGACATTGTGTATCACAATCACGTTGTGAAGCCGGCAAACGTAGGCATGACCGGCGCCTGGATTTCGGGCGGCGTGGAGTGGAATGTGTTCCATCACCATCGCGCTACCTCGCATGCGCCTGTAGACTATGAGATTGTCGATAATGCCGATGGCAGCAAAACTGTCTGGGTCGGCGAGACAGAACTCCGTCATCGCATGAGCTGGGCCATAGGTGTTACTCTACACCCGGACAAATCGTATATTGAGGTGAGCGGTAGGCTCATTAACTCTACAGCAGACGACAATTCGATGCTCTACTGGAGCAATATAGCCACTCTTGTCGATGAAAATTACCAGATTATATTCCCGCAAAGCACAGAGTTCGGCACTTTCCACTGCAAGAATACGTTCTGCCACTGGCCTGTGACACGCGAGGCTTTCAACGGTATAGAAGGATATAAGAACAATGTGGACGCATCGTGGTGGAAGAACCACTTCATGTCTAACTCTATTTTCGCCTGGGACCGCAAGGAAGATTTTATAGCCGGCTACGACCACGGACGCCGCGCCGGTACAATGATTACCGGCAACCACAATATCGTGAAGGGCGGCAAGTTCTGGCTCTGGGGCCCGAATTCGAAGTGGGATACCAAGATTCTTACCGATAACTCGGGCCACTATATCGAGCTTATGGTAGGTGCCTACTCAGACAATCAGCCGGACTATACATGGATTGCTCCGCAGGAGGTGAAAAAATTCACTCATTATTTCTATGGTCTTCGCGACATGGGAGGCGTGAAAACCGGAAACCGCGATTTTGCCATAAATCTCGATTTTACAGGCAAGAACAAGGCTCTGGTAGGTCTTAACGCCACCGGAAAAGCCCGAAATGTAAAACTCACACTCTCAGACAGGGGCACGGTAATATTTGAAAAAACTCTCGACATAGACCCATCCAGACCTTTCGTGCAGACTGTAGGACTTCCCAATGGATATAAAGAAACAGACTATACACTTTCCCTTACCGATGCAGCCGGCAAGCAATTGCTCAGTTACACCCCGATAGAGAAGGAATCGGACAAAGAACTTCCCGAAATCGTAGACCGGCCCAAACGTCCGGCCGAAATAGCAAACAATGAAGAGTGCTATCTTGTAGGATTGCGCAATCTTCAGTTCCATAATCCGTTTGTGAATCCTACCGACTATTTTCTCGAAGTCCTGCGTCGCGATTCGGCCGATGTACGCTCCAACACCAAGATGGGTGTATGGAATCGCAAGCGAGGTGACAATACCAAGGCTAAGGAGTATCTGCGCCGAGCGATAGTGCGCCAGACCAAAGACTATACTCGTCCTGACAATGCGGAGGCGCTCTATAATCTTGGTCTGATTCTGAAAGAGGAGGGTAATTTAGACGCAGCGCTCGATACACTCTACCGCGCTGTATGGAACTATACATATAATTCACCGGCCAACTATCAGCTTGCCCAGATATATAATAACATAGGCGACATTGACATGGCTCTTGAGCGCCTCGACGAGGCTATAACTTACAATGGTAATAATCTCGAAGCCAAATGCCTTAAAGCAAGCATTCTGCGGGCTTCCGGTGATAGGGGCGGCGCAATTGCCATCGCTAAGGACGTGCTCGCGGTGAATCCTCTCGACGTTTATGCGGTCTATGAGTTGAAACTTGCCGGCGAGAAATCGAATTTCGACGCTCTCATGCGCGATAGCGAAGAATCTTATATAGAACTGGCGCTTAGTTATCTACATAACGGATATGCCGATATTGCCCGCGGACTCCTCGAAACCATCGACTCGCGCAAGGCCAATCCGACAGTGAAAATGTGGCTGGCTTATATCGCTCACTGCAATGGAGATAAGCAGACAGCGAAAAAAATGTACGGCAACGCTCTGGCAATGTCTACAGACTATTGCAATCCCTTCCGCCTCGAGACGGTTCCTGTACTCGAAACTGCTGCTGAATACTTTCCTGACAACTATAAGCCTCTGTACTATCTCGGAAACCTCTGGTATGACAAAAATCAGAACAAGGCTGTGACCTACTGGAAGCGCGTGACCGAGCTGGAGCCCTCGTTCGCTATGGCGTGGCGTAATCTTGGATGGTATTATTGGGTAGGCGAAAAGCCCGACTACAGGCTTAGCGCTTCAAACTATCGCAAGGCTATAGATCTTGCTCCTGACCAGGCTTTGTTCCTCGAAGAAATAGACCAGGTCTATGAGGCTATGGGCGAAGACCCTGCTGTGCGTCACAATCTGCTCAAAGGTCTCCACAATACGGCCGTTAAACGCTACTATCCTCTTGCCGCAGAGGTTATAACCGGCATTTTTACAGAGGACTATGACTATACACTTGAACTCCTCGAAAAATGTTACTTCCCGACCCGCGAAGGAGTGGCAAACTTCCACGATATCTATGTAGATGCTCTCCTTATGGCCGGCAGCGACAAGATTGCCAAGGGAGATTTCGACGCCGGTGTGGCTCTTTATGAAAAATCGTTCGAATATCCCGAAAATCATCAGGTGTTCCTTGTTGATACGCGAACTCCCCGCGACGCTCAGATATACTGTTATCTTGCGGAGGCTCATGCTGCCAAGGGTAACAAGGCCAAGGCAAGAAAATATTATAAAATGGCCGCTGCGGTCAATACTGCTTCAACCGACTACCGTTTCTGGCAGGCTAAGGCTCACGAGGCACTGGGCGAAAGCGACAAGGCCAAGGCCCTTTACGAGGCTCTGCGCAGCCAGGGTGTTGGAGGTATCGTGACAGACTATGTCAGTTTCTACGGTGCCGAGGGCACAACCGGCAACTCTGTTGAGGCTATCAATACCAAGGCTCTATATACTAAGGCTCTCGGTGAAATAGGACTTGGAAACAAAGATGTGGCAAAAGCCGACCTTACAGAGGCTGTGAAGCTCAAACGCGATAATCTCTGGGCAGTGAATATGCTAAAATCTCTTGATTAATATTATCTCCGAGGTAGAAACCGGCAGTCCGGTCCAGGACTGCCGGCCATACCCACTAAAACCAATATGAAGCATTACAGGACAATAGGCATCGGAGCCATTCTGAGTGTTTTGTCGGCTACGGCGGCCGTACCCGTTGTTGAAACCAGTCCATTCGGCAAACTTTCGACCGGGGAGGAGGTGACGCTCTACCGAATCATAAACGATAAGGGTTCGTATATTGAACTTATCGACTATGGCTGTCGGATTGTCGGTATACATGTGCCCGACCGCGAGGGCAAGCTTGTAGATGTAGTTCCGGGCTATGATAATATTGCGGATTTCGAGCATGGCTCGGAGCGTTTCTTCGGGGCTCTTATAGGGCGTTTCGGCAATCGAATAGCCGAGGGTAGTTTTATGCTCGACGATTCGCTGGTACAACTGTCGCTCAATGAGAATCTTGCCGGACATCCCGGGCATATACACGGAGGCGATAAGGGCTTCGACCGTGTTATGTGGCAGGGTGAGACTGTTTACGACGGAGAACGCGCCGGAGTACGCCTGCACAGACTTAGTCCGGACGGAGAAGAGGGCTATCCCGGCAATCTCGATTGCACTGTCACTTACTGGTGGGGCAACGACGGCAAATGGTCTGCGGTCTATGAGGCTACCACAGATATGCCTACTGTGGTGAATATGTCGAACCACACATATTTCAACCTCCGCGGCGCCAATGCCGGATATGTGATGGATAATATAATGTATGTCGATGCCGACTATTATCTGCCCAATACCCCATGGTTTACGCCTATAGGACTCAAGGAGCCGGTAGAGGGCACGCCTTTCGACATGAGAGTGCCTGTGAGGGTAGACCATGCCATCGACACTCCCTGCGAAGCCATCAATACCATGCGAGGTTTTTCTGTGACATGGGTGCTTCGCGAATATGATGGCACTCTACGCCGTGTGGCCGACCTCTACCAACCCGATTCGGGCATAGGCATTGAATTGTATACGACCGAACCAGGTCTGCTGACATATACGGGGCGTCTTTTCAATGACAGCGTAGTCGGAAAAGGCGGTAAGCCGGTACAGAAATTCGGAGGGATGCTCCTGGAAACTCTTCATTTTCCCGACTCTCCAAATAATCCTAAATTTCCTTCAACGGTACTTCGCCCGGGCGAAAAGTACTATTCCCAAACCGATTTCCATTTTTATAATAAATGACAAGCATGAAAAACAAGTCTTTGTCGTGGACACTCGCTCTTGTACTGTGTACGGGCTTCGCGGCATGCTCCGACGAAGGTGAGCCGATGGATCCGTCGTTGAATCCGGGTGAATCCACCTCATTGAATCTGACCCCTATGGCAGAACTGAATAGTGGAAAGGCCGTCATAAACTCTCACGCCGACGAATGGGAACACTCGAGCCTGATGCTCGATGCCCGTACAGAGGTATGTGTGCCCGAGGGCATACTCGGCGGCACGCAGGCTTACTATCCGCGAATCAAACAGATGGCCGACGGGCGTTATATACTATTTTTCCAACTTGGCGCGCAGGCTGCCGACACAAAGTACACCATAAGCGAGGACCTCGTAAACTGGCAGCCGGCGCAGTTCCTGCATCAGCGTATGCCTATAACCAACGCCTTGGGCAATGCAGATGAACGTCGGTATACTACGACAGATGCTATTGTGCTGGCAAACGGCGATATAATTACCGCGACCTCCTATCGGGCTAATAAGGGCTACGCCCGCACTCCGACTGACAACGGCATATCCGTGCGCCGTAGTTCGGACAACGGCAAGACATGGAGCGAGGAGATGCTCGTATATCGCGGAACAAACTGGGAGCCGGCCTTCACTCTGCGCAGCAACGGCCGGATTGAGATATACTTCTCACAGAGCCGCCCCGAGGTAGCGAGCAGCCACTCGGGCACTGCAATGCTCTGGAGCGATGACAACGGCTACACGTGGAAGCCGGACTTCGGAGAACCCGCATATACGGTGCTTCGCCATAAATGGTATGAGCCGCTAACGGGCGCCATGCGCTGGACGGACCAGATGCCGTGTGTGATAGAACTTAATGAATCGGGCAATCTTTTCTGCATCACCGAATCGATGGCTACCCCGGGAGAATCGTCGCAGTTCAACATAGCGCTCGGCTATGCCGGCCCGGAAGGCTTCGCCCATATCACAGGAGTAGAAGAGGAGGGCCCGGACGATCGCGAAATCAACGTATGGAAAGGCGCCGCTCCGTGGGTGGTGCAGGCTCCGTCGGGTGAAGTGATTCTTTATTATGGCAATGGCAGCGGCAAAGGTCGTATAGGCAGCTCCGATGCGCGCGATTTCGGCGAAGAGTTCGCATATCTTGCTGCGTATAAAGGCAGTTGGGGCACTCATTATCTTGAAACGCCTCATTCGGTGTTATGTGCCCACCCGCGTGGCTCGAACAAGGGTGAGATTGGAGTGGCCCGATTTTTTCTCAATCATGCCATTGCAGCTTCAGACCGTTCGACGGTGATTGACGGGGATAACTCAGAGTGGTCTACCTCTGACGAGGCTATTTTCGTTGGGTCGAAAGGTAGGGCGCAGGCTACGCTGCGCTGTTCGGCCGACAAGGATAATGTCTATTTCCTTGTGGAAGTCCGCGACGAGAATATTTCAGCAGACGATTATGTGAATATTCTTCTTTCTCCGGAAACTCCTACCGGCAAAATTACATCAGATGCGCGCCGTATCAAGATTGCATCGTATGGTCTTAAAAGCACCGACCTTTATGCCGGCGGATGGCAGGAATATGCCATGGCGGTAGAGGTGAAGACCGCATTTGACGGCACTATATCGGATAACAGCGACATAGACAACGGCTATCTTGCAGAGGTGGCTGTGCCTCGGACCGAGCTTAAGATTGAAAATGGCCGCCTACTTGTCAACCTTGTGCTTTTCGACGCCGAAGGCGGCGAGGACGCTGTGGCTCCCACCACTGTCAAGAGTCTGCAGCAGTGGATTCCGGTGACAGGTCTCTGATATTATAGATAGATGGAAAGAGCGCCCGGGCGGTTGGGTCGGGGCGCTCTCCACGTTTCAACTATTTATGAGAGCCATCTTCCCCAGTATCACTACTCGGAAAGACAGACGAGGGATGATTTTTAGTTCGCGTTCTATCTTTCTTTCATCTTTAATAGCATAACGCCGGGAAATGGATTTTTCTCATGTAGGGAAGTATAAAAGAGTATAAAGTTTGTAAAAGGTAAGCAAGTTGGCTAATTTTGCAAAAAAATATTTTTTTATGCTGGTTATTTTAGGTGTGATGGCTCTCGGTATTGCCGTCGGTTATTGTCTGAGGCATAGGGAGATTAGACTACTCGATAGTGTGACTGTTGTCATAATCTGGGCGCTTCTGTTTCTGCTCGGCCTTGAGGCTGGAAGCGACGAGCGGATTGTGCGCTGGATTGGGTCTCTGGGTCTTGAGGCTTTTGTGATTAGTTGTGCGGCTGTGGCCGGCAGTTCGTTGTTCGCCTGTCTGTTGTGGCGCTATGCCAAGAGGAAGGAGGGGGCGGAATGAAAGGTAGTCTTGTCATAGTCGCTTTTTTTGTGGCCGGGGCTTGCGCGGGCTATTTTGGGCTGTTTGATGTGAGCGGTCTCGGTGTTGATGTCGGCTTTATAGCTCTTGCGGCACTTATTTTTTGTGTAGGTATTGGCATTGGGCATAATATCGAGGGGCTAAAGGAAGAGCTTAAGGGTCTCGGGCCCCGTATGCTTTTGCTGCCTCTGGCGACGATTGCGGGTACTCTTGCGGGTTGTGCTGTTGTTTCTCTGTTTCTGTCTTGGCGGAGTGTAAGCGATGTTCTTGCCGTTGGTTCGGGTTTCGGGTATTATTCTCTTTCGAGCATTTTTATAAGTGGCTACCGCGGTGCGGAACTTGGCACCATAGCTCTTCTTTCCAATATTATCAGGGAGATTATCACTTTGCTTGGCGCGCCGCTGTTGTGTCGTGTTTTCGGGCCTCTTGCACCTATTTCGGCAGGAGGGGCTACGAGTATGGATACGACTTTGCCTATAATCGTGGCTTCGTCGGGGCGCCGGTTTACGGTTTTAGCCGTGTATCATGGTTTTGTGGTGGATTTCAGTGTGCCTTTTCTGGTGACTCTTTTCTGTAGTTTATGAGTTTTTTTGCGAACTGAAGTTCGCAGCTTGAAACGATATCTTTAGCCGCCACAGCATAAAACACCCCGAGCCAGAGTGGCCCGGGGCGTTTGCTTAGGGGGGGAGAGGTTTATTTGAGGGCGTTGTAGTCGCGACCGTAGCGAAGCATCTGGTCTACGTAGCCTTCGGTGTAGTCTACGGTTACGTCTGTGATGTTGCCGTTTTCGTCGCGGACGGCGGTGTAGACGGGATTGACGAAGCCTTTATAGGGTGCTATGTTGAGTGTTGCATAGCGGTCGAGAACTTCGCGGTGTATCTGGGGGTCTACTTTAACTGCATAGGTGTTTATGAGTTCGTTGGCAGCGGCGTAGTCGCCGGTAGAGCGTACTCGCTGGATTTCGGCGAGGAGCTGGCCGAACAGACCGCGCAGGGCCTCGTAGTCGTTGATTTTGATGTAGGTTTTGCCGTCGCGTTTGACGAGTTCGATTACGTTGGCATCCTTGCCGTGTTCGTAGGCCCATTCGGCAATGAGTTTGCGGTTGCGCATGTGGGCTTCTTCGACGTCCTTGCCGGGCTCGATGCGCTGCAGCTGTGTCATCATGCCGTTGAGGATATATTTGTAGTATTCGGCCTTGTAGGCTTCGGGATTGTCGAGGAGACCCATTTCGATGAGTTTGGGGTCTGCGAGATAGTAGAGGGCGAAGAGGTCGGCACGGGCTTCTTCGATGGCAGAGCCGTGCTCTTTGAGGGCGTCTTCTTTGCCGGGCATGAGTTTGCCGGAGCCGTGGCCGAGGCATTCGTGGAGGTCGGTGTGCAGATTGTCGGTGATGAAGAGGTAGTTGTCGAGGAGTTTAGCGGTTTCTTCGTCGATTACGAATTCTTCGTTGAAACCGTTGCCGTGGCTTGCCTCGTCGTATGCCTGGGTGATGTTCTCGATAGTCACGGATTTAGAGCCGTGTGCTGCGCGAATCCAGTTTGCGTTGGGCAGATTGATGCCGATGGGGGTGGCGGGGTATGCGTCGCCGGCAAGGATAGCGGCGGTGATTACTTTTGCGGATACGCCTTTAACTTTGTCTTTCTTGAATGCGGCATCGACGGGAGAGTTGTCTTCGAACCACTGAGCCTCGGCGCTGAGGGTTTCGGTGCGCTCGCTGGCGGGTATATTCTTGAAGTTGACGATGGACTCCCATGAGCCTGTCATGCCGAGGGGGTCGCCGTATGTCTCGATGAATCCGTTGATGAAGTCTACCTGCGAGAGGGTGTCTTCGGCCCATTCGATGGAGTATTTGTCGAATGTGGCGAGGTCGCCTGAGGTGTAGAAGTCGATGAGCGAGCCTATAATCTGGCGCTGAGCGTCGTTTTCGGCATACTGGCGGGCGCTGTCGAGGTTTTCGACTATTTTTTCGATAGCGGCTGAATAGAGACCGCCTACCTTATATGTGTTTTCGGTGATTTTGCCGTCGGCGCCGCGCTCAACGCGGGTGTTGAGGCCGTATGATATGGGGGTGAGGTCGTCGGGCTTGCGGATAGAGTTGTAATAAGCCTCGACTTCGGCCTGTGTCACGCCGGGGGCATACATGTTGTTTGCCGACGATGTGATGAGGTCTACGGTGGCGTCCTGATTCACACGCTTTGCGTCGAGGGTGGGATTGAAGATAACTTCGACGAGTTCGGCTGTGTTTTCGGGAGCAGCGCCTTCGGGGAGTGCCTCGAGCTGGGCGGCGAGGAATTCACGGCTGAAGCCGGGTGTGAATTTGTCGGTAGAGTAGTGGTGGTGAATGCCGTTGCCGAACCATACCTGCTTCATGTATGTTTCGAAGGCTTTGAATTCGGGGGTGTTGCGGTCGCCCTGATAGTTGGTGTAGACAGCCTCGAGCATGCGGCGCATGGGGAGGTTGTTGCTGTTGTTCTGATCCCAGAGGATATCGCGGCCCCAGAGAGCGGCTTCGGTGAGGAAGTAGACGAGTTTTTTCTGGTTGAGGGTCAGATTTTCGAAATCGGGAACTTTGTAGCGAAGCACTTCGATGTCTGCGAAGCGGTCGGCCACGTAGTTGAATTCCTGAGGCTGAGCGTTTTCGGCCTTTTTGCAGGAGGGTGCGGCGAGCATAGATGCCATTGCAGCTGCGATTAGTAATTTTTTCATTTTATAATTGGTTTGATTCTTGTCGGCTGGTTGAATAGAACCGCCACACGGCCTCAGGCTGTGCGACGGTTCATGTAAGCGGTATGCGGATTATGAGCACTAAGGCTGTTTTCCGTCTTCGGTGTTGTCGTCGCTGCCCTTGGTGCTGTCTTTTGTCTCTGCCTCGGTAGCATCGACGTCGTCTATAGGCGGGGGGAGGGGGCCATCGTATGGCTTGTCGTTGAGGTCTTTGTGGCCGAATAGCTCGTCGGTGCGCGAAGTCCATTGGCGCGGGCCGAATATACGCTCGACATCTTCGGTGAAGATGACTTCACGCGATATGAGGGTCTGGGCGAGTTCGTGGTGACCGTCGGCATGTTCGCGCAGAATTGACTTGGCTCGTTCGTACTGTTCGGCTATGATGCGGCTCACTTCCTCGTCGATTATCTTTGCGCGTTCGTCGCTGTAGGGGTTGGTGAACATGCTGTTCTGCCCGGTGGAGTCGTAGTAGCTGAGGTTTGGCAGTTTATCGCTCATGCCGTAGTAGACGATCATTGCGTATGCCTGCTTGGTGACGCGCTCGAGGTCGTTTGCGGCGCCGGTCGAAATGTGTCCGAGGAACACTTCTTCGGCGGCGCGTCCGCCAAGGAGTGAGCATATGTCGTCGAGAATGACCTGTGAGGGTACAATCTGGCGTTCTTCCGGCAGATACCATGCAGCCCCGAGAGCTTTTCCGCGGGGCACGATTGTGACCTTGACGAGAGGATTGCCATAGCGGAGGTGCCATGAAACGGTGGCATGGCCGGCTTCGTGCACGGCGATTGCGCGTTTTTCGTCGTTGGTGAGAATCTTGTTGCGCTTTTCGAGACCTCCGATAATGCGGTCGACGGCGGCGTTGAAGTCTTCTTTAGTCACCGACTCCTTGTTGCCACGGGCAGCGATAAGAGCGGCTTCGTTGCATACGTTGGCTATGTCGGCGCCGGAGAATCCCGGAGTCTGGCGTGCGAGGAGCTCAATGTCGAGACCGGGTGCGGTCTTTACTTTGCGGAGGTGGACCTTGAAAATCTCCACACGGTCGGGGAGGTCGGGGAGGTCTACGTATATCTGACGGTCGAATCGGCCGGCACGCATGAGAGCTTTGTCGAGAATGTCGGCGCGGTTGGTGGCGGCGAGGATAATGACGCCGCTGTTGCTGCCGAAGCCGTCCATTTCGGTAAGGAGCTGGTTGAGGGTGTTCTCGCGTTCGTCGTTGCCACCCATGCTTGCGTTTTTGCCTCGTGCACGGCCAACGGCGTCAATTTCGTCGATAAACACGATACAGGGAGCTTTCTCCTTGGCCTGGCGGAAGAGGTCGCGGACGCGTGAGGCGCCCACACCTACGAACATTTCGACGAAGTCAGAGCCCGACATGGAGAAGAAAGGCACGTCGGCCTCGCCTGCCACAGCCTTGGCAAGCAGAGTCTTGCCTGTTCCGGGAGGGCCTACCAGAAGGGCGCCCTTGGGTATCTTGCCGCCGAGGTTGGTGTAGCGTTTCGGGTTTTTGAGGAACTCTACGATTTCTTCGATTTCGGTTTTGGCTTCGGAGAGGCCGGCTACGTCCTGGAAGGTGACTTTCTGCGAGTTGTTTTTGTCGAAAAGCATGGCTTTCGACTTGCCGACGCTGAAAATGCCGCCACCGCCGCCGGCACCGCCGCCTCCTGCACCCGACATGCGGCGCATGAGGAAAATCCACACGCCTATGAGGAACGCGAAGGGCAGTATGGACCAGAGGAAATTGCCAAACTGGCTTGTCTGCTCATACTCCACATCGCCGGTGAATGCGCCTGATTTGCGCCATTCATCGATTTTTTCGGACAGTTGGTCGGCCGAAGATATGTTTACCTCCACTTTGGCGACTACACCGTCTTCAGCGTGGAAGGTGTGGTTCTTGAAGATTACGGAGGCAAGCGAGTCGGTAAGCAGGCCTTCGGCTTGTCTTTTGTCGGAGAAGATAATGATTTTTGATATACCGTGGTCGCGCTCAACGTATTGCACGAAGTCGCTGTAGCTCACTTTTTTGGTGACTACGTTGGTGTCGAAAATATAAATGCCGGCCAAAAAGAGAAACACTATGGCGTACATCCACCACAGGCTGAATCTGAAAGGACCGTTTTTCTTTCCGTCGGGTTTGTTTATAGGGGGAAAAGCCATAAGTGCTTAATCTAAGTCGGGAATATCGGTGATTTTAGCATCGCTCCACAATTCTTCGAGAGCATAGCGCAGACGTGTTTCGGGAGTGAAAATGTGGACCCATACATCGCCATAGTCAATGACAATCCACTCGGCATTTGCGACACCGTCGGTGTTGTATGGTTTATATCCTCCGTTGATACGGACGTACTCTTCGACGCAGTCGGCTATTGCCGCTGTCTGAGTAGTTGAATTACCCTCGGCGATGATGAATGTATGAGCTGCGGCTGATTCGATGTGACTGAGGTCTACTACGGTGATGGCGTGTCCTTTACGCTCCTGTATTCCTTCTATTACGAGTTGCTGTAGGTCTTTTTCTGAAGACATTAGTTAATTTAACTTTAATTTTAGAGAGCAAATATAATGAAATTTTCAGTACTTTGCCGTCTTGTCTGAGGTCAAAGTATGTTACTTTAACAATTATTCGAAGTTTATGGTTTTCGCAGGGTCGACAGAAGATGCGGTTCGCGCCGGAATCCACAGTACGAGCCACGACACTACGGCAACGCCTAAGTTGAGTGCGATGAAGCCCCAGGGTCTGATTTCGACAGGCACACAGTTGAGATAATATGCCTCGGGGTCGAGAGGTATCGCGCGGGTATATTTCTGAACCAGAAGCAATCCGAGTCCGAGCGCGTTTCCGATAATGATGCCCCGCAGCACAATCCTCATGCCCAAATCGACGAAAACCGCGCGAACCATTGACCTGGAGGCCCCTATTGAGCGGAGTATGCCTATTGCCGGAACGTTGTCGAGCACGAGAATGAAGAGACTCGACACGAGTGTGAACGAGGCTACGCACAGCATGAGGCAGAATATCACCGCTACATTGGTGTCGAGGAGTGCCAGCCAGTTGAAATATATGGCGCCGGTCTGTTCGATTGTCTGTACGGGATAGTAAACGTCGGTTTTGCCGGTGCTCATGGCCGACATCATTGCCGTCTCTATCGCTGAGGCCGAAGTGCCGATAGCGTCGTGTGGCAGCCCTCTGATATCGAGGCGGCTGCCTTCGTTTCCGGCAAGCCCGGCGATGCTCTGTAGCGCGGCGAGCGAAGCGTATGCCACAGTGCGGTCGTATTCGCCGAAATCGGCCTGGAAGATTGCGGCGATGGTGTTTCGCCGCATTTTCACGGTTTCGTCGATGATATATGTCGAGTATACCTTGTCGCCAAGTCTGAGGCCGAGGGCGTTTGCTGTAGCGCGGGATATTACAATGTCGTTTCGGCAGCTGTCGGACGAATAGTCGGGCCATGCGCCTTCCACGATGTTGCCGCGCTCGAAAGAAAAATCGCTCTCGGGCGACTGTCCTATGAAGACGATGCCTTCGAAATCGGTGTCGGTCTTCAGAATGCCCGGCAGGCGCAGCACAAGGCGGCTTTCGGCCTCAGGGGCGGCTTCGTCTATTATTTCTGTAAGTTCTTCTGTCTGAGTGATTGTTGCGCTCTGAGTGCGAGTGTAGGGGTCGAATGGAGCTTCGATGCTTATCTGGGCGTCGAAGCCCATGAGTTTGCGCTTGATTTCTTCCTTGAAGCCCACTACGATACCGAGTGTGAGCTCCATCACAGCAAGCGCGAGGGCTACGCCGCTCACTGCGATGACAGTGCCGGCGGCAGAGCCGTCGGTGCTGAGTCTCAGACGTCGCGATATCCATAAATGTGTCAGCATATTCTCTTACGGGGTTATTCTGCAAAATTAGCAAAAAAAACTTGCCCGCGACCAATCAATATGCTCCGGAGTGTGGCAAAAGGGCAAACTACCTATGGAAGGGTATTGGCAATGTGCGGATTTATTCGCAATTTTGCATTCTTATTTTTTGACTTAATGAAACTGTCGCAGCTACATACCGGCGAGACCGGAATCGTGGTGAAGGTTCTCGGTCACGGAGCCTTCCGTAAACGTCTTATAGAAATGGGATTTGTGAAAGGTCATGGAGTATCGGTGGTGCTTCACGCTCCTTTGCGCGACCCTATCAAATATAATCTGATGGGTTATGAGGTATCGCTGCGGCGCTCCGAGGCCAATCTCGTAGAAGTAGTGAAGGTTTCGCCCGAGGAGGCTGCCGTTCTGGGTGCTAAGGCCATGAGTGTGCCGGCTCCGACGGTTGAAGACATAGAGGCGCAGCGTGTGTATCATCACCAGCGTCATATCATAAATGTAGCTCTTATCGGCAATCCCAACTGCGGCAAAACATCGCTTTTCAACCGTGCGTCGGGAGCCCGCGAGCATGTTGGCAACTACAGTGGTGTGACGGTCGACGCCAAGGAGGGCTATTTCGAGCATGGTTCCTACCGTATCAATATTGTGGATTTGCCGGGCACTTATTCGCTGACATGCTACTCGCCCGAGGAACTGTATGTGCGCCGGTATCTGCGCGAGAACACCCCAGACGTAATCATAAACGTTGTCGATACCACTAATCTTGAGCGCAATCTGTTTCTCACAACCGAGCTTATCGATATGGACCCCAGCATGGTTATCGCCCTCAATATGTATGATGAGGTGCGCGCGCGGGGGGGCGAACTCGATTACGGCAGTCTGGGCGCCATGATAGGTGTTCCGATGGTGCCTATCGTAGCCAAGACCGGCGAGGGGGTAGATGCTCTTTTCGATGCTGTTGTGGCCGTGTTCGAAGGCCGCGACACGACTGTGCGTCATATACATGTGAATCTTGGTGCCGACCTCGAGGGCGCGGTGCGCCAGCTTGTAGACCGCATCAAGGCTACGCCGGAAGTCAACAAGCAGTTTTCGCCGCGCTATCTTGCCATAAAATTGCTTGAGGGTGACCACGAAATCGAGGACGAGTTGTCGATAGGCTCGCCCGAACAATCGGGTAGCGGCCGACGCAAGAGATTCCGCCTTTTCCGGCCTCAGGAGAACCGGGTGTGGCGGCAGCATCTGCGTGAAGGCGCCGACAGCCCGATAATGCTCTTGCGCGATAAGCTTCGAGGCCGCATAGAGTCGCTGCGCGACGAGGATATATCGTCTATTGTAGCGGCCGAGAAATATGGTTTTATAGCCGGCGCTCTTGCAGAGACATATACGGCCGGCAAGAAGAATGCAGGCCGAACGACCCGTGTGCTCGACTCCCTGGCGACGAACAAGCTACTCGGTTTTCCGATATTCCTGCTTATAATGTTCTTCATCTTCTGGGCCACATTTGTCATCGGCCAGTATCCGATGGAGTGGATAGAGACGGCTGTGGAGTGGCTGAGCGGCGTAGTAGAGAGGCTCATGCCCGAAGGACCGCTCAAAGACCTTATTGCCGACGGTATCATAGGCGGGGTCGGAGGCGTGATTGTGTTTCTTCCGAATATACTGATATTGTATTTCTGTATATCGTTTATGGAGGATACCGGCTATATGGCCCGTGCCGCTTTTATAATGGACAAGGTGATGCACCGCATCGGGCTGCACGGCAAGTCGTTTATACCGCTGGTGATGGGTTTCGGGTGCAATGTGCCAGCTATTCTGTCGTCGCGCGCTATCGAAAGCCGTTCGAGCCGTATTATTACTATTCTCATCAATCCGTTCATGTCGTGTTCGGCGCGTCTGCCGGTCTATATTCTGATGGTGGGCACGTTTTTTGCGGCTTCGGCGCCGTTTGTTCTGATGGGGCTGTATCTCGGTGGTATAGTAGTGGGTGTTGTAACGGCGCGCCTTTTGCGAAAATTCCTTTTTAAGAAAGACGAGACACCTTTTGTGATGGAGCTGCCTCCCTACCGTATGCCGACTATGAAGGCCTCGCTTAGCCATACCTGGGCCAAAGGCAAGCAATATCTCAAGAAGATGGGCGGCATTATCCTGGTAGCGAGTGTACTGGTGTGGGCACTCAACTATTTCCCTCTCGACCGTGATACGACTCCTTCGGCCGAGACTTCGGCAATCGATGCTTCGCGCGATTCTTATCTTGAAATGGCCGGCAAGGCTATCAATCCTGTAATGGAGCCTATCGGTTTCCATTGGCGCGCTTCGGTGGCAGCTCTTGCCGGAGTACCGGCAAAGGAAATTGTGGTTTCGACTCTCGGTGTGCTTTATACCGATGACGAGGCCGTGTCAGATGCCCGGCTTGGCGCTCGCCTTGAGCAGCCCGACCCGTCGACCGGCAAGCCTGATTTCACACGTCCTTCGGCGCTGGCTTTCCTTGTGTTCATATTGCTTTATTGCCCGTGTTTTGCCACTATAGTAGCAATATGCCGCGAAACCGGCAGCCCGCGCTATGGCCTTTTCAGCATCATATATAATACGGCAGTCGCCTGGATAGTGGCATTCGCTGTCTACAAGGGAGCGATTGTTTTAGGAGTTTAGGAAATTAGGAAATTAGGGGGGGAGGGGGTTAGGAGGAGTTTGGGAGTTTGGGGCGTTTTTCAGGTTCTTACGACCTTGCTTTTCGGACTTTCTTAACTTCCTAAGATTAGCAGGGTCAGGCTGGCGGCGAGGATGCCGAGGTCAATGAGCTTTGCGCGTATGTGCTTTTCGTGGAGAGCGAAGACTCCGTAGAAGAATGAAACCAGAACACTGCCACGGCGTATCATAGAAACTATGGAAATCATTGACTCGGGCTGCGAAAGGGCGTAGAAGTATGCAATGTCGGCGGTGGTGAGAAACAGGGCTATGCAGGGAATGCTCCATCGCCAGCGAAACGGTGTCGCACCGGCTCGGGTGTGGTTGAGAATGAGTACGGTAGAGCCCATGATAAATACCTGATATAGCGAATACCATGCCTGTACTTCGAGGGGTTCGAAGCGTCGGAGAAGATATTTGTCGTACAGGGCACTTACTGCGCCGAGTACTGCGGCACCGAAGCAGCACCACAGCCATCGGCTGCCTCTGAAGGCGAATCCTTCTTTGGCTCCGACTCTTGATATGAGGAAAAGAGACACGAAACCGAGAAGAATACCGCCCCACTGGAGTGCGTTGAGACGTTCGCCGAATATGAGCAGGGCTCCAAGGAGCACCATCACAGGGCGTGATGCGTTGACGGGGCCGGCAATGGTGAGAGGCAGGTGTTTTATAGCGTAATAGCCGAGCAACCATGAGCCGAGAACGATAAACGACTTGGCGACAATCATCATGTGGCCTCCGACGTTCTGTCCGAGTCCCCAGTAGCCGTGCATGGCGCCACCGATTATAACGGGGCTCATGAGGATGGCGCCGAAGACGGTGTTGAGGAAGAGGACGATGAGGACGTTGTTGTCGCGCAGCGAGATTTTTTTGAATATATCATACACGCCAAGGCATATTGCCGAGGCCAAAGCGAGCATTACCCACATTTTTTTAAGTAATAAGTAGTAAGTAATAAGTGATAAGGGGAAAGCGGGTGCAAAGATACGAATTTTTTTGCGTTTGTGTTTTTTGACATGTATAGGGCGGTAGGTGATTTTTTTTGAGGTTAAAAATGGTTAAAGCGATGTCTGCGGGCATTGCTTTTTTTCTCTTATTTTTTGTTATAGAGTTAAACGTTTCAGAAAAATGAGAGAAAAATCATCACTAAATCTGCTGAGATGGCTGGCTGTGCTCGGTTTCATACTCTGGGCGGCATGTCCACGCGCCAAAGGAGCCGAGCGCAACTATCTTGAGCATTCGTTACCCTCGAGCTGGGATACGGCCGAGGCCGGCTTTTATGATGCTGATGCTGCCAATGCCGAGTGGTGGCGCGGTTTCGGCGACCCCTTGCTTGACAGTCTCATAGCTATAGGCCGGAGTAATAACTATGATGTCGCCATGGCAGCGCGGCGTATAGAAATTGCGCGGGCTCAGGCCGGAGCGGCGCGAAGTGCCTATTATCCGTCGTTCAGCCTCGATGCCGGTTGGAGCCGCGAGCGAGTGTCGGGTCTGACGTCGGCCGAGAAAGGGCCGGCTACGACTCTGTCGTCGTTCAGCGGCACGGTGAACATGCGGTGGGAAATAGATGTGTTCGGCAAGATTACGGCACAGGTGCGCGAAGCCCGGGCGCAGGTAAAGGTTTCGGCGGCAGAATTTGCCGGAGTCGGTCTAAGTGTCGATGCTGAGATAGCGTCCACATATATAGGACTGCTTGTGGCGCGCGAGCAGTTTGCCGTAGCACGCGAACATTCCGAAAGCCAGCTCAGGATTCTGAATATTACCAAGACACGTCATGAGACGGGGCTTGCGTCGAAACTCGACGTGGCTCAGGCTTCAACCCTCTATTATTCTACAATCGCACAAATACCTCTGCTGGAGGCGTCGATAGATGCTTCGGTCAATTCGCTTGCGGTGCTGCTTGGTGTGACCCGC
This sequence comes from uncultured Muribaculaceae bacterium, assembly GCA_910578035.1. Lineage (GTDB taxonomy): Bacteria > Bacteroidota > Bacteroidia > Bacteroidales > Muribaculaceae > CAG-873. The sequence goes on from CAJTOB010000001.1 coordinate 86,626, forward strand.
GAAGACTTGCCCGCAGGGGTTCTTACGGCGACACGAATACCTTCGGATATACCGGGGGTAGGGCTCGGTGTTCCGGGCGATTTGCTGCAACGCCGCCCGGATATTGTGCAGGCCGAGAAGAGCATCGAGGCAGCTGCGGCCGCTCTGGGTATTGCCCGCAAGGAGTATCTTCCGTCGCTGTCGGTATCGGCGTCGGCCGGCACACAGGCACACAATATCGGCGACTTGTTTTCGCGTGCCGGGCTTACCTATTCTATAGCGCCGACTATTTCCTGGACTATCTTCGACGGCCTTTCTCGCCGCTACAATGCGGCCGAGGCGCGCGAGCAGATGGAGATTGCAGTAGATAATTATAATCTCGCCATTCTTACAGCCGTGGAAGAGGTGCGCGATGCGGCCCGGAAATATACATGCACGCAGGAATATATATCTACTCTTGAGGAGGTTGTGGCAAGTTCTGCCGAGGAGGTGAAACTGTCGGTAGACCTCTATAAGGAAGGCCTCACGGCGTTTTCCAATGTTGTTGATGCGATGTTGAATTATCTGAGCTATCAGAACACCCTCGTGTCGGCCCGCGGACAAGCAATCGATTCACTTATCAATCTTTATAAAGCCCTGGGTGGCGGCTGGACGGCCGGTGCCATGTAAACGATTATGAAACAGAAAGTTTTTTATATTATACTGCTGGCGGCCGTTGTCGCCGTGCAGTCGTGCCATAAGTCGGAAAGACGGGAGCAGACAGAAGTGCCGGAGATAGATGTGGCTCTTGTGAGGGCGGATTCAGTGGTAATTCACAGCACTTATCCCGGAACGCTTGTGGCGACTCAGGAGGTTGACCTTGTTGGTCGTGTTGACGGCTATCTGCTGGCGAAAGACTATAAGCCGGGCGATTTTGTGCATGAAGGCGATATTTTGTTCAGGATAGAAGACCGCAATTATCGCGATGCCGTGCAGCAGGCCGAGGCGCAGTTGAGTACGGCTCAGGCAACTTATAACTATGCATCGAGCCGCTATGATGCCATGAAGCGCGCTCTTGAGAGCGATGCGGTGAGCAAAATGGAGGTAGAGCAGGCAAAGAGTGCGGTCGAGGAAGCCGCGGCTGCCATAAAAACGGCCGAAGCAACTCTTCAGACGGCGCGGACACAGCTGTCGTACTGCACGGTACGTGCTCCGTTTGACGGTCATGTGACTCTTGCGTCGTACGATGTGGGGGCATTTGTGGCCGGTGAGGCTTCTCCTGTGGCTCTGGCTAAGATATACCACGACAATGTGATGTATCTCGATTTTTCGATTGAGGACGCCGCGGCTCTTGCCAATATAAAGGCGCGTGTGGCCGACAGCCCGCATCTATACGACAGCATGAAGGTGGTTTTCTCAGAGCCGCTATTGCATGATTATACCGCTCGTCTGGATTATATGGCTCCACGAATCAATACTTCGACGGGTACAATGCAGCTCCAGGCTGAAATAGCCAATCCTTATGGCGAATTGCGCAGCGGCATGTATGCTACCATAGAGCTTCCTTCGGCAGCCGATCCGCATGCCCTACTGGTGAAGGATGCCGCAATCGCTTCCGACCAGCTCGGCGACTATATTTATGTTGTAAACGACTCGAACAAGGTTGTCTATACTCCCGTGAAGACCGGCGAGACCGTAGGCGATACTCTTCGCCTCATCACATCGGGCGTACACGAGGGCGAGAAATATGTTACCAAAGCCCTCCTCAAAGTCCGCGACGGAATGACAGTAAAACCTTTAATTAATAATTGAGAATTTATAATGAAGAATTACTTCTTAAATTCCTAATTATTAATTCCTAATTATTAATTAATAAGATGTTTAGTAAATTTTTTATAGACCGTCCGATATTTGCAACGGTCATCGCCGTGCTGATGGTTCTGGCCGGATTGCTCACGGTGAAGTCGCTGCCGGTAGCGCAATATCCGGATATAACACCGCCGACGGTGTTTGTGAGCGCCTCTTATCCCGGAGCCGATGCCAAGACAATAGCCGAGACCATCGGTGTTCCTATTGAGCAGCAGGTGAACGGAGTCGACGGCATGATGTATATGAGTTCGTCGAGTTCGGACGGCTCTTATATGCTTGAAATAACGTTCGAGAACGGCACTGACCTAGATATGGCTACAGTCAAGGTGCAGAACCGTGTTTCGCTGGCAGAACCGCAGTTGCCGACAGCTGTGAAGCAGGAGGGCGTGTCGGTGATGTCGCGTTCGTCGGATATCATTCTTTTTGTGGCGCTGGAAACCGACAAGCCTGAACTCTACGACGGCCTTTATCTTACGAACTATGCACAGCTCAATGTGGTAGATGCTCTTTCGCGTATCGACGGTGTGGGGCAGGTAGAGGCATTCGGTTCGGGTGAATACAGTATGCGTGTATGGCTCGACCCGGAGAAAATGCGGGTACGCGAAATATCGCCGACCGATGTTATGGCGGCTATCACGAGCCAGAATATGGAGGTTTCGGCCGGTTCTGTCGGCGCGCCGCCCGATGGGTCGGGCCAGCAGTTCGAATTCACCCTTACATCGCCGGGGCGTCTTGAAAGTGCCGAGGAATTCGGCAATATCGTTGTGCGGACAGAGCCTGGCGGCTCCATGCTTCGTCTTCGGGATATCGGTACTGTAGAGCTCGGCAGCAGTTCATATTCGATGATTTCCAATGTGTCCGGCAAAAGCGCGGGTCTTATAGGTGTATATCAGCTACCGGGTGCTAACGCTCTTACAGTTGCCCACAACGTCGAAAGTAAACTCGAAGAGCTGCAGAAGTATTTCCCGGAGGATGTCAACTATCGTATAATACTGAATACTACTGATTTCGTAACAGCCTCGATAGACGAGGTTCTTGTTACGTTCATCGAGACCACGCTCATTGTGATGCTTGTGATTTTGCTCTTTCTGCAGAACTGGCGCGCTGTCGTGATACCGATGCTGACGGTGCCGGTGTCGCTGATTGCCACCTTTGCTGTGATGAAGCTGATGGGCTTTACGCTCAACACTCTGACGCTGTTCGGACTTGTGCTTGCGATAGCGATTGTGGTTGACGATGCTATAGTGGTGGTAGAGGATTGTACGCGAATATTGAACGAAGGAAAGCTTACGGCCAAAGATGCCGCACGGCAGGCTATGGACGAGCTGCAGGGCCCGGTTGTAGGCGAGGTTCTGGTGTTGTTGTCGGTGTTTGTTCCGACGGCCTTCATTTCCGGCATCACCGGAGAGCTTTACAAGCAGTTTGCCCTTACAATAGCTGTGTCGACGGCTTTTTCAGGTTTCAACGCACTTACTTTTACGCCGGCCATGTGCGCCCTCTTCCTGAAGCCCAATACCGGTGAGCCGCGTTTTTTTCTGTACAGATGGTTCAACAAGTGCTTCGGCAAGGTGCGGAGCGGCTATACGGGTCTTGTGGGGCGTATGCTGCGTCGTCCGGTACTCGCGTTGATAGTATTCATAGTTATCTGCGGCGCCGCCTTCTGGGGCTTTCTGCGCTGGCCAACGAGTTATGTGCCGGAAGAGGATATGGGCTATTTCATGACCTCCGTGCAGCTGCCGACCGGTGCATCGCTCAATCGCACAGACAGTGTCATGCGCTCTATAACGGCTGAAATCAAGGAGCTCCCTCAGGTGAAAGATGTAATATCTGTCGCAGGGCAGTCTTTCCTTGCCGGAGGAGCGTCGAGCAATCTCGGCTCGATGTTTGTGGTCCTGAAACCGTGGAAAGAGCGCAAGGGAAAAGACAATACGGTGGAAGCTGTGATGGCTAAGGCCGAGGAAATCGGTTCGCGTTGCCAGGAGGCAATCGTGTTCTCGGTCAATCCGCCGTCCATACCCGGTCTTGGCATGTCGAGCGGCCTTCAGATGCAGATACTCGACATAAACAATCTGGGGCCTAAAGAGCTGGCTCAGGCGGTGGCCGAGATACAGGCCGCGGCGGCAGATTATCCTGAGATAGAGAAGGTGACTACTCTCTATCAGGGAGAAGTACCCCAATATGCCGTCAAGATAGACCGCGACCGTGTGAAGATGCACAGTCTGACACTGGAAGATGTCTATTCGGCACTCTCGGCATTCATGGGAACCGACTATGTGAACGATTTCGTGAAATTCGGACGCACTTACCAGGTGCTTGTGAGCGGACGTGAAGAAGTGCGCAGCCATGCCCGCGACGTGCTGTCGCTCAGTGTGCGCAATTCGCTGGGCGATATGGTTCCGTTCGGCGCTTTTGCCAAGGTGGAGCCGGTGATGGGGCAGGCCATGGTAAGCCGATATAATATGTATACGACTGCGTCGGTGACAGCGTCGGTGGCACCGCATGTGAGTTCGTCGGACGGCATAAAGGCTATGGAGGACATAATGCAGAATCATATCGGCTCCAACTTCTCGTATTCATGGACCGGCGAGGCTCTTCAGGAGACGGAGTCGGGCACTACGATTTCGACCACGCTTATCTTTGCAATCATAATAACCATACTTGTGCTGGCGGCGCAATATGAATCGTGGTCCGACCCTGTTGCAGTTGTCATAACGACTCCGACGGCTATTCTCGGCGCTGTGCTCGGCTGTATGTTCATGCGCCAGAGCATCAGCATCTACACCCAGATAGGCATAATCCTATTGCTCGGCATGGCGGCCAAGAACGCCATTCTGATTGTGGAGTATGCCATGGATTTCCGCAAGCAGGGGCAGCCGATACGCCAGGCGGCTCTCGATGCGGGCGATGTGCGCCTGCGGCCTATCCTGATGACAGCGCTTGCATTTGTCTTCGGTGTGATGCCAATGATGTTCGCTACGGGTGCGGGAGCTGCGAGCCGTATCTCTCTTGGTTGCGCCGTTGTGGTGGGCATGGCCGTGAATGCGGTGCTGGGCACGCTCTTTGTGCCGAATTTCTGGGAATTGCTACAGAAATTCCAGGAAAAATACCTTTCAAAAGTTTTCTCAAGCAAGCAGCCCGACAGCCGGAAATAACAGGCGAGGGGAGGCCGACG
>CAJTOB010000001.1:91634-99104 GCA_910578035.1 uncultured Muribaculaceae bacterium
ATTAAAGGCCTCCCCTCGTTTTTTTGTGCGCGGCTGTTGACCGCGGAATTTGCATGGCTCATGGAAAATGAGTAATTTTGTATGATTTACGCAATTGATATGAGCAGACGTTTTTTACTGGGTTTAGCTGCCCTTTTGTCGTTTTCGGGTTTGCGGGCGCTTGATTTTACCGGCTTGTCGCATGCGGCGGTGGAAATCAGGCCCGAGGCTTCGAGCGGTCTTGAGGCGGTGTATGTGGTGAGCGGCGACGATGCTGCGGCACGCATTGTCTATACAGCCTCAACAGGGCAGGTGCGCTGGTACCGTTTCAGCACCCTCGGGGGAGCCTATGCCGAAGAAATTGTGGCCGAACACGACGGCGTGCGCTGGAGTGTGCCTTTCGCAGGCGAGGATATGGGCTATATCATTGAGGACGGAACGTCGAGGCACTGCTATTGGATTGTGGACTATTCGAAGCATCGCTTTGTGGTTTCGTCGCTTGTGGCCGCTCTGGCCGAGGACTGCGGTCGTACCCTTCTGGCTGTCGACGGAGAGGCCGGGCCGATTCCGTATTATAGCATCAACGGCCGGCGAATGGATATTTCGCGTGAACTTAAACTGAGCTATAACACTCTGCGCTTCGATGAGCCAGCGTTTGCCTACACTCAGATGCCTGCGGAGGACGTGCTTGCAGGTATATCGGGGAGCACGGCGATTGCGGCTCCGCTCTGCAACACGGCATTCAGTCTCGAAGGAGACAGATTCCTCCGGGCCTGGGGCGAGGCGGAGAGCATGGAGAGCGAGTATTATACTACAGTTGCTGTAGAGGCCGAAACAAAGGCCACAAGCAGTCATGAACCGGCAGACAACGAGCAAGGCTCGGCCGACGAATCGGCTCTTGGCGGGAGCGCTCCTTGCGAAATACGCTTCGAGGCCGCTGTGACCGACGCCGCGCTTTTCACGGAATGGCAGATTTCGAGGTCGGCGGAGTTTGATATGGTTGACAACAGTTATTCTGAGCTTGCGTTTGACTATACTTTCACGGAAAGCGGCACTACATATGTCCGTTTTGTGGCAAATAATGCCGCAGGCGACTGTGAATTCGTCGGCACGACATATGAGGTGTTTATCGGCGAGTCGAAACTCGAAATTCCGAATGCTTTCTCGCCGGAGGCATCGCCGGGAGTGAACGATGAATGGAAGGTGAGCTATAAGTCGCTTACCTCTTTCGAATGCCATATCTTCAACCGCTGGGGTACTTGCCTGTACTCGAGCAAAGAGCCTTCAGAGGGCTGGGATGGCAAATATCGCGGGAAATTTGTTCCGGCAGGCGTTTATTACTATGTAATCAAAGCAACGGGCGCCGACGGTGTAAAGTACAACCGTGCGGGCGACATCAATATAATAAATTTCACAGGTTCGGGCACAAGTTCGGACTCAGGTACACAAGAATGAAAAAGACACTGATTTGCACTATAGCCGCGGCAATGTTCGCGGCCGCTCCATTGGCAGCCCAGCGTTCGCCGATAGAGTTTTCCGATGTTTATTCGCCTCAGGTGCCGGCATCTGTCACCCTTTGTGGCGAAAAGATAGACCTCGACCCGGTCGACCGCTATGAGCGTCTCGACCGCGAGCTTTCGAGCATTGTATATACCCACGGCACTACGATGCTTATCATAAAGCGGGCCAACCGTTATTTTCCGGAAATGTCTAAGATATTGAAAGAAAACGGAGTGCCGCAGGATATGCTTTATCTGGCATGTGTTGAGAGTTCGCTCAACCCTCGGGCTTATTCGCCGGCCAAAGCAGCCGGATTCTGGCAGTTTATTGCCTCTACGGCAAAGGAATACGGCCTTGAGGTGAACGATGAAGTAGACGAACGCTACAATATAGAAAAAGCGACGGCTGCCGCCGCCCGCTATCTTAAAAAAGCATATGCAAAGTATGGTAACTGGCCGTCTGTGATGGCTGCTTATAACGGTGGAATGACACGCATTACCAACGAACTCGACCGCCAGAACGCAGATACGTCGCTCGACCTCTATCTCGTAGAAGAGACCACCCGATATCCTTACCGTATCATGGCCATGAAGACGGTGATGGAAAATGCGCCTGCATATGGCTTCCATCTTCGCGACGACCAGCTCTATCAGCCTCGCAAGTATCGCACCGTAGAGGTGAATGGGCCTGTGGCCGACTGGGCTGCCTGGGCCAAAAAGCAGGGTATCAATTATTCGATTCTCCGCGAGGAAAATCCGTGGATACGCTCCAAGAGCCTTACCAACAAGACAGGCAAGACATATAAGGTGCGCGTGCCTCTGGCCGAGTCGCTTTCGCGTCGCACTGCCGGCATCAGGACTTTCAACCCGGCCTGGACCGACAGATGAATTTATGTTTAAAGAGTAGATGAAGTTGGGATAATAGTTCTTATGATGTGTTATTATCCTAACTTTAAACCACTTATGCCGTCGTTATGACCAAACGCACAAGTACAGATATAAAGGATAAAAAAGATATGGCGCCCGATACCATAGATGGAACCGGGTGCATAAGTGTTGTCGGCGCGAGAGTCAATAATCTCAAGAATGTCGATGTAGAGATACCACACAATAAACTTACGGTCATAACCGGGCTAAGCGGCTCGGGCAAGTCGTCGTTGGCTTTCGATACTATTTTTGCAGAGGGTCAGCGGCGTTATATAGAGACTTTTTCGGCCTATGCCCGCAATATGCTCGGCAATCTCGAGCGCCCCGACGTAGACCATATCGGCGGTCTGTGCCCTGTGATTGCCATAGAGCAGAAAACAATCAACAGAAACCCCCGAAGCACAATCGGCACCACCACTGAGATATACGATTTCCTCCGTCTTCTATATGCCCGTGCAGGCCATGCCCGAAGCTATATATCGGGCGAGGAAATGGTGAAATATACCGATGAAAAGATTGTGGATCTGATTGTCGGAAAGTATGAAGACCGAAAGATATATATTCTGGCACCATTGGTAAAGAACCGTAAGGGTCACTACCGGGAACTTTTCGAGCAGCTGGTGAAGAAGGGGTTTCTCAATGTGCGTGTAGACGGCGAACTGGTTGAGATTACTCCCGGAATGCGCCTCGACCGCTACCGGAATCACAGCATAGAGCTCGTCATAGACCGGCTTAAGGTGTCGGACAAGGACAGAGCTCGTCTGTTGGCATCGGTGGAGAATGCTCTCGCGCAGGGCGGCAAGGAAATGATGGTCTATGATGTTGAGGCAGATAGCGTCGCATATTACAGTCAGGAGCTCATGGACCCTGCCACTGGTATTTCATATCATGACCCTGCTCCGCATAATTTCTCGTTCAACTCGCCGCAGGGCGCCTGTCCGCGTTGCAAAGGACTCGGCTATGTCAATATCATAGACCGCGCCAAGATTGTGCCCGACGAGAAACTGTCGATAGCCAAGGGAGCGCTTGTTCCGCTTGGAAAATATAAGGACACGGTCATTTTCATGCAGATACGCGCTATTCTCGAGCGGTATGGGTTTACGATAGACACTCCTTTCAAGGATTTGTCGGAAGAGGCGGTAGATGAAATTTTTAACGGAACCACTTCTGTTCCACCCCTTAAAGGAAATACGGCCTCGACCTTCGATTTTTTCCGTACATTCGATGGCATAGTCAAGTATATCGAAATGTCGCAGGACGAAGATGCCGGCTATCAGTCGAAAAAGTGGAGCGGCCAGTTCTTCACGCGCTGTCGTTGCCCCGAATGCAACGGCGACCGCCTCAACCGCGAGGCGCTGCATTTCTTTGTAGACAATAAAAACATAGCAGAGCTTTGCCGTCTTGACATCGAAGCGCTCTATGCATGGTCGCAGGGTGTGCTCGAGCGCCTCGATGAGCGCGACCGCCAGATTGCTGTCGAAATAATCAAGGAAATAACCGTGCGACTCAAATTCCTGGTAGACGTCGGCTTAGGCTATCTTCAGCTAAACCGAGCCTCGGCCACGCTGTCGGGCGGCGAGAGCCAGCGCATTCGCCTCGCCACTCAGCTCGGTTCAGAACTTGTGAATGTGCTCTATATCCTCGACGAGCCGAGCATCGGGCTGCATCAGCGCGACAATCACCGCCTCATACAATCGCTTGAGCGGCTGCGCGATGCGTCGAACACTATTGTGGTAGTCGAGCACGACCGCGACATTATGCTCGAGGCCGACTATGTGGTTGATATAGGCCCCGGAGCCGGGCGCAAGGGCGGCAATGTCGTGTTTGCGGGTACACCGGCCGAAATGCTAAAAACCGACACTGTGACAGCACGCTATCTCAATGGTACCGAAAAGCTGCCAATACCCGAAACTCGACGTGCCGGCAACGGAAAAGTTTTGAAAATCAAAGGGTGTACGGGGCATAATCTAAAAAATGTCGATTTCGAGTTGCCGCTCGGAACGCTTACTGTGGTTGCCGGAGTGTCGGGCAGCGGAAAGTCTTCTCTCGTCAACGGTACCCTTCAGCCTATCCTTTCGCAAAAGTTCTATAACTCGCTTACAGAACCACTGCCATACGAATCGATTGAAGGCCTGGAGAATATCGACAAGGTGGTGACTGTTGACCAGTCGCCGCTCGGGCGCACGCCGCGTTCGAATCCGGCTACTTACACCGGCGTTTTCACCGACATCCGCAATCTTTTTGTGAATCTGCCGGAGGCCAAGATTCGCGGCTATAAGCCGGGTCGGTTCTCGTTCAACGTGGCAGGAGGCCGCTGCGAGGCGTGCAAGGGCAATGGCTACAAGACGATAGAAATGAACTTTCTGCCCGACGTGCTCGTACCCTGCGAGGAGTGCCACGGGCGTCGCTACAACCGCGAGACCCTCGAGGTGCGTTTTAAGGGAAAATCGGTAGCCGATGTACTCGATATGACTATCAATCAGGCTGTAGAGTTCTTTTCCGGTGTGCCTGCCATACTCAAAAAAATAAAAGTGCTTCAGGATATAGGCCTGGGTTATATAAAGCTCGGACAGCCGTCGTCGACTCTCTCGGGCGGAGAAAACCAGCGTGTGAAGCTCGCCACCGAACTTGCCAAGCGCGATACCGGCAACACACTTTTCATACTAGACGAGCCTACGACCGGGCTGCACTTCGACGATATTCGCACGCTCATGAACATACTCGAACGCCTTGTTGAGCGCGGCAATACTGTCCTCGTTATCGAGCACAACATCGACGTCATCAACATGGCCGACTATGTAATCGACATGGGCCCAGACGGCGGCGCAGGCGGCGGCCGCATCATAGCCGCCGGAACCCCCGAGCAAATCGCCGCCGGCACCTCCCCGACAGCTCCCTTCCTCCGCTGATTTTTGCGGAATTAGCTCTCGGTGTTGTTTTATTGATATAAAATTTGTATATTGGCGGCGAAAAACTAACCGTCATTACCATGAATGCACTCCGAAAGCTGGTATTCGCGCTTGCGGGTTTCGTTGCAGTAGCAGCCGCAGCGGCTGAGAACTATAGTGTTCAGCGGCGTTATCTGAGTGCTGACCGCTCACGCTATGTCGATGAGGTGATTTATTACGACGGTCTCGGGCGTCCGGCCGACGCCCAGCCCTACAAATACAGCGGCAAGGAATTCGACCCCATCAACGGCCTCAACACCTACGACTTCTATGCCCGCACATACCATCCTGACAAATCCGTTTTCGGATCTCCTGATATTTACGATGGAATTTTACCACAGATATCTCCTTATTGCTATTGTCTTTCTAATCCCATTAGTTTTATTGATCGGGATGGAAAGCATCCTGTATATAATAAATATGGTGAAATTTTAGGTGTTAAATGGGCTAAAAAGCATCCTTATGCAAAGGATAATCCAACGCCGGATAATATGTTGTATATAGATACATCAAAGCTTGATTGGGGAGCTCTAACAACTAAAGATTTTAAAGGAAATCTGGAGAATGAAATAAATCTATATTCGGGTCTGAATATAATATACTCCATTTTCAATTCTAAATCAATAGCAACAACCTATGCTTTGGGAAATGTAGAACTTAAAATTCAAGACTATGACAAAAGAAAAATTATGATAATTAATAATAGTCTTACTGATTATGACTGGAATTATGTTGAAGATAAATATTTTAGGAATACAGTAATGTTTATTCATAACATTGTGACAGGAATAGATGACAACAAGCATGGGTTCAAGGTGTTTTATTATGGTTCTAAGTCCTTAAATTACTGGTAAGAATGGATTGGGAGAAAGTATATGCTATAATGAAAATAATTTGTTTGCCCATATATTGGTTCGCAAAGGCTATTGTCTGGATTTTTATAGTGCTCATAGGAGCATTTATATTATTCGGGGTTATTCCGGAGCTGTTTTGCAATTATTGGACAACGGGATATTCGGAATTGCATACTATTGGTAAAGATTTATATATTGAATATAATGTAGACCGTCATCGTTGGGAACGCATAAGTTTAGCCAACCGCAACACTATGGAATGGTATAAACCCGTAGAAGCAGAACTTATTCCGATGGGAAACATAGAAAACGGATATATAGAGTCATATGGTTATGATTCTTTGTGGGTTGTGCTGAAATATGTTATACCAACTAAAAAAGATACAATTTTTTATATATTAGATAAATCATTTAACAGAAATAAACTTTCAATAGAAAATATAAGAGAGAATTATATTTTACAATTTACAGATTCTCTAAGATTTGCCGAGGAATGCAATGAAAAACAAATAACGTTGACATTTGAAAAGTTATGAGGTATAAATTGTATCTAATATTCGAGATGGAACTCCCGCTTGAAAATATATACCCATAAAGAAGATATCGGTTCAACAGTCGGTCATTTATCACGAAAAAAACAGAAAATTGAATCGATCTCAATGTGAGAATTGGAATATACAATAGTGAGTTTAAACGAATAGGAGATTAAATGAGTAAATTGATAACACATGCGATAGTCAAGTATAAGCCGTGGTTATATTGTGAAGCAGAAGGTTATTTAGGTAAGGAATTTACCACTGTTTATGATGTAGGATATAAACGAGACGGTAAAATTGTTACTGTAGATGATTATTTGAAATGGGAGAATATCTATGTGGAGTTTTTCATGGAATTGTTGAACCACAACAATATTTCCTGGCTCAAAATTCATGATAGCGCGAACTATAAGTCAAATTATAAAAAAAATCCGCAAAGCGTAATTGATACACTTAAAAAATATGCAGAAAGCATACACCCGAGACTAGTAGAAAAAAGATTTCAGAATTTGATACTTTCGATAGAAAATGGAGCTATAATTACATATCATGAAATTCCTGATATATTAAGAATTTATATTCGAGCTTTGGCTTGGAGTCAATTGTCAAATACGAAGCATGCATTTAATTTATTTGTCAGTGCTGATTCATATTTTTATGTAACAACGACAATGCCGGAGCTTGAGCTTATGAAGATAGCGGCGAAATATGGTCTTTATGTGAATCC
>CAJTOB010000002.1 GCA_910578035.1 uncultured Muribaculaceae bacterium
TATCACGTTCTTCTAATGTCACGTCAAGCGTCTCTGTAGTCTTTTCTACTTTGACCACTTCAAAATACTCAACCATTTCTTCCGGCAAAAGGCACTCTGCCAACTCTATATAAGGGCTCTTTTCCATTGCAGTTTGTCTTTTCTGCAAAGGTAAAACTTTTTATTTTTCTAACACAGGTTTATTACCATGCGCCAATTTAAGCGGGCGCCTCAGTAGTCGGATGGGCTTGGGATCATATGGAAATAAAAAATGGAGCTCAAAAATTTGAACTCCATTTTTTGTTGCCTTGGAGAGATTCGAACTCCCACAGGCGGAACCAGAATCCGACGTGCTGCCATTACACCACAAGGCAATTTGCTTTGCTTTTGGGCTTACCCCTTTTGCTTTTGCGCTGCAAAGTTACGGTGACTTTTTGAACTGTGCAAATTTTTTGACTACTTTTTTAGAAAAAATTTTGATGAAAATGGTGTTTGTGTTGATGCTCTGTGAGTTACGGGTGCGTGTTTTGTTGACTCTAAATTGGCGTAGTTGGCAATAGATGAAAAACCGCGGCAACCCGATTGGGTGCTGCGGTTTTTTGTTTGATTTTGGCGCCGCTTATTTGCGGATGCCGAGCTCTTTCTGTGCGATGATGGCGCGGTAGCGGTTGATGTCCTTACGCATGAGGTAGTCGAGCAGACGACGACGCTTACCAACCAGCATCTTAAGAGCGCGTTCGGTTGTATGATCTTTGTGATTTGACTTCAGGTGCTGAGTCAAATGAGCGATACGGATGGAGAATAATGCAATCTGTGCTTCAGGCGAGCCAGTGTCAGTCTTGCTCTTACCGTACTTCTCGAAGATCTGCGCTTTTTCTTCAGAATTTAAGTGCATTCCTTGAAAATTAAGTGGTTAATAAATAGTTTGTTGGTCTTGCCGAGGCTTAACCGGGTGCAAAGGTAGGTAAAAGTTCGGCAAATTCAAAGTTTTTAATCTTTTTTAAGATTGGAGTGTATTTAGCTCCAGGCGGATTGCTTACTTGATTTTCCGCTCGGCGCAGGCTTTGATGGGTGCAGACATGGGCGATTTATAGCTTTGGGCGTAATAATCGGCAAGTTGTCGTTCCAGCCGTTTTACCACCTTTGCATATGCCGGGTCGTTGGCAAGGTTTTTAGTCTCGAGCGGGTCTGTCTCATAGTCGAACAGTTCGCAGGCAATCACTTTCGATTTGTCGAATGGCATATAGGTTTTGAAGCCTTTTGTCCATTGCACGAAGCGATAGCGTTTGTCGCGGATAGCGTAGCCCATGATGTCATTTTCGAGATATTCGGCGTTGCCTTCGAGGTCTGTATCTGAGCTGATGGTGTAGTCTTCGGTTGTAGTGCGGCTGTATTGGCTCATTATATAATCCTTTACTTTCGCTTTCGGATTTTTTAGTACAGGCACAAGGCTGACTCCGTCGAGCTGTTGGGGGTGGGGCGTTTTGGTGAATTCGGCCACGGTGGGGAATACATCGAGGAACTCGACCATAGCATCGGATTTCACGCCTTTCTTCATTCCGGGGGCAGCTATCATCAACGGTACATGTGTGGCCTGCTCGAAGTTTGTCATTTTATTCCATAGGCCATGATCGCCGAGGTGGTATCCATGGTCTCCGTAGAGAACTATTACTGTATTATCGGTCAATCCGTCTTTCTCAAGAGCGTCAAGAAGTTTGCCTATCTGGGCGTCGGTGTAGGAAATGCATGCATAGTAGGCATGGAGCAGGCGTTTCTGTGTCTCTGTATCGAGGTGTTTGGTGTCGACATAGCTCTCGAAAGGCGGAATGTCGGAATATCCTTTCACTTCAAGCGAATTATGATAGGCATACTCGCAGCCGTCTGCGGCCATGTCCTGGAATTTAGCCACAGGCATCTGCTCGCGCTCGTACATATCCCAGTATTTTTTGGGGGCGCAGAATGGCAGATGAGGTTTTTTGAATCCGACGGCGAGGAAAAACGGTTTGTCGCCTTCTTTGAGTTTATGCATGGTTTTGACGGCTTCGTCGGCAATAACTCCGTCGATATATCCGTTATCGGGAACATCGGCGCATTCGGTGGCTACGCGGCCGTTGGCGAGGGCATATGTGGCGCCTTGTGTTTTGACATAGGGCAGGCTCCATGATTTCGGGTCGTCTTTGACGGTCTTGTCTTTCAGTGGATGATATACTTTTCCTACTCCGACGGTTTCGTAGCCGTTGTTCTTGAGAGCTTCGGGCATCGTTACTATGTCGGGATTGTTCTTGCGGAACGAGCCCATGAGCCACCATACACCTGTGTGGTCGGGGTTGAGACCCGTAAGAATGCTTGAACGAGTAGGCCCGCTGAGGGCAATCTGGCAATATGCGTTGTTGAAGGTCGTGCCCATGGCTGCAAGACGGTCCATGTTTGGAGTGTGTGCCAGAGTGTCGCCGTATGCCGACAGCCATGGTTTCATGTCGTCTACGGATATGAAAAGAACGTTCGGGCGCTTATCGGCTTTAGGGGCAGCCGCGGCCTGAGCGGGCAAAGCCGCAGGAGCAAGAGCAAGGGCGTTGACACCAAATAATAAAAAATTCAACTTTTTGCCAGGTCTCATGGTTGTGTTCAGATATTTTTTGTAGTTTTGCACAAAGTTACGCTTTTTATTCAAAACGAAAGCAAAAAGCACATATTATCTACCATGGCGAAACCAAATATTTTCGTAGCGACCCTTTTTCTGCTAGCCGGTGCAAGTCTTTCAGCCCAGACACTTGATGTAGACGCTCTCGGCTCATATCACCCCTCAACTATACGTGAGGTCTTCGCTGTAAGCCGCTATGTTAAGCTTGATGCAGCTCAGCAGCAAGCTCTTGCAAGTGCATTTGAGCGTGAAGATTCGGCCTGTGTAGCCCGTATTAAAGCAGATGGAGGCATTCTGAGCGTGAAGGGAAGCCGTGAGGTTCAGAAAATGCACGATCGCGCTATCTCCGGGGTGCTTGATAGAGAGCAGCTTGAGCAATACTACCGTGGGGTATTCGACAAGGAGGCTGACGCAGAAGGCATCGCTGTGGCAAACCGCCTTCAGAAAAAATATGCGCTTACCGATCAAAACTGGAAGTTTATTCGCATAGCTTTCTATAAAATCGGTCTGGAATCGCGTGTAATCAATAAGATTATGGCCGATCAGCCGGCTAAAGCCAAGAAGAAAATCGAAGCCTTGCGTTCCGAAATGCTTGCTTCCATTGAGGCCAAAGGTGGAATCAGGGTCAATCCTGAAGGTACTAAGGTGACTGTTGTCAAGCCCTTTGACCCCAATGCACTCCACAAGGAATGAGCCAGCCCTTTGCGCCTTTTTCGCGGCCTCTCTATGTAATGGCGAAAGCTGCCGGAAGTATGTGCAATCTTCGCTGCCGGTATTGCTATTACCTTGAAAAATCGAAGTTTTATCCAGCCAAAAACAATGGCGGTGGTGTGCGCCACTTCATGAGCGACGCGGTGCTCGAAGAGTTTATACGCCAATATATCGAGGCTCAGACAGCTCCATCGGTCATGTTTACATGGCATGGAGGTGAGTCGCTAATGCGCGATGTTAATTTTTATCGCAAGGTGCTTGATATACAGCGTAAATATGCTCGCAGAGGCATAAGAATCGACAATTGTATTCAGACTAACGGCACTATGCTTACAGATGAATGGTGCCGCTTCTTTAAGGATAACGGTTGGCTGGTAGGCTTGTCGGTTGACGGACCACGCGAATTTCACGACTATTATCGCCGCACGCCTTCCGGAGCCGGCTCATTCGACGATGTGATGCGCGGTGTAGAGCTTCTTAATCGTCATGGGGTGGAGTGGAACGCTATGGCGGTCGTAAACGACCTCAATGCAGCCCGGCCACTCGAATTCTACCGTTTTTTCAAAGATATAGACTGCCGTTTCATTCAGTTTACGCCTATAGTAGAGCGCATGACCGGGCACGGGCTTGCTTCGGCCTCTGATAAGGATAGTATACAGCCGGCTCCTTTTTCTGTTGGTCCGCAAGCTTGGGGTAATTTTTTATGTGCTATTTTTGATGAGTGGGTTTGTAATGACGTCGGAAGTGTTTTTATTCAGCTTTTCGACGCCACGCTCGCAAATACGGTCGGTATTGAACCGGGTGTATGCTCGATGGCGCGTACATGTGGCCATGCTGCAGTCATAGAGTACAATGGCGACCTCTATTCCTGCGATCACTTTGTTTTCCCGGAGTATCGACTTGGGAATATAAGACGAAAGACTATCTTTGAAATGATGAACAGCTCCGAGCAGCAGAAATTCGGACAGGACAAGCGCGACTCTTTGCCCGGACAGTGCCGCCGCTGCCGGTGGTTGCATCTTTGCAACGGCGAGTGTCCTAAAAACCGTTTTGCCGTCACACCCGACGGAGAGCCCGGTCTCAACTATTTGTGCGAGGGATACAGACGCTTCTTCGAGCACACAGCCCCTGCCATGAACTATATGAGAGGAGAACTTCTGGCGGGCCGTTCGCCTGCTACGGTCATGAAGCTTTACAGATGATAATTCCCGAAGTATTATCCATAAAAAATCCGGACTACATTGTAGTCCGGATTTTTCTTTTGCAGGCATTTATTTCACTGCGATTTTAAAGGTAGTGCTTTCTTCGGCGGTGACAACTTTTAGCAGATATATGCCTGAGGCAGCGGCGATGGAATTTGCGCCAGCTTCAATATCAGTATCGGCTATCAGCATTCCGGCGGCGTTGTACAGGTATACATGCGCCGAGGCCGGGGTATATATATCAATGCTGTTCTTGCCGGCTGAAACCTTGATGCCCGACATTGCTACATCTGACAGAGACGATGTGTTGATGGTAAATTCTGCTTCTGTCGGCTGAGTGCTTGTCGCAGAAGGCGCGAATACAGCCGCGATACCAACTTTATGAAGACCGTCGGATAGCGATTCGAGAGTGTATTCGGTATTTTCATAATTGTCTTTTATCTTGGCGCCGTCAAGATAGATGTCATAGCTTACACCGCTGTCGGCTGAACCGGGGATAACGGCTTCCCAGGATAGCAGCGCCTTGTCGCTGTCCGGCGTTACTGTGACGGAAGCTACAACATTTGCCGTCATTGCTATGTCTCCGAGGTCGGTGGCTGTTGTATAATGCGATTCTGCTATTTCGAAGTCTTTATAGCCATGAGCGGCAAGATTGCCGATATAACTTAAATGAGATTGCATGATATATGCTGTGAAAACACCGTTGACGTCAGATTCAGCTTCGTAAAGGACATTGCCGGCGACAAATCTAACCGAAGTGCCGGAAAGAGCGTCGGTGCCGTCGGTAATTTTGCCTGTAACGGCTATGGCCTGTTTATCGAGTGTGAGAATTGCCACCGGTAGTGCCGGCAGGAGGTCCGGTTCGACTGTGGCAAGGTTGATGGCGTTGTCTGATGATGTATAGACGGTGTTCCCGCCTGCGAAGTTCAGGAATTCAGAGGCAATGAAGGCCGAAGATTTTGTCTCTACTATTACTCGGAGATTGCGGCCGTCGTATTCAAATGCTTTGTCGAATGCAAACTCAAGAAGTGCATACTTGTCAAAGATGCCGCTGGGGGTGGTTTTTGTAAGTGTGACGCTGGTTTCTACAACATTAGTCATTTCGGAAACATCAAATGCCTTTCCGGCTTCGGGGCGCAGGGTTTTGGGGGTGTCGGTGTTCTGGAGCCAGATACGCACATTCTTGATGGCAGTACGGTCGGCCATAATAGAGTAGGGGAAGGCGATTGCGGTCAGTTTCTCACCCTTGTCCAGACCGAGCAGTTCGGCAGTATAGATGAATTCAGAATAGCTGTTGTTGTCTCCTGTTCTCATCGGTATATTTGAGCCGGATCTGTCTGCATTAAAAGTGCCTACAATCTTAGAGGCGTCTATCACCTCTTTGGCAATTGTGATATCTGCAGGAATGGCCTCGGTAGAATAGTCGCCAGCTGATAGCCTGGCTGTTATCTTTCCGCTTTCCACAGCCTTGTGCGGTGTGAAAGTCACTTTTATATCAGTTGCCTTGACTGCATCTTTAGAGAGCGTTTCGAGTCTGTCTGCCATGCCCGCAGTCTCACCATCGATGAGTATCTCGACTATATAATCTTTAGCGCTGAGGTCTGCAGTGCCGATATTCTGCACCGACAGTGTGGCGGAAACGGGATAGTTGACCATGCCCTTGCTGTCGGCTGTAAACGAATGTATGTACACATCTTTGTCTACATCGGCAAGGACGCCACCGGTGAGGTTGTCGATATTGGCATACAGACCTTCGACGGCTATATATTTGTCGCCGGCGGCAACGGGCACCTCATAAGCGGCAAATTCCCATTGAGAAGCAGGGAACACGTTGTTTTCGTCGTTGCTTGACATATGCGCCACTTCGGTCCAGTTGACACGGTCATCGGAGGTATATACTTTAATCCAGCTTTCGGTCCATGTGGCCCAGCGGCTCAGCGACATGGTTACTTTTCCGCCTTCGGCAAAAGTCATAAGCGGAGATATCATCTTGCCGGCCGAGCTTTTGGAGGTTGCCGACCGCATGGCCTGGCCTATACGGTCGTTCCCAATCCAGGCGTCCTTGTTTTCAAGAATCCAGCGGGCGGGTACTGTCAAGCCGTCGAATGTGGTGCCGTAGATATCCGGCTCTACAGAAGCGCCGTAATAATGGATTTTAGATGGAGAGGGTGCTATACCGTCACTTTCTATCTCTATGTTGCCGGCTATGGCTCCATTCCCTTCGAAACTGAGGCTTACGGGAAGTTGCCCGTGTGCTTTGATTTCGGCGGGTGCGACAAAATCGGTTTTGACACCTTCCGGTAATTTAAGCGATGTTATATTGAGAGCTTTGCTTCCGAGGTTGGCGAAGTTGAGGGTTTTCCGGCCAGAGCCTGAGAAAATGCCGAGGTCGAGATACTCTTTTATCTCAGTATCGCCAAGAGTGATATTGAGTATTGGCGCGAAGACCTCTACACGTACGGTCTGCGACGTAGAACTTGCATGGCGCGATATGTTTTCCACACATTGGAGATTTAGAGTCTCGGCCTCTGTAATTTTCTTTAGTTTCCAGGGTTGCATGAATTTGAATTCAATAGATTCTCCCGGATTCATGTCTCTGCCGATAGGATAAGTGCCTATTGTCTGCATGCTGTTTTGCAGCTCGATGTTGAAATTCTCCTGGTCTTTGGATATCGGAAGATTGCCGCGGTTGGTAATCTTGATGCTGAAATTTATTTCCGCATTGCCTTGTTCGTCAGCGTAAACGGTATTTCCGCCTATGCACTGGAAACCTGTCATCTGGAGATACTGAACCTGGGGAATTCGGGCTAAATCGGCGCTGAACGAGTCGAAATATACGTTTTCGAGTCTTAGCCCGAGTATTGTCCAGTCTGTCACATCGACCGATACTTTCACCCAGCTGTCAATAGGTATGGTGACCGGGGCGATTTCGATTTCGGCGCCTTTGGAGTAGGAGAAATCGAGATTGTCGGTACATTCATATATATTTACCGAAGGGCGCCATGTGTTATAGCTTTCAGCCTGGCCTTTGTATTTTAGATAAAACTCCACATGTCCTTTGACTTCGGGGGTGAGAATGAGGTCGTCGGTTTTGTAAGATACGCCTGTTTCATCGTCCCAAGTCTCCTGATATTGTACGCTGAAGACTTGGTCGTTTACCGAACGGTCATCTTTCATGCCCCCCAGAGCTTCGACCCTGTATGTGTCGATTGTGCCAAGATTTGTTATGTCGGGAATTCTGTGCCAGCCGATAGCGAGTTGGTCTTTCCCGGTTGCAACATTGTCGAAGCCCTCGAAATAGTTGCTGACTTCTTTGATTTCGGTCTCTGCAGAAACTTGCGAGGTCTGCGCTGCCAGCATGAACGTGGAAGCAAGCACGAATATGCGTTGTAATAGTTTTTTCATAAGCAGTGTGCCGTTCGTTGTGTTTAGGTTAGTAATTGTTTTGTAACTTTTTGCAATGCTCTATGTGGTTGTCATGGCAAAAAGCTTGGCTTGTGGCAAAGATATGAAAAATGTTGCTAAAAAACAGAAGTCGTCCGGCTAAAAATTGGCCGGCGGCAAAGATTTCTGTTTAGGCCTGACTGTCCGGGCGTATGATGTTAGTTTAGTCAAGGGTGAGCGCACTATGGCGTAAACCAAAAGAGGCAGACCCGTATGGGCCTGCCTCGATATGTTTGTGGAAGGTTTATCCGATTATTCGTCGGTGTTCTTTTCGGCGTATTCTTTGAGGAGTTTTTCCTGTACGTCTGAGGGAACGAGTTCGTAGGACGAGAATTTCATTGTGAAAGACGAACGACCGCCTGTAATTGAGCTCAACGCTGTCGAATAGCTCGACATTTCTTTGAGCGGCACACGGGCCGAGAGTTTCTCAAATCCGTTTTCGCTGCTCATGCCCATGATGATTGCACGGCGCCCCTGAAGGTCGCTCATCACGTCGCCCATTACGTCGCCCGGAACGAGCACTTCAACGTCGTAGACGGGTTCGAGGACTTTGGGATTGGCTTCGCGGAAGGCCTGGCTGAATGCGTTGCGGCCTGCAAGGCGGAATGATATTTCGTTGGAGTCTACCGGATGCATCTTACCGTCGTAGATGCATACGCGTACGTCGCGGGCATATGAGCCGGTAAGCGGGCCCTGCTCCATGCGATCCATGAGGCCTTTGACGATGGCCGGAATGAAACGTGCGTCGATTGCGCCGCCGACAATACAGTTGCAGACAACGAGTTTGCCGCCCCAGGCCAGAGGTATTTCCTGAGTATCGCGTACGTTCATCTTGAATTCCTGATTGCCGAACTTGAAGCTGTCCGGAGCAGGCATGCCCTCGGTGTAGGGCTCTACTATGAGGTGAACCTCGCCGAACTGGCCGGCGCCGCCGCTCTGCTTCTTATGGCGATAGTCGGCGCGGGCGGCCTTGGTGATGGTTTCGCGATATGGTATCTTGGGCTCTTCGAAGACGATGGGGAGTTTGTCGTTGTTTTCAACACGCCATTTGAGTGTGCGCAGATGGAACTCGCCCTGGCCCGAAAGAATGGTCTGTTTGAGTTCTTTAGACTGTTCGACAACCCATGTGGGGTCTTCTTCGTGCATACGTGTGAGGATGCCGCTGAGTTTTTCGGCGTCGCTTTCTGTGACGGGGCGTATTGCGCGCTGATATTTGGGTGCCGGATATTTGATGAAGTCAAATGCGATTTCGCAGCCTTTTTCATCAAGGGTGTTGCCAGTGCGCACATCTTTCATCTTCACGGTAGCGCCGATATCGCCGGCCATGAGCTCGTCGACGGGTGTCTTGATCTGGCCCGATACACAGAATATCTGGGCAAGTCGTTCTTTGCCGCCGCGGGTCACGTTTTCGAGGTCTGCGCCGGCCTTGAGGGTACCGCTCATAACCTTGAAGTAGCTTACTTCGCCGATGTGCGGTTCGACAGTTGTCTTGAATACGAAAAGGCTGAGAGGACCATCGGCATCAGGCTTCACTTCGTTGCCTTCGGTGTCGACCGGAGCTGGCATATCGTCTACGAAAGGCACAACGTTGCCGAGGAATTCCATCATGCGGCGCACGCCCATGTCTTTGCCTGCGCTAACGCAGAACAGAGGATATATCGAGTTGTCGATAAGTCCTTTGCGGATACCCATTCGGAGTTCGTCTTCGGTAAGGTGTTCTTCTTCGAAGAATTTTTCCATTAGACTTTCGTCGTTTTCGGCAGCAGCCTCAACGAGAGCCTTGTGCATTTCAAGGGCACGCGGCATTTCGCTTTCAGGGATTTCTTCGATGGTGGGAGTGCCGCCTTCGGGGCCCCATGAGTATTTCTTCATGAGGAGGACGTCGATCATGGCGTTGAAGCCGGGTCCGCATGCGAGAGGATACTGCACAGGCACTACTTTCGGACCGAAAACGTCGCGCATCTGTTCGAGCACATTTTCATAGTCCGCTTTTTCGCCGTCGAGCTGGTTGAGGGCGAAAATTATAGGTTTTTTAAGACCGGAGGCGGTGCGGAAGATGTTCTGTGTGCCTACCTCGACGCCATACTGGGCGTTGATTACAATGAGACCGGTGTCGGTTACATTGAGGGCGGTGATAGCGCTGCCCACGAAGTCGTCGGCGCCTGGGCAATCGACCACATTGAGCTTTTTGCCAAGGAATTCGGCATAGAACACAGTCGAGAATACCGAGTAGCCATATTCTTTCTCTACGGGGAAGTAGTCGGATACGGTATTTTTTGCTTCAACGGTGCCGCGGCGTTTTATAACTCCACACTCGTAGAGCATAGCTTCAGCGAGTGTGGTTTTACCGGAGCCTTTGCTGCCAAGCAAGGCTATGTTTTTGATTTCTTTGGTTTTGTAAGTCTTCATGCTATCAGTGTAGTTTTCTGTATAGGTGAATGTATGGCCTCAGGGCAAGCCTTCGGCAGATTTTTCGACCGCAATTTATAAATATTTTTTTTACCGCAAGTGTTTCTGCGATATGTTACACAACATAAAAATGATTCAAGGCCGTTTTTGTTCGGACTCAGTTGTTGAAAACGAGTATTTCTGCGCTTTGACATACATATAATAATGTCTATTGATTTGTCGCCAAGACTGCGAATAGCTTGTTTTTATGGGTGAGTTGACGGTTTAAGGTTTTTTTAGTAATTTTGCGGCTTCAAAATTAGTATGGATAGGCGTTCGCGTAATATCGCAAGGTTTCTGGTGGTGCTTTTCGCAATGTTTTTTTGCGGAAACACTTTCTTTATCCATACGCACCGCTTGTTCGACGGGCGAGTAGAGGTGCACTCCCACCCATATATGCCCGGCGCCAGTCATTCGCATACGGCAGCCGGATTTCAGGCTATAGCACATATAAATGCTGCGCTTGCAACATTATATAAATCACCTGAAACTGACATTCCCAAAGTTTTGGAGCGGAAAATAAATGTGGTTTTCCGTGTCAGCATCAGTGAAAAGGCTTTTTTTGTTGATTTTAGAAATGAAAGAGCGCCGCCGGTTGCTGCGTGAGCAATCTACACTCTCCAATCATTTTCTTAGAGGGTTTTAGCAGTAATCATGCGCCCTCTTAATCACAATAAAAGCAATTCTATGACTAAATATATATTGTCGATACTTTTAGCGGTATCGGCCTTGTTCGTACAGGCTCAAAGTGCCGACACGAATCTTACCGGGCATGTAATAGATAAAGAGACCGGCGAACATCTTCCATTTTATATCATAACAATTCCTTCGGAAAGAGTCGGCACAACGACCGATGCTTCAGGACACTATGCTCTTCGCCATCTGAAGCCGGGCGAGTATGTTGTCGAGGCTGCTTATACCGGCTATGTCACAGAGCGCAAAAAAGTGACATTGCAGCCGGGAAAAACTCTCGAATTGAATTTTGAAGTAGTTCCCGATGCGATGATGCTTGAGCAGGTTGTTGTCACTGGAACAAAAAGCGAACTTAAACGGCGCCATAGCCCTGCACTTGTGAGCGTTGTCGACGACCGTCTGTTCCGTCTTGTCGATGCATGCTCGCTAGCCGACGGTCTGAGCTATCAGCCGGGTGTGCGTGTGGAGAACGACTGCCAGAACTGCGGATTCACTCAGGTGCGTATCAACGGTCTCGACGGTCACTATTCACAGATTCTCATGAATTCGCGCCCCGTATTCTCGGCGCTTGCCGGAGTGTATGGTCTGGAACAGATTCCGGCCAACATGATAGATCGCGTCGAGGTGATGCGTGGCGGCGGTTCGGCTCTGTTCGGGTCGTCTGCAATAGGCGGTACTGTGAATATCATTACTAAAGACCCTACGGCCAACTATGCCGAGGTAAGCCATTCGATTGCTTCGATGGGTCTTAGTGGTGCCCTTGACAACAACACGACCTTCAATGCATCGGTTGTAGGCCACAATAATGAAATCGGTCTTACCGTGTATGGGCAGAGCCGCAACCGCGACGGCTACGACCACGATGGCGATGGATTTACTGAAATCCCCGAGATTAAGAGCCAGACTCTCGGAGCCCGCACTAACATGCGCTTTACGCCCGACACACGTCTTACAGCAGAATATCATGCGACTCATGAGTACCGCCGCGGCGGCGATAAGCTCGACGAGCCTCCACACATGGCTATGGTTGCAGAGCAGATAGAGCACAACAACCATGGCGGTGAAGTGGCTTTCGACTGGTGGTCGGCTGAGCGCGACAGACATTTCAATGTCTTCACGGCTCTGCAGAGCATTCGCCGCAAGAGCTATTATGGCAGCGATATGGACCCCAATGCCTACGGACATACCAACGACCTTACAGTCACTACAGGAGCGCAGTGGACACAGTCGTTCAAGAAAGTGCTTTTTATGCCTGCCGAGTTTATTGGAGGTATAGAGTATAGCCATAATTATCTTCACGACATGACTATAGGCTATAACCACGACATAGCCCAGAAGGTGAATATCTATAGCGCATATGCACAGAACGAGTGGCGTACCGACCGCTGGGGGTTTCTTATCGGAGCCCGTCTCGACAAACATTCGATGATTCACAATCCTATTGTGTCGCCCCGCGTGAATATTCGGTTCAATCCGTCGGAGCGCATGAATTTCCGTCTTTCATATTCGACAGGCTTCCGTTCGCCGCAGGCTTACGACGAAGACTTTCATATAGCTATTGTAGGCGGCGAGCGCCTCGTTACGGTTCTTGCGCCCGACCTTAAGCAGGAAAGCAGCAACAGTGTCAGCTTCTCGGCCGATTTCTACCATCGCATAGGCTCTGTGCAGACCAATCTGATGATAGAAGGTTTCTATACGGATCTCCGAGATGTATTTGCACTCCGTCTTCTCGATCATGTCGACAGCGAGGGCAATGCCGTGCAGGAGCGTTATAATGGCGGCGGTGCACGTGTGTATGGCCTCAATGCCGAATTGCGGCTTGTGTGGTCGAAATGGATGATTCAAGGTGGCCTTACATGGCAGAACAGCCGCTATAAGCAGCTTGAATACTGGAGTGAGAATCCCGACGTAGCGCCTGTCAAAAAGATGTTCCGTACTCCCGACCTCTATGGGTTCTTTACAGCATCGTATAATATAAACAAGCACTTTACGGCTTCGTTGTCGGGTACATATACCGGTTCGATGCTTGTGCAGCACCTCGCGGGCTCGGGAACGTCGGTAGATAAGGCTGTCGATACTCCGCGCTTTTTCGACGCAAATGCCAAACTGAGCTATGAGGTGAATGTCTATAAGACCGCCTGTCTTGAGTTCAGTGCCGGTCTGATGAATATTTTCAACAGTTATCAGAAGGATTTCGACCAGGGGGCTCTGCGCGATTCAGGCTATATCTACGGCCCGTCGCTGCCGCGTAGTCTGATGGCTTCTGTAAAGCTTCATCTTTGAGACCGTCAGACGGTCTGTAAGCAAATTCCCCGGAAGAGAGCGCCACACAGGCAATCTCTTCCGGGGAATTTGTTTGTAATGTGTGAAGGGTTATTTGGCGGGTTGGTTTTTTAGGAGCTGCTGGAGCTGTTCGGGGGCGTTTGTTGTGATGTAGTCCACGCCGTTGTCGATGCACCACTGCATATCGGCCGGGTCGTTTACGGTCCATACGTTCACTTCCATGCCGAGGTCATGTGTCATTTTAATCCATTCCGGATGTTTTTTCATCACTTTGAGTGAATAGTCGATACCGGCGCCACCCATTTCCTTGACTTGCCAGGGTATATAGTCGCCTGTAAGGTAATATACGGCAGTACCTTTCGGGGCGTATTTGATGAGGTCCTGGAAGCCGTATTTGGAGAAGGTGATATAGTCGGTCTTGTCTTCGAGACCGTATTTCTTCACCATTTTAACGATGTCTTTCACGGCTTTGCGCTCGTGTTTGCGGCTGTCGTGTGTTTTGAGCTCGAGGACTATGCGCGACGGCTGTTTGGCCGCCTGGGCAAGATAGCTTTCAAGAGTGGGCACATTCTCGCCGTTGGCAAGCTTCTGAGCCAGAACTTTTTTAGCCGGAGAGCTTTCAATGTGGACGCCGTTGATGTCGGCGTCGTGATTTACGACAATTACGCCGTCGGCTGTCATCCATACGTCGAATTCGGAGGCATAGCAACCTACAGAATCCGCTTTTACAAGAGCACGGACTGAGTTTTGAGCCGAGCCTTCGGTATCCCAGTAGCCGCGGTGTGCTATTACTTTAGGGAGTGCGGCCGAGGCTGCCAGAGAAGATGCCGCGGCAAGTGCTGCGGCGATGATGATACGGGTTTTCATAGTTCGTATTCTATTTTGACTGATTTGTTTACAGATGTTGCGGGAATATCGATGGTTACACAGCCGGTTTTGTCGTCGAAGGCGGTTTTAGCCCGTTTTCCATTGACTTTGACCTTTGTTGCCGCTGAGATTGCAGGCAGTTCGACCCGGTAGGCGCGTTTGGTAATCTGTCCGGGGTATGCGCCGTCGGCCGGGTGCACCGTCACCGTAGCTTTTGAACCTATCTGTTGGTACTGGAGCTTGGTTGTAGTGTATATGCCTTTCTGATAATCGAGGGATATGCCGTCGTCTTCGTAGAGGGCGAATGTGTTGTCGGCATCGCCCGAAGCCGGATATACACGCATTACGAGAGTGGTGAGAGGTGTGGTGGCGGGGCGGGAAGTGTAGGGCTGCATCGGCAGAATCCAGCCGCCGCGCACATAGAGCGGAAATTCATCGAGGGGTTTTGCTATGTTCTCGGTTGTGCCGCCGGTTTTACGTTCGTGTGTGAAATAGTCGTACCAGACCTCGCCTGCAGGGAACCATACTTTTTGAGAGGCGATTTTGTCCGGGCCTTTGCCGGGTGTTGTGACAGGGGCTGCCAGAAGAATGTCGCCGAAAGTGAACTCTTGCGGCTGTTCGAACGATTCGGGCTGGTCTCCGTAGTCGATAAACATATTTCGGTTGAGGGGTGCCATCGTATTGTGCGTCTGCCATACGCTCGAATATACATAAGGCATTATCTGCGACCGGAAGTGGTACATGCGGCGCATCGCTTCGGTCTCTTTTTCGCCCGAAATCCATGGTCGGCGGTCGAGTTTGGCGTCTTTTGTGGAATGCACACGCAGGGCGGCCGACAGAGCGCCGAACTGAGTCCAGCGTACAGTCAGCTCAGGATTGGGTTTGCCTCTGAAACCACCGATGTCGTGTGCCCAGTAGTAGCAGCCGCCTTGTCCGCTGCCGGAAGTCAGTTTTACTTCGAAGGCGAGGATTTCCCAATTGGACTGAGCGTCGCCCGAGAACTGTATGGGGTGGCGGTGGTCGCCCCAGCCGGCCCAGCGGCTATAGCCTGCACCTCGTCGGTTGTTGGCCTGAGAGTCGCGGTAATACAGCTCGTTGACCCATGCGAGCGATGTTGTGTTGAGGCCCCGTACATAGGGATACAGGTAGTTTTGCTGCCAGTCGAGCCACCAGAAGTCCACGCCCATATCTTCGCTCGGACGGTGTGCATATTTGAAGAACTTCTCCATATAGTTTCGGTCGGAGAGGTCGAACAGTGGAATGGGGCCGTCGGTGGCGCCGAGCTCGGCTGCGAATTCGGCGTAGTTGTGTTCGTGAGGGCGTAGGCCGTCGTGCGGGTGGTCGTTGAGCGACACGGTTATTCCCTGGGCATGGATTGAATCTATAAGAGCTTTCGGATCGGGAATGAGTTCTTTATTCCATGTATAGCCGTTCCAGTTGAGGTGGCCGTTGTGACCGGTTCCTGTGGTGGCGTCGTTTGTGTGCCAGCCCATGTCGAATACTATGTTGTCGATAGGAAAATCGTTGTCGTCATAGCCTTTTATGATGTCGAGGAATTCGTCGGCGGTATAATCCCAGTACCGGCAGTACCATACGCCGTGTATGTATTTGCGGGTCATAGGCACTTTGCCGCTGATGGCTCCGAGGGAGGCCAGGGCGCCGCGGTAGTCGTTGCCGTAAATGAAGCAGTACTGGTCTTGAATGTGCGTGTTGGTATCGCGCGGTTTTAGCCAGCCGTCGACAAGGAGGTCGGCGCGTTCATCGTCAATCATATACCATCCGTCGCGGCTCAGCAGGCCGTCGTTCATGGGAATCTCCTTTGTGACGCGGTCGAGGGTCTCGACGGTTCCGCCAAGATTATTTTTCGGCAGAAAACGGTTGGTGAATTTCTTCTTTTTTCCGTCGAGTGTATAATAAACAGCCAGGTTCGATGTTGAGAACGGAAATCCGTCGTCATGATACTTTATATCCAGAGCCGAGGTCTTTATTTCGTATCTTCCGTCGCCGAGGTCTTTCACTTCGATACTGTCGAAAGGAAGCATGTTTGTGCGATCGTAGGCGAATAGGGTAGGCTCATCTATAAATTTGCCATCCTTGGCATATTCCAGGCGCAGCAGTTGGGGGGTGATTATTGAGAGGCGTGCATTCCCGAAAACCATCGGATTATCGGTCGGGGTGTCGGCTCCGGCTGTTGTTGCAGAAGAAATAAAGAGTAGTGCTGCAAGCAGAGGGCGGCCAAGTTTGTTCATGGATTTCGTCGTTTCTTATTCGTGATTATATAATGCAATAGCTCCGATGCGTAACCGGAGTGTGCTGTGGTTTAGGTAATTGCGTTTGATTTTAGGTTGTGCTTGTGCTTTCGCAATCAGTTTTTAGAGTTAGAAAATAGATTCGCGCGTATCGAATCGAAACATCGGAACTTTCTTTGCGCAACAAAATTAAGCATTATCAGCCACTAATCCAAAACTGATGCAATATTTTTTTAGTTAAATTTGTGTGGCGCAAAAAAATCCCGTCGGCAACGCCGCGGGATTACTGTATGGTGTGTGCGCTGTTTTTACTGGTGTGGTGAAACGGGCACGATTTTTACGTCTATGCCGTTTTCCTCGAGTTGCCGTGCTACGCGTTCGGGGATATTACTGTCGGTAATAATCATGTCGACATCGGTGATATTGGCAATTTTGCAGAATCCGCGACGTCTGAATTTCGACGAATCTGCCAGTACAATCGTTTTCTGCGCCGCGTGCATCATCACTTTGTTAAGATTGGCTTCGCGCATGTCGGTTGTTGTGATTCCGAAATCGAGGTCGATGCCATCGACGCCAAGGAAAAGCTTGCTGCACGAAAGCTCTGCCAAAGGCGCCTCTGCCACTTTGCCGACAACAGAAAGCGAACTGGTGCGAAGGCTGCCGCCAAGCTGCATTATATCAATTGATTCGTTGGTGCCTAAAAGTTCTGATACCTGAAGAGAGGCAGATATTACGGTCAGTCTGTGGTTCGGCACAATCGCGCGGGCGAATGCGAGCACAGTAGTGCCCGACGCTATGATGATGCTGTCGTTGCGGTCTATGAGAGTTGCTGCGAAGCGGCCTATTTCTTCCTTTTCTTCGCGTGCGAGGTGTTCTTTCTCGTTTACAGATCTGTTGTTTATATAAGGATTTATTAGAATTGCGCGGCCATGGCTGCGATAGAGCTTGTTTGCTTTTTCAAGCTCGGTAAGATCTTTTCGGATTGTCACGGTCGATACGTCGAGGAGCGCGGCAAGTTCGGAAACCTGCATGGCTTCATGCCGGTGTAGTGAATCGAGAATGAGTTTGTGGCGGTCTTCCTTTGTGATGGTCATGGCGGTAATGTGCTTTTGGTGCAAAATTAATAAAAAAGAAAAGAAAATGAAATAATTATGTGAAAATTTCGAAATTATATTTGCAGTAATCGAAGTGAAGTGATAACTTTGAAGACCAAAAACATCATCACAGCATCTTGAAACTATGAAACAGCTATTTTCCGTAATATCTATATGTGTGATTTCGCTTAGTGCATTGGCGCAGGCTGCGCCTCAGACAAAAGAGAGTTTCGATTATAGAGGAATGCCGCGCACATATGCAATGTATCTTCCGGACACTCTCGAGAAGGGTGCTCCTCTGGTTGTTTATGTTCATGGATACGGCTCCAAGACCCGATGGCTTGCAGACCTTAATGCTGTTGCAGCCCGTGAGGGTTTTGCGGTATGTTATCCCGACGGATTGCCAGATTCGCGCGGCAAAGATGGTTGGAAGGTAGGGTATCCTCCGCAGGAATCGCTTGATATAGACGAGGCCGATTATTTTCGCCATCTGCTCGACGAGGTCTGTGCCCGCTATGGCCTCAGCCGCGATAATGTGTTTTGCGCAGGCATGTCGAATGGAGGCGATTTGTGCTATCAGTTCGCTTATACAGACCCGACTATATTCCGTGCGTATGCCTCGGTGGCAGGACTTACTTTCGAATGCACATATCTTCCTGAAAAATTGACAGAGCCGGTGCCTTTTATGGAAATACATGGCACGGCAGACAAGACTTCCATGTGGGGCGGAGACCATGATAATAAAGGCGGTTGGGGTGCGTATATTCCGGTGCCTCTGGCTGTTGCGGCAATTGCTGCCAATAACCGCTGCACGGTTGCCGCGAGCGACACTGTGCCGTCGCTTCCGGAATCGGGAAGAACGGTTGTGCGTACCGTATATGGCGGTTCGCCGTCAGGCGCCGATGTGGTTCTTTACCGCATAGAGGGCGGCAAGCATTCCTGGGCGAAGAAAGACATTGAAACTTCCGAAATTATCTGGAATTTCTTTAAACAGTATCTGAAAAAAGACTGAGGACGATGGACGTATGCTATGACTATGGCATACGTCCTTTTTAAGAAATTCTTTTGCAAGTTTTATTTGGTTTTGAAAAATAAAAGCAGTACTTTTGTTGCGAAATAGCGAAGCTATAAAAGCGAAAGCAATGCGTTCGTCGGTCGAAACTCGGAATTTCTTGCACTGAACCCTTATAAGACCACCTTCGTTATGACAGACCACATAAAGCCGCCAAGGCGTTACGACGTTGTTGTCATCGGTGCCGGAGCCACCGGTGCCGGCACTGCGCGTGACTGCGCTATGCGCGGGCTCAAAGTACTGCTCGTAGAACGCTTCGATTTTACAGCGGGTGCTACCGGGCGAAACCACGGATTGCTCCACAGTGGAGCGCGATATGCAGTTACCGACGGCGAGTCGGCAACAGAATGTATAAAGGAAAATATGACACTTCGCCGTATCGCCGCGCATTGCGTGGAGGAGACCGGCGGATTGTTCGTTACTCTGCCTGAAGATTCTCTTGATTATCAGAAGACATTTGTAGAATCGTGTCTTCGGGCCGGCATAAATGCCGAAATAATAGACCCGGCCGAGGCTCTGAGACTCGAGCCTGCGGTCAATCCCGATATCATAGGAGCGGTGAAAGTGCCCGATGGTGCTGTAGACCCTTTCCGGCTCACTACAGCCAATGCTCTTGCTGCGCGTCAGAATGGAGCCGATATTCTCACCTATCATGAGGTGGTGGATTTTCTCCGTTCGGGCAATCGTATTTGCGGCGTTGTCCTCCGCGACCACCACACAGGCGAACTTACCCGCGTAGAAAGCGACATCGTGGTGAATGCCGCCGGTATCTGGGGGCAGCACATTGTCGAAATGGCCGGTGCGAAAATCAATATGTTCCCTGCGAAGGGCGCTCTGCTGATTTTCGGGCATCGCGTGAACAATGTTGTCATCAATCGTTGCCGCAAGCCTGCCGACGCGGATATTCTCGTTCCCGGCGACACGATTTCGCTCATCGGAACCACTTCGAGCCGTATTCCCTACGACCAGATAGATAATATGACCGTTACCCCCGAGGAAGTAGATGTGCTTCTCCGCGAGGGTATAAAGATAGCGCCGTCGCTGGCTTATACTCGCATTTTGAGAGCATATGCCGGCGTACGCCCCCTTATTGCCTCAGACGACGACCCCTCAGGGCGAAGCATCAGCCGCGGCATAGTCTGTCTCGACCATGCTGTGCGCGACGGAATCGAGGGCTTTGTCACAATCTCGGGCGGCAAGCTCATGACTTATCGTCTCATGGCCGAATGGGCGGCCGACATGGTGTGCAAGAAACTCGGCATAGAAGGCAAGAAGTGTATGACCGCAGAAATACCGCTGCCGGGCTCTGATTCAGCCGACAGCAAGGACGCCCACAGCCGCAAACACCATATCATCGACATGAGCACCGACCAGCGTGCCGCCGAAGGTCGCCATGGCTCCCTTTCGAGCGAAATTCCTACCGGTGATGTCGACGATGCCCTCGTATGCGAATGTGAGGCTGTTTCTGTAGGCGAAGTCAACTTTGCCATAGACAAGCTGAATGTGAACAATCTCATAAATCTTCGCCGACGTACCCGTATGGGCATGGGAACCTGCCAGGGCGGACTTTGCGCATGTCGTGCGGCGGCCATTCTTGGCGACCGGCTCAACTGCCAGCAGAAGGCTCTTTATGACCTGGCGTCGTTTGTCAATGAACGCTGGAAGGGTATGAAGCCCGTGGCATGGGGCCAGACTCTGGTTGAGGCCCAGTTTACATCGTGGCTATATGAAGGAATGTGCGGACTCGACCGCTATCAAAACAACGAACAAGGCAACAAGCAATGAACTACGATACTATAATAATAGGAGGCGGACTTGCCGGACTCGTTGCCGGAATCACCCTCCAGGAGCGCGGGCAGCGCACAGCAATCATAACCACCGGCCAGGGCGCGCTCCATTTCAGTTCGGGTTCGCTGGCTCTTCTGTCGCGCGACGCCGACGGCAATACTATAGAGAAACCGCTCGAGCATATGGATTCTCTTCCCGCCTCGCACCCCTACAGCAAGGTCGGACCTGCAAAAGTAGGCGGACATGCGCGTCGTGTGAAGGAACTTTTCGAGCGTGCCGGCCTGAATATGCTCGGCGATGAAGATACTAACCATTATTACATGACGCCCGTCGGTCTTTTTAAACCGACATGGCTTTCTACTGTTGACAGCGCCGTGTCGCAGACACCCGACGGCTCGGGCTGGGGTAAGACAGCCATTGTAGGGCTTAAAGGTTTCCTCGATTTTTATCCTGGTTTTATTGCCGACAATCTTGCGAAAAATGGCCTGAAGTGCGAAGTTGTAGCTCTGACTACTCCCGAGCTCGAGCATCTTCGCAAGAATACCACCGAAATGCGTGCGCCGGGTATAGCAAAAATAATGCATGGCGACGCCCTTGAACGCTTTGCCAAAGCCATTGTGGCGGCAGCTCCGTCGGCTGAGACAGTGATAATACCGGCCGTAGTAGGGCTCGACGGGCAGAAAGACGTTGACGCGCTGCGCCGCTTTACCGGTAAGAATGTGATATGTCTGTCGACACACCCGATTTCAGTGCAGGGCGTGCGAATGCAGCTTGCCCTTCGCCGATATTATGAAAAAATGGGTGGTACATATCTGCTTGGCGACAATGTAACAGCCGGATATATGGACGGCAACCGTCTCAAAGCTATCGATACAGCCAATCTCGGTCATGGCAGCCTTACGGCCAGAAATTTTATTCTGGCAACCGGTAGTTTCTTCAGCCGCGGCCTTGTCGCAGAGCCCGACCGTATTTTCGAACCGGTCTTCGGTATTGATGTCGTAACCGAGGGCGACCGGTCCGATTGGTTCAAGGAGAATATATTCGAGGAGCAACCTTTTGTGAAGTTCGGAGTTGCGACAGACAATGGTTTCCGGGTGAAAAAAGACGGAAAGACAATAGACAACCTCTATGCCATAGGCTCGATACTCGGTGGCTGCAATTCGCTAAAGGAAGGCTCTGGCGCCGGCGTGGCGGCTGTCACCGCAATGGAAGTCGCCGACTGTCTGGCTGATAAATAAAAAGGACCTTTGAAATGGAATATCAAGTAAAAAATATAAGCGCCAACGATTTCGAGCAGTGCATAAAGTGCACCATCTGCACGGTCTACTGCCCTGTGGCCGCGGTAAACACCGCATATCCGGGTCCGAAACAGGCCGGCCCCGACGGCGAGCGCTATCGCCTTAAAAACCCCGAATTCTATAATAATGCCCTGAAATATTGCCTCAACTGCAAGCGTTGTGAGGTTTCTTGCCCCAACAATGTGCGCATCGGTGATATCATACAGACCGCCCGCATACGCTATGACAAGTCGGCGCCAAAACTGCGCGACCGCATGCTTGCAAGCACCGATTTCATGGGCAAGGTTGCCACAAAAATGGCTCCGGTCGTCAATCTGATGCTCGGTCTTTCTCCGGTCAAAGCCACAATGCACGGTGTGCTCGGCATTGACCGTCACCGAACATTCCCGCGATACACCTCAACCACTTTTGAAAAATGGATGCGAACCAAAGCGCCGGATCAGACCGCTTTTCCACGCAAAGTGGTCTATTTCCACGGTTGCTATGTGAACTATAACTATCCCCAGCTCGGAAAAGACGTTGTGACAGTGCTCAACGCTGTCGGATATGGCGTGCACTTGCTCGAAAAAGAACGTTGCTGCGGCGTAGCCAAAATATCTAACCGTCTTATCGAGTCGGCCAAGGAAGACGCGCAACTCAACATCGACTCTATCCGTAAGGCCGTGAAAGCCGGTATGGAAGTAGTCGGAGCAAGTTCGACATGTATATTCACCATGCGCGACGAATATCCGCATCTGCTTGGAGTCGATAATGCCGACGTTCGCGACGATATCTCGCTCGTTTCCGTGTTCCTTTATAAACTCATCGATTCGGGAAAGGTGAAACTGGCTTTCAAGCCTGATTTCCGTTGCCGCGTGACCTACCATACGCCATGCCATATGCAGAAGTTGGGTTGGGGCATTTATTCCAGCTCGCTCGTGCGCATGATTCCCGGGGTAGAATTCGAACCTATCGATTCGCTGTGCTGCGGTATTGCGGGCACATACGGCTTCAAGAAAGAAAACTATCCTTATTCGCAGGCTATCGGCAAAGAGTTGTTCGACCAGATTGAGCGCGCGCGCGTAGACTATGTGGTAACCGACTGCGAAACCTGCAAATGGCAGATAGAAATGAGCACAGGTGCTACCGTAATCAATCCGATAAGCTTGCTCGCCATGGCAATTGATGTGGAGGCAACCAAAAAACTTAACGGTATCAAATAATTATGAAGACGACTGCGATAAGCATAGCCGCCCTCTTGATAGCTCTTGCGGCTAACGGAGAGACCCTTAGTTCTCCCGACGGAAAACTGACCCTCGATTTCGGTCTTACGACCGACGGAACACCCGAGTATTCTCTGAAGTATGCCGACAAGACCGCGATAGCTCCGAGCCGCCTGGGTTTCGAACTGAAAAAAGGTGGCAACCTCGACAAGGGTTTCGTTGTGGTGTCGGTAGATACAGCTTCGGTAGACTCGGTATGGAAACCCGTATGGGGCGAGGAATCGGAAATCCGCGAGCATTACAACGAAATGACTGTGAATCTGCGGCAGCCTTCGACGAAACGACTCATGTCGGTGCGTTTCCGTCTTTTTAATGACGGTCTTGGTTTCCGCTACGAGTTTCCGATGCAGAAAAAACTCGCTCATTTCACAATCACCGACGAGCTTACGGAGTTTGCCATGACCGGCGACCATGAGGCATATTGGATTCCAGCCGACTACGATACGCAGGAATATGACTATACGCGCAGCCGTCTCTCGGAAGTCCGCGGTCTTATGAACGAGGCCTGGACACACCACAATGTGTGGCAGGAACTTGCCTCGCCCACTGGTGTGCAGACGGCATTGATGCTCAAGACCGACGACGGCCTGTATATGAACCTCCACGAAGCGGCCCTTATCAACTATCCTTGCATGCATCTTGAGTTAAACGACTCTACGATGGTGTTCAAGGCGCTCCTTACGCCAGACCCTGTCGGCGACAAGGCAAACATGATGAGCGATTGTGTCACACCCTGGCGCACTGTTATTGTGAGCGACGATGCCCGCGATATACTTGCCTCGCGCATCACCCTGAACCTCAACGAGCCTTGCGCTATCGAGGATACCTCATGGATTAAGCCCTGCAAGTATGTGGGCGTATGGTGGGAAATGATTACGGGCAAGAGCAAGTGGAGCTATACTTATGATATTCCTGTAATTCATATAGACCGTCCGGCCGATTATGCCGGAGTGAAACCTCACGGACGCCACGGCGCCACTACCGAAAATGTGAAGCGCTATATCGACTTCGCCGCTGAGCATGGTTTTGACGCCGTACTCGTAGAAGGGTGGAACATCGGTTGGGAAGACTGGTCCAATAAATTCAAGGACGAGGTGTTCGATTTCGTCACTCCCTATCCCGACTTCGACCTTCCGGCTGTCCGCGATTATGCCAAAGCGAAGGGCGTGAAGATGATTATGCATCACGAGACCTCCAGCTCTATCCGCAACTATGAGCGTCGCATGGATGAGGCATATAAGTTTATGAAAGATAACGGCTACGACGCCGTGAAGAGCGGATATGTGGGCAATATAATACCACGCGGAAGCAATCACTTCAGCCAGTGGTCTGTAAACCACTATCAATATGCCGTGGAGAAGGCCGCCGACTATAAGATTATGGTGAATGCCCATGAAGCTGTGCGTCCGACAGGTATCTGCCGTACATGGCCCAACCTCATAGGCAATGAAAGTGCACGAGGCTCTGAATATCAGGCTTTTGGTGGAAGCAAGCCCTGCCACACGACCATTCTGCCGTTTACACGCCAGATTGGCGGCCCGATGGACTATACCCCCGGTCTGTTCGAGAACGATGTGAAGAAGTATAACCCTAAGAAGGATTCCTGGGTCAACACTACTCTTGCCAATCAGTTGTCGCTATATGTGACAATGTACAGCCCGCTCCAGATGGCCGCTGACCTTCCCGAGACATACGAGCGTTTCATGGACGCTTTCCAGTTCATAAAGGACGTTGCGCTCGACTGGGACCGCAGCTGGTATCTCGAGGCCGAACCTATGGAATATCTCACAGTTGCACGCAAGGAGAAAGGTGCCGACCGCTGGTTTGTCGGTGGAACCAATGGCGCCGACCCCCGCACTGCAACCGTGGATTTCTCGTTCCTTCCGGCCGGTAAATATAAAGTGACAGTCTATCGCGACGGTAAGGACGCACACTATCGCACCAATCCGCAAAGCTATGTGATAGAGGAGAAAACCGTTACGCCCAAATCAAAAATGAAGGTCTATACTGCGGCCGGTGGCGGTTTTGCAATGACAGTAACTCCGATTAACTAATCTAAAACCATCATAAACATATCTTTCAATGGCAAAAGAGAATATTTATGGCAACTGGTCGCCCGACGTTGTCAAGAAATTCAAACAATGGCAACTTCGCACTATCGTTGTCTCGATGATAGGCTATGCCATCTATTACTTTGTCCGCAAAAACTTTTCGATCGCCATGCCCGGTCTTACGGCACAATATGGCATTTCGAATACAAGTTTTGGTATTGTCATCGGCATTGGTTCGCTAATCTACGGCTTGTCGCGTTTCATCAACGGATTTGTCGTAGACCGCTACAGCGCGCGTGCTGTCATGGCTATCGGCTTGCTGCTGTGTGCGCTGAGTAATTTTGCGTTCGGTTTCGGTGTTAACATCAGTTCGTGGATTACAGGTGTAAACCAGGGGCCCGACTTCATCAACATGCTCGTGCTGCTCATGGGTGCCACCATTGTACTCAACCAGCTCTTTCAGGGCGTCGGCTATCCTCCGTGCGCGCGCCTGCTGCCTTGCTGGATTCACCCCTCGGAGCTGGCTACCAAGATGTCGATATGGAACACATCGCACTCTATCGGTGCGGCTACGGCTGTAGTTGTCTGCGGCTATATCATGGGCTCGATGGGTACCGACCTCAGTGCAAATCCTGAAATCATCAATACTATTGCTGCCAACCTCGGGCTCGATAAAAGCGTGCCTGAACATATGGAGACCATTCTGAGCTATGCACGCCACTGGGATGCATGGAAATGGTGCTTCTGGTTGCCGGGCTGTTTCGCTGTTGCAGGTGCGGTATGGCTGTATCTTGGCCTCCGCGACGACCCTCGTTCGGTCGGACTGCCTGAACTTCCTGCCACCAAGACCGGTAAAAAAGACAACGGCAACAACCCCTCGCAATCCAAGTTTCTCAAGGTCATGGTATGGACCAACCGCTGGATATGGACTCTGTGTATTGCCAATGTATTCGTATATGTGATGCGTATGGGTATCCTCGACTGGGGCCCGAAATTCCTCACAGAGGCACGCGGAATGAGCATTGAAGACGCTGCCTGGTCTGTAGGTGTGTTCGAAATCTTTGCTATCGTCGGCACTATCGCCGCCGGTTGGTGCACCGACCATATCTTCAAGGGCAAGGCTCACCGCATGTGCCTTGTCTGCATGGTGAGCGCGGTAGTGTTCATGAGCATCTTCATTCTCTTCCCGGGCCTGCCTATGATTCTGTCGATATGTGTGCTCGCCATGGCTGGTTTCTTTATCTATGGCCCGCAGGCTCTCATCGGCATCGCCTCTGCTAACCATGCAACCAAAGAAGCCTCGGCAACAGCAAACGGCCTCGCCGGAATCTTCGGCTATGTCGGTTCGTTCCTTTCGGCTATCGGCAT
This sequence comes from uncultured Muribaculaceae bacterium, assembly GCA_910578035.1. Taxonomy (GTDB): domain Bacteria; phylum Bacteroidota; class Bacteroidia; order Bacteroidales; family Muribaculaceae; genus CAG-873. The sequence continues at coordinate 26,451 of CAJTOB010000002.1, forward strand.
CGGTATCGTTGCCGACCACTGGGGCTGGGATATGGTGTTCTACCTCATCATTGGCGTCGGCATTCTCGGTGCTATCACCTTTGTGACGATGTGGATGGCACCGCGCGACGGCTACGAACGCTCGAACGCTTTCTATGCCCGTGAGGCTGCCGAAAACGGCGAATTTGAAAAAGCAGTAGAAGAATCAGACAAAGACATAGATCTCTAATGGAAAAAGGATATATAACACCGTTGAGCCACGACGAACTGCTCAAGGCGTGCAGCCGGATAAAGCACGTGGCTCTCGATATGGACGGTACTATTTATATGGGTTCGCAGCTGTTCCCCTTTACAAAACCGTTCCTTCAAGAACTGGCCGACAATGGTATCGGATACTCGTTTTTAACAAATAATCCTACCCGAAGCCGTGTCGATTATCTCAAGAAACTCGAAAAACTCGGCATTGAGGCTACGCCCGACCAGATGTATACCACGGCAGTAGCTACGATAGAGTATCTGAAGGAAAAGATGCCGGAGGTAAAGCGTATATTCGCAACCGGCACACCTTCGATGATAAAGGAGTTCGAAGAAGCCGGCTATGAAATGACGGCCATCGATGCCTCGGATATGCCCGACCTTCTGCTTTTGGCATTCGACACCACGCTTACCTACGAGCGCCTTTGCCACGCTTCGTGGCTGGCCGCTCAGGGCATACCATATATCGCGACCAATCCCGACCGTGTATGTCCTACTGACCAGCCGACCGTGCTTGTAGACTGCGGCTCGCTGTGCAAGTGCATAGAGCATGCTACCGGACGCGAACCCGACCTGGTAATCGGCAAGCCCAATCCCGACATGCTTTCCGGCATAATGTACCGCTACGGTCTACGAGCCGATGAAATCGCTATGTGCGGCGACCGCATATATACCGATGTGGCAATGGCTCAGAACGCGGGCGCTTTCGGAGTGCTCGTTCTTTCCGGTGAGACCACTCTTCAGACAGCGCTTGAGGCTGATAATCCGCCATTGCTGACTGCGCACGATATATCTGTTTTCGGTAAATTACTCATAGAATCCAAAAAATCCTGATGAATAGATATTTTACAGGTTGCGTGGCAGCCATGGCTATAACGGCCATGGCTGCCACTTCTGCACATGCAGAGATTGTCGAGGTTTCGACACCGTCTTCTTCGCTTATCCTCGACGCCAAAAAAGGCAAAAAACTGAGACATGTATATTATGGAGCCAAAATAAGCGATAAAGATACCTACGACCAGCTTAAATCGGGCGTAGGGGCTGCTCTCGACGCTTATCCGGCCTATGGCATGACGACAACAAGCGAAACAGCCGTCGCTGCCACGCATGCCGACGGCAATATGACGCTCGACCTCGTTGTCGACGGTATCGGCAAAACACAGCGCGACGGAGCCGACATTACGACCGTGAAACTGCGCGATACATATTATCCATTCTATGTCAATGTGAACTATCGGACATATCCCGGCGACGACGTGATAGAGACATGGACTGAAATAAGCCATGCCGAGAAAGGCGAGGTTGCATTGTCGCAGTTTGCCTCGGGCTATCTCCCGGTGCGCTACGGCGACGTATGGCTGTCGCACCTCTATGGCACCAACCACAACGAGGGTCATCTTGAGACCGAGCCCCTTACACACGGCATGAAAGTGATAAAAAACAAGGACGGCGTGCGCAACTCGCACACAGCTCACTCCGAAGTGATGATTTCGCTCGATGGCGAGCCTGCCGAGGATAAAGGCCGTGTCATTGGCGCGGCGCTGTGCTATAGCGGTAACTATAAACTCCGCTTTGATACAGACCATACCGACTATCATCATTTCTTTGCCGGAATAAACGAAGAAAATTCAGTTTATAAGATAAAGAAGGGTGAAGTATTTGTAACCCCGGAACTTGCCTTGAGTTATTCTGACGAGGGTCTGAGCGGTGTGAGCCGTAATTTCCACCGTTGGGCCCGCAAACATAAAATCGCGCATGGCGATGTGCCGCGCAAAGTTCTTCTCAATAGCTGGGAGGGCGTGTATTTCGATATCGACGAAAAAGGCATGAACAATATGATGGCCGATATCGCCGACCTCGGCGGCGAATTGTTTGTGATGGACGACGGCTGGTTCGGTGTCAAATATCCGCGTGACAACAGCAAGACCAGCCTCGGCGACTGGACTGTAGACACCAAGAAGCTGCCCTCCGGCATTCAGGGGCTTATCGATACCGCCAAATCGAAAGGAATTGAATTCGGCATATGGATAGAACCCGAAATGACAAACAGCCGTAGCGAGCTTTTCGAGCAGCACCCCGAGTATGTCATTGTGCCGTCAAACCGCAAGCCCGTCTACGGCCGTGGAGGCACCCAACTTGTCCTGGACATGGCTAATCCGAAAGTGCAGGACCTCGTCTTCACTGTAGTTGACACCCTTATGACGAATTACCCCGAAATCGACTATATCAAATGGGATGCCAATATGGCAGTGCGCAATCATGGTTCGCAGTATCTTTCGCCCGACCGCCAGAGCCATCTATATATCGACTATCACAAAGGCCTTGCCAAGACTCTCGACCGTATCCGTGCCAAGTATCCCGATGTCACCATCCAGGCGTGCGCCAGTGGCGGTGGTCGTGCAAACTACGGTGTGCTTCCTTGGTTTGACGAGTTTTGGGTAAGCGATAATACCGACGCTCTCCAGCGTGTATTCCTGCAGTGGGGCGACAGCTACTTCTTCCCGCCTACAACCATGGCAAGCCATATCAGCGCCTCGCCCAATCACCAGACTCAGCGCCGCATACCGATGAAATATCGTATCGATGTGGCTATGAGTGGCCGTCTGGGTATGGAGATGCAGCCGTCGGAAATGACCGAGCAGGAAAAGGATATGTGCCGCAAGGCGATAGCGCAATATAAGACACTTGTGCGTCCTGTTCTGATTGATGGCGATATATACCGCCTTCAGTCGCCCTACGACGGCAAGGGCATCGCATCGCTGATGTATGTGTCGCCGGCCAAGGACAAGGCTGTTTATTACTGGTGGAAGACGGAGTCGTTCCGCAACCAGCAGTTGCCGCGTGTCGCCATGGCCGGTCTCGACCCCGACAGACTCTACAAAGTGACCGAACTTAACTCTATCGACGTGAAGCCGCTGTCATACGAAGGAAAAATATTCTCAGGAAAATACCTGATGGACAACGGTCTTGAAATGCCTCAGAACTACAATGTCGCCAAGCCCGACAAAAACGAGTGGGGCAGCCGCGTCCTCTATCTCGAAGCCCAGTAACGGCTGTTTTAAGAAGGTCGTTTTAAGAAAATGAGCTAAATTTGCACAAACCAAATTTGCTTTTGAGATATGAAGAACCATCGTTTCATATTATTTGCCCTTATTTTTGCAGTGGCAATGGCGGCATTCGGACAGAAGGCTGCATTCAACATCGCTACTTATAATATCCGACAGATGAACGACGGCGACGTCAAGGCCGGCAATGGCTGGAGTGTGCGTGCGCCGCACGTTGCTCAGCTCATTCAGTTTCACGATTTCGATATTTTCGGCACGCAGGAGGGCTTCAAATCGCAACTTGAAGATTTGAAGAGTCTTCTGCCCGGATATGACTATATCGGAGTAGGCCGCGACAATGGAGCCGACGAAGGAGAGCATTCGGCAATTTTTTATGATACACAAAAATTTTCAGTTCTCGACCACGGTGATTTCTGGCTGTCGGAAACACCAGAGAAGCCGGGGCTCGGCTGGGATGCGGTGTGTGTCCGCATCTGTACATGGGGGCATTTCCGCCACAATGAGAGTGGCCGGGAATTTCTCTATTTCAACCTGCATATGGACCATGTAGGTAAAAAAGCCCGTGTGGAGAGTGCCAATCTTGTCAAGAAGCGTCTCGCCGAGCTTGGAGCCACATTGCCGATGTTTCTCTCGGGCGATTTCAATGTAGACCAGTTTTCGCCCTCTTATGCCGCTATCGTAGAGGGTGAACTCCTTGATGATTCACATGATAAAGCAAAGATGGTCTATGAGACCACCGGCACATACAATGGCTATTCGGCTGAGAAATACACGAAGTCGCGTATTGACCATATCTTTGTGTCGCCGCAGGTCGAAGTGCTGAAATATGGCATTCTTACCGATACTTACCGCACCCCTGTCGAGGGTGAGACAGGGCAGAAAGAAGCTTTCGCACCGGAAGAAATAGAACTCACCAAATATAAGGCCCGTACGCCGTCCGACCATTTCCCGGTAAAGATTTCAGTAGAAATTTAAGGGGAGTTAGAAATTAGAAGTCAGGAGTTAGAAGTTGGCTGTTGCGGCCGAAACTTCTAACTCCTGACTTCTAATTTCTAACTATTTATACCAGCTCGCAGATGAGTGTGGCAGAGGTGGTGTCGAGCACGCGCACGCGGCGTGTTTCGCCAACTTTGGCGTCGCCGCGGGCAAATACGGCAGTCTTGTTCTGGCTTGTGCGGCCTACCATCTGCTCTTTGCTGCGTTTGGCAACACCCTCTACGAGTACCTCGAACTCACGGCCGATGTCGGCGCGGTTAGACGAGGCCGAAAGCTCGTTCTGAAGCGCAATCATGCGGTTGAGCCTTTCGATTTTAACCTCTTCAGGCACATTGTCGGGCATAGTGCGCGAAGCGAGAGTTCCGGGGCGTTCCGAGTATTTGAACATGAATGCAGAGTCGAATCCGACTTCGCGCATGAGGCTTAGCGTCTCCTGAAAATCCTCTTCGGTCTCACCGTGGAAGCCGGTGAAGAGGTCGGTGGAAATGCCGCAGTCGGGTATGCGGCTGCGTATGGCGGCAATGCGGTCGAGATACCACTCGCGGGTATATTTGCGGTTCATGGCCTTGAGCACAGAGTTGCTTCCACTCTGCACCGGCAGATGAATGTGGCGACAAATGTTGGTGTGCGAGGCGATGGCGTCGATTATGGCGTCGGACATGTCTTTGGGGTGCGAAGTGGTGAAGCGCACACGCATATCGGGCGCGGCTTCGGCAACGGCCGAAATAAGGGCGGCAAAGTCGGTTTCACCGTCGAGATAGCTGTTGACGTTCTGCCCTAGTAGGGTAACTTCTTTGAAGCCGCGCTTGCGTAGGTCGGCCACTTCGCCGAGTATGCTGTCGACAGGGCGGCTGCGCTCGCGTCCGCGGGTGTAGGGCACAATGCAGTATGAGCAGAAATTGTTGCAGCCGCGCATTATGCTTACGAAACCCGATACAGTCTGCCCCGGAATACGGGCCGGCATTACATCACGGTATGTTTCGGTGGTGCTCAGTTCGACATTGACTGCCGGCTGGCCGTTTTCGGCCGAGGCGAAGAGGGCAGGAAGGTCGAGATAGGCGTCCGGGCCGGCAACGATGTCTACACCGTGTTTTTCTACCAGCTCCTGCTGTACACGCTCGGCCATACAGCCTATAACGCCGATGAGGAGGCGTCCGCGCTTGCGGCGTTCGGCTGCAAGAACTTTGAGGCGCGAAATAATTTTCTGTTCGGCATTGTCGCGGATAGAGCAGGTGTTGAGCAGCACGGCGTCGGCTTGTCCGATGCTGTCGGTAAGCTGATAGCCCGCCATTTCCATGATAGAGGCAACCACTTCTGTGTCGGCTACGTTCATCTGGCAGCCATAGGTCTCTATATATAAGAGTTTATTGTCTTTGTTATCCATAAAATATTTGTGCCTTTGCACAAGATTGACTATTTTTGTGCAAAATTACAAAAAAAGCGTGGAATCGAGTTCTCTTTCCGTCATAGTTCCCATTGCTGTAGGCGTTATAATTTTCTTAATCGAGAAAGCGAGCGAGAAAAAGAACGTCTCGACGACTGCGAAACGGCCGTCGCCCGGGCGTAGGCCTGCCAAGACTGTGAATCCTTACGTCGAAGCGGAATCGCGTCGGGCCGAGGCTGCCCGGCATGCCGCGCTTTCGCGTCGGCGCACCGCGGCCAGAGCAGCGGAGGAAGCATTGGCCGCTATGAAAGCGGAATCTGCGCCAGAACCGGCGCCGCTGCCCGAGGAAGGCGTGCGTGTCACAGCCGATAAGCCGGCGAGAGAGCCCGAGCGGAAGGTGACGGCGATACCCCCTGTTCCCGGCGGCGATCTGCGCAAGGCTATAATCTGGAGTGAGATTCTCAAGCGAAAATTCTGACCTTATATTCATATCAAAAAAAATACTAACACTTACCGCATAAAGCAATGGCATTTAATTTCATTACAGCTCAGGAAGCTGCCGAAATGATTCATAACGGAGCTACGCTCGGTCTTTCGGGTTTCACCGCTCCCGGCACACCTAAAGCTATTACCGAAGCTCTTGCCGAAAAAGCCGTGCGCGAGCACGAAGCCGGCAGACCTTTCAAAGTAAACATGTTTACAGGCGCATCTACCAGCGACCACGTAGACGGCGTTCTTTCGCGTGCCAACGCATACAATATGCGCGCGCCCTATCAGAATGTGCCCGACCTCCGCAAGCGCATCAACTCCCACGATTGCCACTACAATGACCGCCATCTTTCTGAAATGGCTCAGGAAATGCGCTATGGCACCTACGGCGAAGTGGATTTCGCCATCATCGAAGCTGCCGATATCTCCGATTCTGGCGAAATTGTGCTCGGCTGCGGTGTCGGCAATGTGCCGACATATGCCGCTATGGCAAAGAAAATCTTCATCGAGCTCAATGCCAAGTTGCCCAAGGCGCTTCTCGGCATGCACGACATCTATATGCCGCTCGACCCCCCTTATCGTCGCGAAATACCCATCTACGCCGCCAACGACCGCATCGGCTCGCCCGTGCTCAAAGTTGACCCCGCCAAGGTAGTAGGTATTGTGCGCACCGATTCTTACGACTGCGTGAAGCCCTTCACCGCCCCCGACGAGGTGTCTACTCTCATCGGCAAGAATGTTGTAAGCTTCCTCGTAGGCGAATACAAGGCCGGTCGTCTGCCCAAAGAATTCCTTCCCCTCCAGTCGGGTGTAGGCAACGTGGCAAATGCCGTGCTCTACGACCTCGGCGAAAGCAAGGAGCTGCCTAACTTCATGATGTATACCGAAGTTATCCAGGACGCCGTGCTCGAGCTCCTCAAGAAAGGCAAATGTACTTTCGCCAGCACATGCTCCATGACATTCTCCGACGAGACCGAAGAGAAACTCTTCTCCGACATCAGCTTCTTCCACGACAAAATTCTGATGCGTCCGGCCGAAATATCGAATAACCCCGAGGTTATCCGCCGAATAGGCGTCATTGCGATGAATACAGCTCTCGAAGCCGATATTTTCGGCGCCGTGAACTCCACTCACGTGCTCGGCACCAAGATGATGAACGGTATCGGCGGTTCAGGCGACTTTACCCGCAATGCCTATCTTTCGATTTTCAGCTGTCCGTCGGTGACAAAGGGCGGCGCTATCAGCAATATTGTGCCTATGGTTGCCCATGCCGACCACAGCGAGCACTCTGTCGACATCATCGTAACAGACCAGGGTATCGCCGACCTTCGCGGCAAGGACCCCGTGCAGCGTGCACGCGAAATCATCAACAATTGCGCTCACCCGATGTATCGCGAAGTCCTCACCGACTATCTCAACCGCGGCGCAGGCCAGACACCGCACTCGCTCCGCGCTTCGTTCGCTCTACACGAGGCATTCACCGAAACCGGCGACATGCGCAATGCCGACCTCGGACGCTATTTCTGATAACTGATCGCATAAATCCCGCGGCATGCTTTTTCCCAGCTCTGCCGCGGGATTTTTATATCCGGAATTGTTATATACCTATAGTTTTGTAAATATCTGCCCCGCAACTCTATGAAACCCAATTTAGCCACAAGGATTTCCGACTTTTTCGTCAATTACTTTTCGCTCAACGGGCAGCTCGTCTCGCAGGAGCAGGCCGAGCAGAATATACGCGACGGAGTGTCGTTCCGCGGCACAAGTATTCTTATCCTCATTCTGGCGATACTGATTGCGTCGCTGGGACTTAACACCAACTCTACGGCCGTTATAATCGGCGCCATGCTTATATCGCCCTTGATGGGTCCTATAATCGGAGTGGGGCTCGGGGTCGGCATCCACGATTTCGAACTGATAAAACGCTGCGTGCGCAATCTTCTGATGGCGGCAGTGTTCTCAATAATCGCATCGACCTTGTTTTTTCTCATATCGCCTGTAAACGAGCAGCACAGCGAACTCCTTGCCCGTACTTCGCCGACTATCTACGACGTGCTCATAGGCTTTGTCGGCGGTGGGGCCGGTATCATAGCGCTCGGAAGCACGAACAAAGGCAACGTAATACCCGGTGTGGCTATCGCTACGGCTCTTATGCCTCCTCTGTGCACCGCCGGCTACGGACTCGCCACGTGGCAGCTTAATTACTTCTTCGGCGCCACATATCTCTTTATCATAAATTCGATATATATAGCCTTTGCCACATTTATCGGCGTAAAGCTGATGAAATACAAGGGCTTGCCTGCCGACAGCGGTCGTGCGCGCCGTGTCCGCCGCATTGTATATACTCTTGCGGTGCTCACAATGCTGCCAAGTATATATCTGACATACAATATGCTGCGCGAGAGTCGATTTACCATGAATGCCGACCGCTTCATTCAGCACGAGTGCGATTTTCCGGGCACTCAGGTGCTCGGGCGCAAGGCATATATTGAGCATGGCGAGAAACACCTCGTAATCACCCTTATAGGGCGTGCGCTGCCTCCCGACTCGCTCCATCTGGCTCTGGCCGGGCGGCTGAAATATTACGGGCTGGCCGGTACGGACCTTTCTCTGATACAGGGCGGTGCATATGAGACCGACAATGACAAGCCTACCGCCATAAGCGATATCTATGCCTTGACACAGGCAACTATCTCGCATCAACAGAGCGTCATAGACTCGCTTCAGGCCGTGCTGCGCATAGACCGCACATCGGCTATCGCCGCTCCCGAGATTTCGCCCGAACTGAAAGTGCTCTTTCCGAAGATAAAGGATATAGCCATCACCACAACGGTTTTCGCCAGCCCGGCCGAGCAGTCGGTCGATACGGCCAATGTGGCGTTAATCCGCACGCACGGGCGTTTCGATCATTCCGAGCGCACAAAACTTGCCGAGTATCTGGAAACACGTCTGAAGCTCGGCAAGGTGGAAGTGGTAAGTCTGTAATCTAACTTTTGACCTGTAATCTGTAGCTGGCGTATGTCTGCTTGATTTTGAAGCCGGTAAACGCCATGACGAGCGACATCACCGGCGACAGATAATTGAACACGCAGAATGGCAGATAGGTGAGGGTAGACACTCCGAGCACAGTCGACTGGGTGACGCCGCAAGAATTCCATGGAATAAGCACCGATGTCACCGACACAGAGTCTTCGAGGGTGCGGCTGAGCAGGCGCGACTCAAGGCCGAAGCGACGGTAGACATTGCGGAACATATTGCCGCCGATAATCAGCGAAAGATACTGGTCGGCCGTGCAGCTGTTGATGAACAGGCCTCCCCCGACTGTAGAGCCTACGATGGCAAAGCGGCTTTTGAGGCGTGCGGTGATTTTGTGGGTGAGTACGCCGAGCATGCCTGTGCCTATCATTGCGGTGCCGAATGTCATGGCACACAGCACAAGTGCTATCGTCGGGAGCATGCCGGTGATGCCGCCGGTGCCTACGAGGCTGTCGAATGTCTCATGGCCGGTGTCGAATGCGGTCTCGCTCCAGAGCAGACGCAGCGTCATGCCGGCATAATCGGCAAACGACTCTCCGCCGGCGAGCATGGCCGTTTCCCGGCTGGAATATGAAGATGCCTGCCAGACCGAGCATTGAGCTTATCAGAAGAGTAAGCAGTGTGTTGACGCGGAATGCAATCAGAGTAAGCGTTACGGCCGGTATCACCAAAGTCCAGGGAGTGATGACGAAAGTGCGGTTGATAAGTCCGAGCATGTCGCCGGCGCTCTCTGCCGGAGAAGCGTCTATGCACAGCCCCGCAATGAGGAACGCCAGAAGAGCCAGCCCCATGGCCGGAATGGCCGTCAGCATGAGATAGCGTATGTGGTCGAACAGGTCTACGCCGCACGCGCTCGAGGCCACTACGGTGGTGTCGCTGAGCGGCGACACCTTGTCGCCGAAATAAGCGCCCGAAATGATGGCTCCGGCCACCCAGCCGGGGTGAAAGCCCATGACAGTTCCGATGCCCATGAAGGCCACGCCGATAGTGGCGATGGTGCTCCACGAGCTGCCCGTGAGAACCGATATGACGGCGCATACGGCGCATGTGGTGACAAGGAAAAATGTCGGGTTGAGTATTCTCATGCCGAAGTCTATAAGCGTCGGCACAACACCGCTGAGCATCCATGTGGTCGAAACCATTGCTATGAACACAAGCATCGGCACCGCCGGAAGAATCTGGCGTGCGCTTCGGCGGAAACCGACGGTAAGACCGCGCCGGCATAGTGTGCCCGAAAAGGCGCTAAGTGCAACGGCTATGATGGCCGAGGCCAGCAAGGCCCAGGGGCTGAGGTCGGAAATCGCATCGGCACCTATGAAAACAACCACGCCGACCAACAAAACAAGAAGAGTAACTACCGGAAACGCCGAGAGGGCGAAAGATGGAGATTTAGCCACACTCGTGGCAAGAGAAGGGCTTTTCAATTCTTTGTAAGTAATATATGTGTGTCTGCTGTAAAAACGGTCGCAAAAATAAGCAAAATACTTCAGATATGTGGCGTTTTGACTGCTAAATAATCGTAAAACCATAAATGTGCCACCGAATGGCTTGCCGTCGCTTTCATGCCTGGTTGTTAGGTAGATAAAGTTGACGAAAAAGGACTGTGGGGCTCTTGCGTTTGAGTTTTTTTTGGCTGAGAAAGTTATTTTAGCTAAATTTGCCGTCATAATGTGTCCGTGTATTTAGTTTTTAATCCGGATTGCGGATAACTGCGGATAACTTATGAGAGAATGTACTAATAATAAACCAATATCATTATGAAAAAAACTATCATGGCCGGCATGGTATCGCTTACTGCTGTGACTTTGATGTGTGGTTGCGACGATTTCGGCGAAACCCGCGGCAAAGGGCAGGGGCGCATTATGCCTTTGATAGGACTTGACTCGCAGACTTTGGGAGCGGGGAGGGTGGTATCGCCCGATTCGCGTGCCGACGGCTCTGTCGGGGTCAATGATCTTTCGGTTACCCTCGAAACTACTGCGGGCGACTACAAAAAGACCTGGGAAAGTGTTGATGCTTTTGTAAAAGACTGCGAAACAGAGCGATTCTCGATTGGAGAATATCTCTTGAGCGTATGGTACGGTGACCAGAAAAGCACAGGTTTCGATGTTCCGGCCTATTATGGCTCGGCTACGCTGACAGTGAAAGACGACCAGGCAACCGAAGTAGGTGTGAGCGCATCGATGTCAAAATCGATGTTTTCAATCGCTTATACCGATGCTTTTCAGAAGTATATGAGCGACTGGTCGGTGGAAATCGGCGGTGTTACAATTGCGAGCGATGAGACTCGTCCGGCTTATGTGTTGCCCGGTGAGGTCGCTGTTAAAATGTCGTTTACCACTGTAGGCGGCCAGACTGCGACAACCACTGTAGCTACAGTCAACGCTCAGGCCAGACACCACTACAAAGTGACTGTGGATGTAAACGGCGGCGAGGTCAATGATGCCGCTCTAAAAGTAGACTGGGATGAAACCCTCGAAACCGAAAATGTAGAAATCAAGCTCGAAGGCCTTTTCAGCTCCGAGCCTCCGGCAATCACCGCCGACGGCTTTGTGGCAGGCGAGGCCGTAAGTTTTGTCGAGGGCTTTGTACCCGAGACTCCTCTCAAACTCAATATTGTAGCTATGGGCGGTCTCAAGAGCGTGCTGCTCGAAACGAGCTCACATGGCCTTAACGGCTGGCCCGCTTCCGTAGAACTCCTTGGAGCCGATGCCGCTACTCAGCAGCTCCTTACCGGCAAAGGCCTCGCCGCTCTCGGTCTATGGCGTAATCCCGGCCAGATGGCTCAGATAGACTTCGCCGGTGTGCTGAAGAATATCAAGACCAGCCCCGAAGGCAACACAAGCGAGTTTACCGTTACTGTGACCGACAATTACGGCCGCACCGGCTCTATGGCTCTCACTGTTGAGGCTGAAGGCCTTGTCCTGAACCTCGACCCTGCCGGCGAGGCATTCTATATGCCCGGCGAGCCTGTCGCACTCACCATGGAGTATAACGGACCCGACCCGAAAGCAAATATCGAGCTCACATATATGGCTTCAAGCGCGGGCCGTCCGCGCCCTGTAGCAGACTGGACAGTAGAGCCTCTTGGCCGAGCAGCCGGTTTCTACAAAGTGACGATGAACGGATTCACAAGCACCGGCAACATCGAGCTTACCGCGAAATGCAACGGATACTCGACAAGCACTACAATCAAGGCCCCGCGCTATGTAGTATCGGCCGACGATAACAACGTATTCGCCAAATACGCATATGTTTCCGTATTCGACAACGAAACCAATGCTCCCGCCGACCTTAGCACCCTTACATTCGGTGCTACAGTCAATGGTGCCGACATAGCTATAGGCGGTGCTGTAGAGGGCAACTATTACAAGGTTACCGGCCTTACCCCCGGTCAGGTGAACAATATCCGCGTCGTTAGCGACGAACGCTCCACCGTAGCCGCCGTCCGTGCCGAAGCCGCCACTCAGCTTCCTGACCCGGATATGGATTTTTGGGATCCTGAAAAGAAAGGTGATTATCAGTATCTTTGGACTGTCGGTTCGGAAAATGCATGGAATACTTTAAATCCTCTTACAATCTCTACTTACGGTTCCGGTAGTGGAAATGGCCTGAATACTGGAGGCTGTTCCTATAAAGCAACTTCCGGAACAATTCCGGCAAATAGCAGAAGCACCCAGTCGACGGCGACAGGCGGTTTTTGGGGAACTAGCACACATTCTGATGGTCATACAGAAGGAAACGCCACTCTACACAGCGATAAGCAGTATTCGGGCTCGAATGCGGCTTTGATAAGAACAGTGGGTTGGGGTCGTGGCAATACTGCTAGTGCCGCATCTTCCGGCCAGGGTTTCGGAACATGTCAGAATAAGACTCCCGGCGAATTATACCTTGGAGCATATCAGAATGGGGCTCCTGTATATGGCCATGGTTTTACATCGCGTCCGTCTGCGCTTACTTTCTTTTACCGCTATGACGTGGTAAGTTCAGGGAATGGAGACTATGGTACAGCCGAAGTGTCAGTTTATGACGAATCGGGAACTGTTATTTCAAGCGGACGAATCGAACTTGGTGAGCAATCGGAATATACAGAAGTGTCAATACCGCTTGTGTATAGTGTCAATACCGGTAAGGCCGCAAAGATTAGTGTGATATTCAAATCGTCGGGTAATGAGGCTGCCATGAGCGCGTCCACTACTTATTGGCGTTGCCCCGGCGTTAAAAATACTTCGGGCGGCGAGTATGTTGGCTCCGAACTTTATATCGACGATATAGAATTAATCTATTAATAGAAAACTGATGAAAATCAATATATATAATATCGCGCTTGCGGCATCAATGCTTACTGTCGCATCGTGCTCGGAGCACTGGACTCCTCCTGTTGGTTCTGACGGCTCTCTGGCTCTTGGCTCGATGGTTGTCGATGTCAAGGAAAACGCCAACGTGATTGTTTCGTCGGGCTCGCGTGCGGCAGCCGACGTCAACAGCTTCCAGGTGACAATATATGACAAGACCGGAGCCGAAGCCGGTTCGTGGGTCTACGGCCAGATGCCCGAAATAGTCACTCTCGCCGCAGGCGACGGCTATGTGGTGAAAGTGAAATCGCACGACGTCGAAAAGGCTGCCTGGGAAATGCCATATTACTATGGCGAATCCAAATCGTTTACTGTCGAAAAGAACAAGATAACAGAAGTCGGCACCGTTACAGCCGAATTCAAGTCTGTTAAAGTCACAGTCGAGTTCACCGACGAGCTCAAGGCTGTAGTGAGCGACGATGTAAAGGTTGTTATCGAAGCCAACGACGAAGGCCTCATCACATTCACTAAGAAAGAAATAGAGGAGGGTACTGCGGCCTACTTCGAATATGTGGAAGGTTCGACCACTATGGTTGCCCGCTTTGCCGGCTCAATCAACGGCAATGCCACCGAAAACAAGGCTCCGTTTACCGACGTGGCCCCGGGGCAGCACCGTATAGTGCGCTATGGAGTGAAAGTTGGCCCTGATGTACCCAAACCCGACGGCTCCATCACGCCCGGCGGCATATCTCTTGACACAGAAATAGTTGAGGTAGATGTAAACGGTAATGTTACTGTGGTTGACCCCACACTCGACCCGAGCGACCGCCCCGGCCATGAAGACCCCGAGAACCCCGACCAGCCCGGCCCCGACGAGCCTACACCTCCGACCCCCGGCGATGACGTAATTGAGTTTACAAAGGGTGCCGACAATGACAATTTCAATCTTGAAGGCGTCAATACCGTTAAGCAGGGCGATGATTCTTTTGGTGAAGTTGTAGTCAATATCAATGCCGAAAAGGGTGTTAAAAACCTTTTTGTGACAATCAAACCCGGTGATGAAGGCTTCTCTGCCGCGCTTGCCGACCTCGGACTGCTCGACACGTTCGACCTCGCAAATCCCGGAGACCTTGAGGCTTCTCTTGGCCCCGATGGCTTGAACTTACCGATAAAAGATGCTGTTGCAGGCAAGACTGTAGTTCCATTCGATATTTCGGGCTTCATACCAATGCTCTCGGCATTTGTAGGAGAGCACTCTTTTGAGCTTCGCACTGTTGATTCTGATAATAATGAGAAATCTATGACCTTGGTTTTCAAGGTTGTTGAATAAGCCCTTGCTTTATGAAAAGGATAAACTATATATATGTAATGGCTGCAGGCCTTATGCTTGCAACCGCTTGCTCCGAAGAGAAATTCGAGGGCTCGGGCGAGGGTAATATCGTGCTCAGCACCAGCGTGAGCACCGATATGACAGTTGTGTCGCGTGCAATCGAAGACGATATCAAAGCCGGAACGATGATATGGATTTCGCGGGCGGAAGGCGGTCTGGTGCGCCGGTATAATACCCTTGCCGACGTTCCCACCGGCGCTTTCCCCATGCTCTCGGGCAGCTATATAGCCGAGGCTTGGGCCGGCGACTCTGTTTCTGCCTCATGGGATAAGCGATATTTCAAAGGCTATACCGAGTTCGCTGTCAAGGGCGGTGAGACATCTGATGTCAATATTCTCTGCAAGATTGCCAATGTGGCCGCTGAGGTGAAATATCAGGACGGTCTCGGCAATTATCTGTCGGATTATACCATGACTGTCGGCCACCGTCGCGGTTCGCTCGACTTTACGGTAGAGGACGCAACCGACGGCCGCCGTGCATACTATATGATGCCGTCGACCGACAAGAACCTTGCATGGACCTTCAAGGGCACGCAACTCAATGGAGAGCCTTTCGAGCAGGAAGGCGTGATTGAGAATGCTCTGCCCGGGCATCTGTATGTTCTCAATGTGACATACAGCACCCAGAGCACAAATGTCGGCGGTGCCATCGTTACCATAACAATCGACGACAAAGTGATAGAGGTCAACGATAATATCGAACTCATAGCACCGCCTTCTATCGCAGGCTATGATTTTGACATTGCCAAGCCTCTTACCGCCGCCAAGGGCGAAATAGGCGACCGCACAGTCTTTATATCGAGTGCCGACGAAATTGTGAGTGTCGTGCTCGACAGCGAGGAGCTTTCCGGCCTCGACGTGATGGAGGGCGGTACTGATGTTGAAATCGCTGCCGGTTCTGCCGCCGCTCTCGCCGCTCTCGATGAGCTGGGTATCTCATGCCGCTATGTAGCCGCTGTTGTCGGCAACGAGCAGAAGGAGAAATCGCTCTTCCGCATCAATTTCACTGAGAACTTTACCAATACGCTCGGCGACGGTGAGCACACATTCGTTATTTCCGCAACCGACAGCAAGGGCCAGACCTCTGCGGCGACGCTGATTTTCAACGTCAGCGATGCTCCCGTAGTTATAGTTCCTGTATCGCCTGCCGATTATAGCTCGCGCAAGGCCGTTCTGCGGGGAACTGTGACGAAAAACGATGTCGAGAGCGTAGGCTTCCGCTATCGTCAGGCCGGTGTCGGCGAGTGGCAGTACATAGAAGGTACTCCCGTGAGTCGAGCGCTGGCTATGGGAACCGAGTTCTATGCCGAGCTTACCGACCTTGTTCCCGGCACAAACTATGAGTATAAGGCTGTGTCGGACGACTTCGAGACCGCTGTTCAGACCTTTGCGACAGATTCAGAGCCGCAGTTGCCTAATGCAGGTTTCGAAGACTGGGATACGTCAGGCAAAGCATATCTGCTCTACGCTCCCGGAGGCTCTATGTTCTGGGATTCTGGTAACCATGGCTCTACTACCATCGGTGCGAAATACAATATAACGATGCCCGATTCTGAAGTGAAGCATTCAGGCTCATACAGTGCAAAACTTGCTTCTACAAAGGTTGTAATCAAATTCGCAGCCGGAAACTTGTTTGCAGGAAAATATCTCGAAACAGCCGGCACAAACGGTGTCCTCGGCTGGGGTCGTTCATTTAACGGACGTCCGAAGGCAATGCGTGTTTGGGTAAAATATAATCCTGTGAGCATAGACAATGTCGGCTCGCTTCCGTCAGATATATCTGTGAAGAAAGGTGACCTCGACAACGGTATCGTTTATATCGCTCTTGTAGACGATACTACGGTTGAGTATGGAAACGAACAGTGGCCTTGCGTTGTCAAGACCGCAAGTCCGCCTCAGCTCTTCGATAAGGACGGTGCGAATGTAATCGCATACGGTGAAAAAGTGTTTGCGGAAGCAACTCCGGGTAATGACCTCATGGAATTTACAATTCCTCTGGATTACAAGGATAGCGCAAAAATACCGTCGAATATCATTCTTGTAGCTTCGGCAAGCCGCTATGGCGATTACTTTACCGGCGGCGCCGGCTCGACCATGTGGGTAGACGATATCGAGCTCATCTACGAATAATCACAGATTTCTATAGCATTCAAAAACCGCGTCCGGCATTTCTCGGACGCGGTTTTGCTTTTTTAGCCCGGAAATTTTTTTCGGGTGTTGTGGAAAATTTATTATATTTGTAGATTAAATAAGTGCGCTTTGCGCATTCATAGGAATAAATAAATCAAAACACATATAAAGTCATGAAATTCAACGTTTCGAGCAAAGCCTTCTATAATGCCGCGGCTGCCGTGAGCAAGGTCATCAACTCTAAGAACGCACTCGCAATTCTTGATAACTTTCTGCTGACTCTTGATGGCGATACATTCACCATCACGGGTTCGGACGCCGAAAATGCTCTCACCGCGCGTCTCGAAGTGGCCGGTGCCAAGGGCTCGGGCAGTCTCTGCCTTGGTGCGCGCCGTCTTGTTGAGCTCCTCAAGGAGCTGCCCGACCAGGGTGTGGAGGTAGATGTAAACGAAGATACCCTCGAAGTGCAGCTTTCGTATTCGGCCGGTCACTACAGCTTCGTAGGTCTTCCCGGCGACCAGTATCCGGCATTTGCCGTGGCCGGCGACGACCGTCCTATCAGCTTCAGTGTGGCAACCGAACAGATTATCACCGGTCTCGACAATACGATGTTCGCTGTCAGCACCGACGAATATCGCCAGATTATGCAGGGCGTGCTGCTCGACATAGCTCCCGAAAGCATTACTTTTGTGGCTACCGACACACGCAAGCTTGTGCGCTACACTGACCGCCGCACAGCTCCCGGCGTACAGGGCCAGTGCGTGCTGCCTTTCAAATCGTCGACCATCATCAAGAACGTGTTCGCCAAAGAGGAAACTCTCGATATCACCATGTCGGCCCGCAGCGCCGTCATCGAAAGCGCCAATTTCACTTTCCAGTGCGCATTCCTCAACGGCACTTATCCCGACTACAACCGCGTGATGCCCCGCAATAACACGCTCGTGCTCACCGTAGACCGTCTGGCGCTTCTCAACGCTGTGCGTCGTGTCGGTATTTTTGTGGAGGTTGAGGGCGGTCTTGAGAAGTTCCGTATCACCCCCGAGACTATTCTTCTGAAGGCCAACGACAACAATCTGTGCACCAGCGCGCGCGAGCAGGTGCCTTGTTCGTTCACCGGCAGCGAGCTCACTATCGGCTTCAGCGCCAGCTTCCTCACCGAAATCCTTACTACCATCAAGGGTTCTGATGTGGTTGTCAACCTTGGCGATGCCGGTCGTCCGGGCGTGTTCCGCCCTGCCGAAGAGCCTGAGAATACCGAACTGCTCATGCTCCTGATGCCTATGACCGTAGGCGAATTCTAATTTAGAATTAAGAATTTAGAATTAAAAGACTGTACTCGAATATTCTGAACAAAAATAATTGTTGCAAATATTCGCCGGCTGTCACCAAAGTGGCATTCAATTTTTAATTATAAATTCTTAATTATAAATTCTTAAAACATGAAACTGAAACTTAACCGTCCGGTGGTGTTTTTCGACCTTGAGACTACCGGAACGAATATATCGACCGACCGCATAGTGGAGATTTCGATGGTGAAACTCCACCCCGACGGTCATGTGGTAGAGAAGACTCGGCGCATCAATCCCGAAATGCCTATCCCGGCTGAGGCTACGGCCATACATCATATCACCGACGATGATGTGGCCGCAGAGCCTACTTTCCGCCAGGTGGCGGCATCGCTCGCACAGCAGCTCATAGGCTGCGATATTGCCGGCTTCAACTCCAACCGCTTCGACATTCCTTTGCTCGATGCCGAGTTTGAGCGCGCAGGCGTGGATTTCGATTTCTCGAAGGCCCGTTTCATCGATGTGCAGACTATCTATCACAAGAAAGAGCCCCGCACCCTTGTGGCGGCCTATCGCTATTATTGTGGTGCCGAGCTCGAAGGTGCCCACGGCGCTCTTGCCGACACCCGCGCTACGATGGAGGTGCTTCTTGCCCAGCTCGAACGCTATGATGATCTGCCCACAGATGTAGGCGCGCTTTCGGAATATGCCTGCGCCAACCGCAATGTGGATATCGCCGGCCGTCTTATCTACGACGACCAGAACCGCGAAATCATCAATTTCGGCAAATACAAGGGCCGCGTTGCCGAGGAAGTGCTCGAAAAAGACCCCGGCTACTACAGCTGGATAATGCAGGGCGATTTTCCCCGAAACACCAAGAAAGTATTCACCCGTATCCGCCTCCGGGCCAAGAAGTGATGCTTAAAGGCAAGAATATAATACTCGGAATCAGCGGCGGCATCGCGGCCTACAAGAGCGTGGTGCTGCTGCGCCAGCTCGTCAAGGGCGGCGCTCAGGTGCAGGTGGTGATGACGCCCAATGCCCGCGAGTTCATACAGCCGGTGACGCTGTCGTCGCTGTCGCAGCGTCCTGTGGTGACTGAATTTTTCAGCGCCAATACCGGCGAGTGGCATTCGCATGTCTCTCTGGGCGAATGGGCCGATGCCATGATTGTGGCTCCGGCCACGGCCTCGACCCTTGCCAAGATGGCAAATGGTGTGGCCGACAATATGCTCGTAACGACATATCTTTCGGCCCGTTGCCCTGTCTTTGTGGCTCCGGCAATGGACCTCGATATGATGGCGCATCCTACCACCACCCGCAATCTGGCGACTCTCGCCGCCGACGGCGTGCATATCATCGAACCCGAGACCGGCGAACTCGCCAGCGGTCTTAGTGGCCGCGGCCGTATGGAAGAGCCTGAAAAAATAGCTGCCGTTCTCAATGCCTTTTTTGCGGCAGACGGCCCTCTGGCGGGCAAGAAGGTGCTTATCACCGCCGGCCCGACCTACGAACGCATAGACCCCGTGCGTTTCATCGGTAATTTTTCTACCGGCAAGATGGGCTATGCCATAGCCGAAGAGGCGGCCTCGCGCGGCGCGGAGGTGACGCTGGTGAGCGGACCTACTGCTCTGAGCGTGAGCAGTCCGCGCATACGCCGTATCGATGTGGAGAGTGCCCGCGAAATGCTTGCAGCCTCGCAGGAGGCTTTCGAAAATGCCGATATAGCCATCATGACGGCCGCTGTGGCCGACTATGCGCCCGCGCATGTGTTCGACAGCAAAATAAAGCGTGAAAAGGCCGAATTCGACAATATCGAGCTTGTCAAGAATCCCGATATTGCCGCAACGCTCGGTCGAGCCAAGCGACCGGGCCAGATTTTGGTGGGCTTTGCCCTCGAAACCGACCATGCCATGGCTAACGGCCGCGATAAGCTTGAACGGAAGAATCTCGATATGATTGTGGTGAACAGCCTCGCCGACAAAGGAGCCGGCTTCGGCACCGATACCAACAAAATAAGCATTATCTCGGCCGGCAGCGATACTCCGGCAGACTATCCTCTCAAATCAAAAAAGGCTGTAGCGGCCGATATCCTCGATTTTATCGCTACTTTATGACAATTGTAAGAAATCTCCTCCGCTCGGCGGCCGCAGTGCTGCTACTGTCGCTATCGGGCTTCTGCGCTTCGGCACAGGAGCTCCTTTGCACTGTCGAGGTCAATTCCGACCAGGTGAACGGCACCTACAAACAGGTGTTCGAGACCCTTCAGCAGGCCATGAGCGAATATCTGAACACTACGGTGTTCACCAACACTCAGATTGCCACAAACGAGAAAATCGAATGCCGCCTTTTTCTTACGATAAAGGAATATGCCGACGATATTGTGAAAGGCGACCTGCAGGTGCAGTCGCTGCGCCCGGTCTATAACAGCAGCTATACTACGACTCTTATCAACTTCAAGGACACCAAGATAGAGTTTACTTACCGTGAGGGCGAGCCGCTTGTCTACTCTGTGAACAATATGGAAAGCCAACTCACGGCCATTCTCAATTTCTATGCCTTCCTTATCCTTGCCGTTGATTTCGACTCGTTTTCGCCCAAGGGGGGCGAGCCCTATTTCGAGCGCCTGAAGCAGATTGTGCAGATGGCGCAGTCGTCGGGCGAGACGGGCTGGAAGGCGTTCGAAGATACCAAGAACCGCAGTGCCGTTCTCTCGTCCTTTACCGACGCTCCGGCATCGGTAATCCGCGATCTTCTCTATCAGTATCACCGCCAGGGGCTCGATATAATGTCGACATCGGTCGACAAGGGCCGCGCCGCAGTGACCGAATCGCTTGAAGCCGTTCAGAAGATATATTCGGCGGCCCCGATGTCGGTGGCACTGTCTATGTTCAAGGACGCCAAACTCGATGAGCTTGTCAATATCTACTCCAAGGCCCCTCAGCGCGAGCGCGAGGCCGTCTACAAACTTCTTGAGCCTATTTATCCTACAGAGAACCAACGGCTCGAGGAAATAAAGAAAGGAGCTGAAAAATGATTAAAAGTCTTCTTATATCCAACTACGCCCTTATTAGCGGCATGGAGATTGAATTCGACCCCGGATTCAACATCATCACCGGCGAGACCGGTGCGGGCAAGTCGATTATTCTCGGTGCTCTGGGGCTGCTTTTAGGCGAGCGCGCCGACATGCGTGTGGTGCGCGATACAGCCCGGAAGTCTGTGATAGAGGCCGTTTTCGGAATCGGCGATGCACCGGGTGTCGGCGGTATGCTGTCTGAAATGGGTTTCGACAGTGTCGACGGCGACTGCATACTGCGCCGCGAGCTCTTGCCCGGCGGCCGTTCGCGTGCTTTCGTCAACGATTCGCCGGTCACCTTGCCTGTGTTGCGCCAGATTGCCGTACGGCTTATCGACATACACTCGCAGCATCAGAATCTGCTCCTGGCATCGCCTGATTATCAGCTCGAAATACTTGACAATCTTGCTGAAACAAACGAATTGCTCAATAATTACCGCAGTGCTTACGCTGTCTACCGCAGGAGTCTCAAGCAGTATACCGAGACACGCGATATGATTCGCCGCAACCGCGACGATGCCGACTATATCGCCTTTCAGTATAATGAACTGGAAGCCATGGACCTGCAGTCTGGAGAGCACGAGGCCCTCGAGCATGAGCGCGAGACACTGTCGAATCTCGATGAGCTACTCGAACAGATAGACCGAGCCCTTACGCCCCTTTCCGGTGAGCCCGTGAACGTGCAGACGGCTCTCGATGAGGCCGTCTCGGCCGTGGAAAGTCTCGCAATCAATCTTGCAGACGAAGACGAGGCCGAAGAGCCCGAAATTGACTTCCACAATCTGTCGGAACGCCTCGAATCGGCTCGCATAGAGCTGTCGGATATTGCCGATACGCTCATGAACTACCGCGAGTCGCTCAATGCCGACCCCGGTCGCCTCGAAGAGGTGGAAGAGCGTCTGAGCCAGCTGTATTCGCTTGAAACGAAGCACCATGTAGCCAATGCCGACGAGCTAATCGAGATTCGCGACCGTCTCTCGAGCCAGCTTGCCACCCTTGAGGACGGCGACCGCGTGCTCGCGCGCCTCGAAGCCGAGGCAAAGCGGGCCAAGAAGGCTGCCATAACCCTTGCAAGCGAACTGAGCGAGCGGCGCACTGCCGCGGCCGCTGTTTTCGCGCGGCAACTTCGTGAGGCCGCTTCGCCCCTTGGCATGCCCAATCTGCGCTGCGACATATCTTTTACGCGGGGAAAACTCGGTGTCGACGGCTTCGACCAGGTGCAATACCTCTTCGCCTTCAACAAAAATCAGGCTCTGATGCCATTGGGCGGAGCTGCTTCCGGCGGCGAGATTTCGCGTCTGGTGCTGAGTGTGCGTGCTATTCTTGCAGAGCGCATGCATCTGCCTTCGATAATCTTCGACGAGGTTGATACGGGTGTGTCGGGCGATGTTGCCACTCGCATGGCCGCCATGATGGCCGGAATGAGCCGTTCGCTGCAGGTGATATGTATTACCCACCTGCCGGGCGTGGCCGCGATGGGCAGAGTGCATTTCAAAGTCTATAAGGAAGATGATGAAAACAGCACCACAACGCGCATTCGTCGTCTTGACGATGCCGGCCGACAGGCCGAGCTCGCCCTGATGCTCAGCGGTAATCCCGAAGATGAAACCGCATTGGCAACGGCACGCACACTTCTCGCCAAAAAATTATGAATTATGGATTATGAATTAATTCCTTAATCCTTATCACTTATCCCTTATTACTCATTACTTATTCCTTAGAAACTTAGACTAAAGTGGAATCAAGCGATTATATATTTGGAATCCATTCGGCCATTGAGGCTATAGAGTCGGGCCGCACGATAGACAAACTTTTGATAAAGAAAGACCTGAACGGCGACCTTGCCCAGCGTCTGCTCAAACTTGCAAAGGCTCACCTTATACCGGTGCAGCGAGTGCCGGTTGAAAAACTCAACCGCATCACCCGCAAGAACCATCAGGGCGTGGTGGCTTTCCTCAGTGCGGTAGAATACTGCAAACTGCACGACATCGTGCCTACGATGTTTGAGGACGGCCTTTTGCCTTTTATACTTGTGCTCGACGGTATTACAGATGTGCGCAATTTCGGCGCTATGGCCCGTACGGCAGAATGCTGCGGCGTGAATGCCATCGTTATCCCGACCCGCGGTAGCGTGAGTGTCGGAGGCGACGCCGTGAAGACCTCGGCCGGAGCATTGCTGCATATTCCCGTATGCCGCGAAAATTCTCTTGCCGATGCAGTCCGCTTTCTCAAAGACTGTGGCTGCCAGATAGTATGTGCTACAGAAAAAGCGTCTCAGAACTATACGCTCGGCGACTATACTACGCCTGTGGCATTGGTTATGGGAGCTGAGGACGTCGGAATTTCTCCCGAAGTGCTTCGTCTGGCCGATACCCGCAGCGCCATACCTATGTTCGGCAAAATCGGTTCGCTGAATGTAGGCGTCGCTGCCGGTGTGATGATGTACGAGGTCGTGCGCCAGCGTCTTGCCGACAATCTCGAAATTATCTGAGAGATAATGAAGAATTAAGATATGACATAATAATTCTTAATTCCAAATTATTAATTATTAATTAGATAAAGATATGCTCCATCTGATAGCCGACAGCGGCATACAGTTCCATACCATCGAACTTGAGTTCGACCCCGCGCGGCAGTTTGAGCTGCCGAGTGGCCGGGCGCTAAAATACTGCTTCTGCAATCTCCGCAACGAGATGACAGGCGAGCGTGTTTTCGACTTGCTCAGCTACAATTCAGAAGCCGGCCTGTATGTGCCTGTTGGTGAGCTAATGGCCAAGAACACTATCGAGCTGCTTGCCGACGGGCGTCCGAAGCTCGACGAAGGTGGTGTAGAGACTATGCGTCGCGATGTATCGCCGACACTCTATACCCGTATCGAGCCCGGCGATCAGGAGCGTATGTTTACTGTCAATTCGCTGTTGTCGTACAGCACACCTAATCCAGCCATGCTCCACGAGCGTGTGGCGGCTTTCGAACTGATACTCGGCAAGTGGTTGCCTATGCCAATGTTCGAAATGCAGCACGGAGTGTCGGGCGATGTGCCCTATGCATGGTGCCGTGTCAAGATAGACCGTGTGGAAAGCCGCGAAGACGGTCTTGGCCGCTATCGTTTCACCTGGGCATTCGACACTCGGACGAGCGATGACGATATGTCGATGTTCCGTCCGACTTTCCCTGCCGAGGGCATAGACCGCATGGAGTTTGGTCTGTGCAACAGAGTCTCCAATCTGATTCTGTTTATGTCTCCGGCGGCCGGATTCAGTGTTTTCAGCCAGTATCTGGCACAGTTAATCGGCCTTGATGCCTCAAAATCCAATTACCGTTATATTGGCTTCTATATCTATCTTGCCAATTTCATACGCCTTGCCGGTGCGGCGCCCGAAGTGACACTTCACCGTTGTCCGGCATCGCGAGAGATACCAGTTGATTTTGTGCTTGACATCGGCAATTCCCGTACATGCGGGCTGCTGTTCGAGAACGGCGATTTCACAAAGGCAGCCATGCTTGCTCTTCGAGACCTCTCCGAACCCCACCGCACATACGAACACCCATTCGACATGCGCCTGGTCTTCCGACAGGCCGATTTTGCCAACGATATCGTAATAGAAGAGGAGGATATGTTCCGCTATCCGTCGATGGTGCGTGTTGGCGACGAGGCCAAGCGCCTTGTTTATCGTTCGGTAGAAGATGAGGGTCTGTGGGCGAGCACAACCAACTATTCCAGCCCGAAAAGATACCTCTGGGATACCGACTTCTACAAGCAGAAATGGGAGTTCCTGACTTCCGACACCGACCCTCTGTATATCCGGGAGGCCCAAAATATATACATACCCGGGCTCTCCGACCTCTTTGATGCCAAGGGCGACTTTATCCGCGACCCCTTCTCTTTTGCAGAGCCGACCGACGGCCATACGCACTATTCGCGTGCTTCGCTCATGACATTTGTGATGATCGAGATTCTGCAGCAGGCTTATATGCAGATTAACAGCGAGGAATTCAGGCGCCGACACGGCGACATCAACTGCAAGCGCACTATACGCAATCTGATTATTACATGCCCGACGGCCATGCCCCGAGCCGAGCAGATAAAACTGCGCCAGTGTGCTCTCGATGCATTTGAGGCATTGTCGATGATATACCCGGACGGACATTTGCCGCGGATAGAGGTAATACCGTCAATTGCGAAACTTGCCCGCAAGACCGAGGAAAGCATTGATGGCGAGAAAGACGGTGTGTGGAATTTCGATGAGGCCACTGCCTGCCAGCTTGTGTATCTATATGCCGAGGTCGCTGAGCGATATAGAGGGCGGGCAAAAGAGTTTTTTGAGTTGAAAGGCCACGTGCGCCCCGAACTTGCCGCCGAAGGTTATACCGACAAGGCTGTGACTGTGGCATCGGTCGATATCGGAGCCGGAACTACCGATGTCATGGTGTGCACATATATGTGTTCAGGCAACGACGAAGGCACTCTGACACCAAGACCGCTTTTCTGGGATAGCTATTATGTGGCTGGCGACGATATTCTTCGCAATATTATTCAGAATATCGTAATCGAGGGCGAGACAGGCGACTATGCCGACATGGGCAGCATCTACTCGGCTTTGTACAATACATTGTTGCAGAGCGATGCCGAGACCATAGCCGCAATTCCGTCCATGCAGCGTCATGTCTTTTATCGTACACTGGCCGGCGATTTGCGTTCGGCCGACGATGCCGTTTCGGGGCGCCGCGTGCGTGAGCGCATCGCGGTGTCGCTGTTGCGCGACTTTTTCGGTGCAGACAGCAATATGATGGAAGACCGCGACCGCCGCTGCCGCGTGGATTTCAACACACAGATATCTCACCCGATGGCTCAGTTCTTTATGGAGCAGTTGCGGTTGCACAGACCGTCGCGAGTGTTCACCTACGATGATATTTTCCCCGACATAAAGCCGTCGAAATATCTTCTCGACTACTTTGCCGAGCACTTCGGCTTCCGTTTCGAGACTCTCAGGTGGCGTTATGAACCCGAGCGCGTGGCCGATATTGTAAAATCTACTATGGAGAAGCTTATGAAGCAGATTTCCGTGCTTCTCTATGCATATCATTGCGACATAGTCGTCCTTGCCGGCCGTCCGACATCTATAGACGCCATAACAGAGCTGTTTGTGAAGTATATGCCCGTGACACCCGACCGCCTTGTGCGTCTCAACGAGTATAGGGTAGGGCAGTGGTACCCCCTGGCCGATCCGCAGGGATACTTCTATGACCAGAAAGCCGTTGTGGCAGTCGGTGCTATGGTTGGCCATCTTGCTTCCACAGAGGGTTTCAATGGCATGGTGATAGACTTCAGCGACATGATAAAGCGGTTCAGGTCTACCAATGACTATATTGGTCTTTATAAAGGCGACCGCATGGCAGAGACTCTCCTTTCGCCCAAACGGAACTCGCAGAGTGTAGCTCTTACGGTATTTCCGGCATTTTTCGGCACCAAACAGTTTGATGCGCCTCATTATGAGGGGCGCCCCGTCTACGCGCTTTACAACAACAGCGGGCGCCGCTCCTTGCGTGTAACTATCAGCCGCGACTATATGACCGACCCGGAGACGCTTATTCTCGACGAGGTGAGCGATGCCAACGGCGACCCCGTGCCTAATTCGGCGGTATCGTTTATTCCTCAGTCCATAATAAACGATGGCCAGCACTGGCTCGACAAAGGAGAATTTGAACTCAGCATAAAAACACGATAACACAGCATGACACTCGACCGCGACATACAGATAATAAACGAGGGTCTCGAATGGCTCCGTAAGAACAAGCCCGAGCAGTATGAGCAGGTGTTTTTCCAGATACTCGACGGACGCCGCCGGCTGCGCCGCCAGCTCGAGGCTCTGAAGGAAAATCCGGCTGTGGGTGCCTTCGGCGAGAGCCAGACAGGTAAATCGTATCAAATCAATACGCTCCTCAACCGTGCCGACAAGCCTTTTCTAATCAAATCTACAGATTATCCCGAGGGCGTCGGGTTTGTAGACAAGATAAACCCTATAGGCGACGACCGTGAGGCCACTGGAGTTGTGACCCGTATGAGCAGCTTCCGCAAATGCCCCGAACGGTATAAGCGCGATTATCCTGTGATAGTTAAGCTACTGACAGTAGGCCAGCTCGCAACAATACTTGCATCGGGCTATTACAGTAATATACGCGATTATACCACATATTCCGACGACGAACTGCGCGCCATATCGAAGAAAATAGCCGACAGATACGGCAACCGGCCCGCTATGGAGAACTCACCCTTGGACGAAGATGCCATACTCGACATAAAGAGCTATCTCGGCACCTATGTCGAAGCTCCCACGCAGGGTATGCTGCGCTCCAAATATTTCGAGACCCTTACAAGGGTAATAGCCAGGGTGCCGGAAGCGGAATGGGCCGAAGTGCTGAAATATCTTTGGCATGAGAACGAGGTGATAACGCGCCTGTTCGAACGCCTTGTCGCCGACCTTGCACGCCTCAATTTCGCTGCGGAGGTCTATGTGCCTTTGCAGGCGGTGATACATGGCGGCGAGAACCGCCGCACAATAATGTCGGTGGCTTGTCTCAACGGCCTTGACGAGGACGATTGGAGCGTGATGACCGATGTTTATGTGCCCGCAGACGGCAATGTGTCTGAATTGCGCCGTGTGCCATCTTTCCCTTCTTGCGACCTCTGTGCTGTAAGTGCCGAACTTGTGTTTAAAATCGAAGAAGAATACCTCAGTGAAACACTGCAATACTGCTTCGATGAGAGTTATAGCGGTTTGCCGGGCTATCTGCCGGCAAATTCGCGCCGCAAACTCGCCGACAGTGTGAGCAAAGACCTTATGGCCGATACCGACCTTCTGGACTTCCCGGGAGCACGCAGTTCTGAGCAGCAGGACGAAGCGTTCTGTACCGAAGGCTCACGCGACAAATCGGGCCAGTCTGTGCTTGTGAAGCTCTTTCTCCGAGGCAAGATTGCATATCTTTTCAATCACTACAGCGAGAGTCACATGATGAAGGTGCTTCTCTTCTGCCACCATCAGAAACAGTCGGAAGTGAAGAATCTCCACATACTTCTCGACCAGTGGGTGCGTCGCAACGTAGGGGCGACTTCTGCCGAGCGTGCACAGACCCTTGCCCGTACGGGAGGCATATCTCCGCTGCTTATTGTGGCTACCAAAATCAATATCGACATGACCCACCGCGCCTTCGACTCGCATAACTCAGAGACAGCGGTCAACAACCGTTGGGAAGACCGCTTCCGCACTGTTTTGCTCGATGCAGTACTCAACTGGGATAATGTCGACTGGTTCAAGAACTGGAGTGCTCCCGGAGTCTCGTTCAAGGATACATATCTGCTTCGCTCGTATGAATTCAGCTCATGCACGCCTCAGGGCAATCAGATGTTCTCGGGTTATGATGTGACCCTCTCTTCGCCTGAAAGAGCTCTCGAAATGGACTCCGATTACTATCGGCTGATGCGCCGCACATTCATTTCCAATCAGAGTGTACGGGAGCTTTTCTTCGACCCTGAGCTGGCATGGGATGTCGCATCTACCCTCAACAACGATGGTTCGCTCTATATCATCGAGCGCATGAGCAAGGTCGCCCGAGCCGCTTCCGCCATACGCGATGAGCAGATGAAACGCGAGCGCGACCGTATAATGGGCGAAGTGCGCGACATACTGTCGAAAGAATACGATTCAGACAATGACTCCGAGAAACTTCTCCACAACATAGACACGGCGCTCAATCTGCGCTGGGAGTTCGATATAGCATGTACTGCCGACAATTATTATTTCGGACATCTGCTCGACGCTCTTCAGGTGACAGAGGCCGAATGTCTCGAAGCGGTTCACTCTCTGGTGCATGGTACTGCAATCAACAACGACTTGAACAATCTCAGGGAATATGAGATAATACGCCGCCGTTGCGGCGACTTCGAAGGCTGTACCAACGACGATGAGCGTTGGGAACGTCTGCTGAAATCATACCGCTACTGGCGCAGCCGCGAGCAGGCGGCCGCCGAACTTGCCCGCCGTCACATTGATGTTGCCGTGCTCTTCCGCGAGAAACTGCGTCCGAAGACGAATCAAGTATTCATTGCCGACCATATAATGAAGCTTTGGGCCGATAAAGTGAAGTCCGATGAGCTGATGAATACTTTCACATCTGCCGACGGCTTCAGTCCTGTGCTGATGAAAGACCTTACGGGCACGCTTCTCGATTCGGCCTTCAGACTCGGCCTGGCCGACATAATAGCAGAGAAAATCCGTTCGGAGGTCAGTGTCGCAAACCTTTCTCAGGTTCGCGAGAGCCTTGTGGCCGACCTCATGGCATCGGTGCTCAATACATTTGTCAACGATTTCGGATATTCGCTGCTCAGCGACGAACTCAAGAAGAAGGCACGCCTTGTGGTAGAGGAAAACGGACTACCTGCATACGACTACATAGAGCGTGAACGCCGCTCAGGCTATACGCACGAGGAACTTTCACAACTGTTCGAAGATATGTCGGAAAGCGGAGTGACTCTTACAGAGTCGTTTGACCGTCACTATAACGAATGGCTCGAGTATATGACAATAGCTTATGTGGTGCATCTGCGACGTTCGGCAGTACGCCCCGAGGCTAACCGTGCCCTTGGTGAAATCATACAAAAGATAGAGGTATGAAAAGGATACATTTCGACAAGAAAGGCCCCGTCTACAAGCACTATTTCTTTTGGGAACCATGGGGGTGTGCCGGCTGTCTGGGGCGAGGTCTGATTTTTATAGGACTGCTGTTTGTGCTTCTGTATCTTCTCTCTCAGCTCCGCGGCTGTTCCGACAGCAGCTTAGACAACGTGTCCGATTCTGAACTACCTGAAAATCTCGCACCTGTGCGGCAGCAGCCTGTGCCTCCAATCAGCGACGACGATGTAATAGACGAGGAGGGCCGCCGGATTGTGTCGAACCGCCTCAATGTCCTTTTCAGTGCTGAGGTAGGGGCCACAGGAATGAATGAGTGGACCGGCAAATTCAAAGAACTGTATCCCGGCGACGAATATGCCGTTCTTTTTTCCGATTCCATAACCAAACTGATGGCTCTCCAAGTGCCTCCGGGGGAGCGTTCATCACTTAAGACCAGACTTCCCGAGCAGATTCCCGATATACCGTTTATGGTATTTGAGGAAGAAGTGATGGAGAGTGGAGGAGAGGGTTCCGACCCTTTTCTTGAGGACCGTAGCAAGGCCTGGTACTTCGGTCCGATACAGGCAGACCAGGCCTGGGAGCGGTCTACCGGCGGCAGCGGGGTTGTAATAGCAGTTGTCGATTCATATTTCGACCTCGACAGCCCTGAATTTTCGGACATAGAGATTGTAGGGCCATACAATGTCTCTTCAGGTGGAAGCGATGTGTCTTTGCCTGCCGATTTCAACCCCTCGCATCCGGACCCTGTGCTGTGTCACGGCACAATGGTGGCGGCCACCGCGGTAGGAGCCCTCGGCAATGCTCATGGCTCGGCCGGTATAGCTCCGGAATGCTCACTTATGCCAGTGAGCCTTGGGCGCCGTTTCGGCTGTTTTGCCATGTTGCAAGGGCTGCTCTATGCTATAAACAAGGGCGCATCTATAGTCAATATCTCGGCTGGCCTGTCTTTTGCGGAAGACTTGCAGGGCTTGGGTGTAGACCGCCAGATAGAACTATCCAGGACGTCGTTTCTTGGGCAGGAAGAAGTTTGGAAGTATGTCTTCGATATGGCCGACAAATTTTATGTCACAATAGTGTGGGCTGCCGGTAACGAAAATATTTTTACGGCCATCGATGCCTCCAAGCGTGGTTCAAATACTATAAAAGTTTCGGCAGTAGATAAAAATCTCAGGAAGGCCGATTTCAGCAACTTCGGCAATTTCCCGGCGCTGGGCATATATGAATCGACAGTGTCTGCTCCCGGCGTCGGCATTTATGGCGAGGTTCCGCAGAGCGACGACGGCATGATGGTAGACGGAACAAGTTTTGCAGCTCCGATAGTTGCCGGAGCCGTAGGACTTATGAAGAGTATAGACCCGACACTATCCACACAGGAAATTGCCGGTATACTGCGTGCGACGGGGCGCCCCGTTGGCAGAAACAGCACTATCGGGCCTGTGATACAGATTCGGGCCGCTCTTGATTCGATAGACCGCACTCTGGTGCCGTTCAGCACAATTATGGAGTGCTATGCCGGACAGACCGATTATCCTGTGTCGTTTCCCACGACTTTTCTCTATTCCTTCCCTACTTCAGAAGACTATGACCCGACTTCGCTGATGCCTTTGCTGAGAATCGAACTCGAATTTACAGGGCGAGGGGAGGGAAATGTAATCTATAAGTCGAATTTGAACCCCGGGAACGTCTGGCGCGCACCGTTTACAATGAGTTTCGATACGGCTGAGCGTCGGTTACGCTTACGGCAGGCGACGCCTGCGCTGCCGACAGATTCTGCTTTGGTCGGAATATCGTCGGCCGACTTATTTGTATCGTCTTTTCCCGACGGCTGTGCAATAGTAGAGAACTTTGTATCTGAATCATTGCCCTGCGAGGGCACTTTCCTTATCAAAAAAGCGCAGACAGATGGCAATTGAGAAACGGATGTCGATAACCTTGCTTGCGTCGTGGGCGGCAGTGCTTGTTTCGGTCTCTTTTTTCGGACTGGAATTTGACAGCTATGTTGATTCAGGCGTAATTTCGATTGCGACAGCTCTTGTCATGGCTGCGGCAGGAATGTTCTTATCCGCTTTTGCCGTATGGGCAAAGAAGAAGACATCGCGCGGCAATATGTATAAATTGGCGGAGGTGCTTGGTGTAGCATTGATGTTATGCTGGTCGGTTTTCGTATGGACTGTCGGCGTTAAAGGCACTGCCTATGTGGCTTCGTCTGCCTTTGTGCGCGTGCTTCTGATTTTTATAGCGCTTGTGATGTATTTTTCATATTATCTTTTGACGTATCGGAACGGTTCGCGTTCGGTCAGATATCGGACAACTGAAACCGACAGATACGGAATACCTCTCTGAGACTATGGCATTGTCACTTCCTCAGCAACTATGGCTTAAAAGGGCTTATGTAGGCGATATCGTCGAGAAGCTGCGCCTTCAGGTTTTCACATTGGATGACCTGAGGGATTTTGCGCTTGCCAATCCTGCATTTTCCGAGAAACTGGCTCTTGTTGAGACTTCTGTGAAAAATCTTGAAAATCCGGCTGAACTGGAAGAGTATAATGCTGTTAAGAAGGTCTTGGCAGATACTGCCTATGTCTTGTCGGAAGAGAAAATGATTACGTCATATATCACCCGGTGGAAAAGTCTGCCATCGGCGGAAGAACGTGTAGCAGAGGTAAAATCGGTTTTAGACCGTTTGTCTGAAAATCGCCGTTATGAAGCTGTTAAAACGTCTGCGGTGGCATTTTTACGGACGGAAAAAGGCGACATTCACAGTATTGTCGCCGACCTCGATGCTTTTATATCCGACTATGCTCAGGCAGATTATGCAATTGCCGATGTCGAACGATGCCGGTCTATGAAAGCATCGGTTACAGCGCTTGCAGACAGCATTGTCGCTAAGCGATGGAACGAACTTTTTGATGACAAAGGCATTTTGAAAAATCCTGCAGAAGCCGTAGATTTTTTAAAGACTGTGAACGATTCCGGAGTGTACGCAGAACGCACGGACGATGCTGTATGGCAGTGGGCTTTGGCGCAGGAAGATATTGTGGCGGCAGTAGAGGAGTATGAGAAGATTTATGGCGGAAACGGCCGTCACTCGGCAGATGCCGCAGAGGTCTATAACGCAAGAAGCGAGTGGAACCGCATAGATTCGACAAATATCTATGACTTGCTTGAGTTTCTCGATTATTATCCGAATCATATTTTTACAGGTCAGGCTGTAAGCAAACTGGCCGAACTCAAAGCGAGCGAGCTCGAATCGATGCGTCGGTCGCCTGCTCTGTATGACAATCAGACCTTCTGTGCTCTCTATCGCAATCAGATATGTACCAAAGAAGAGCTGTGTTCGGCCTGCGGTGCCGACGATGCCTTGTTCGAGCGCATCATGGCCGATAGCAAAATACGGGCCACGCTCCCTTCGCCGCCGGGAAGCAAGAGCAGATATTCCTGCGGCAAGGGTGAGAGCGGTCTCACCGATGTGATTTTTTTCGGAGTTGCAGCGAGCGGCAAGACATGCGTCTTGTCCGGTCTCTTGAGCCACGACAGCGTTACTGTCGATGAAGCCAATTATAGCGGCGAATACGCGAGCGTGCTTAAACGCTATGCCCGTGCGGGAGTGGCGATTTCTGGAACGCCGGACGACTTCGTGGCTGTTGTAAAGGCCACTGTCACAGCTCCCGGAGGCCGACGTAGAAGTTTCAATCTTGTTGAGATGGCCGGCGAAGCCTTTTTAAAGAAAATTGTAGCAGCCGAAGGTCGAAACGGGCGAAAGACAAACAATTTCGAGTTGATGGAGAATAGCGCTTCCGCCCTCCTCACAGGTGATAATGAAAAACTGATATTTCTTCTCGTAGACCCCGTCGGCGACAGATTCGGTCGGCAGGACCAGATTGAGGCGTTCAACAGACTTAGAAGTCTGATGTTCGATGTTGAGGCCAACCGCGATGTCATGAAGAGGGTGAAAGGGCTCCATTTCATCGTTACCAAGGCCGACACCCTTGGTGCGGACCGCCTCGAAAAGGCTCGCGATATAGTGCGCGAGATTCTCAATCCGGCTACACGCGATGAACTTGTAAGGCAATGTCGGAATTACGGAATCAACCGTTCGGCCGACCCGGCTCTTGACGGACGTCCGCGGGTTTTCTGTTTCAGCCTCGGTCGCTTCAATGTCGGCAATATCTACGATTACGACCCGAAAGACTCAGGAGAACTGCTCTCTGTGATTGGCGATTATGCCGACAGAGCTGTTGATGCCGGCTTTATGAGCCGTCTGCGCGATTTCCTTGTTCAACCTTTTATATGACTGCGCCATGCAAGCTAAAATAGGACTCCAGATAGCCGGGAGCGACCCCGGTTTCACCATATTCTTCTCAGAAAACTGGGAGGGAGAAGCTTTGACGCATTCTTCGGAGCGAAAAAGCTCTGTAGAACCGGTTTACTATGAGGCTGTCTTCGGGCCGGAATACTGGACATATGTGGCTGTACATTGCAATTTTTTAAGCAATGCAAACCGGGAGGAATGTTTTAAAATCGGTCTGCGGATTCCGGCGCGTCATGAGCTGACGGGCTCCGATGGCGAGAAGATTTCGCCGGTATCAGTGCTGGACCGCATATATGAGTCGGTGAAGTCTACGGCCCTAACACGGCGCGGGGCTGATACATGGCGTCTTAGGACAGAACCGGTATTTGATGCCGATGGATATGCGGCTATACTCGGAGAATATGGCCTGCGCCCGGTCTGGGGTGTAGCGGCCCAAAGCCGTGAGGACGACTCTGTTGTATTTCTCGAATTAGGGGGAACAGACCCGGCTGCGCCGCTGCTGCATGTGCCTTTCTTGACTGCTTCATGGGAGGGCTCTAAAGTGTGTTTAGGGTCATTTACTGATGATATTGACAAATATCTGTTTTCGCCGGTAGACATGAAGGCGGCACCGTTCGTAAAAGTGAGGGCCGAGGGGCGCGACAGATTCTATGAATATGTAATCGAGCCCGGAAAGCAATTACGGCTCAGTGCGTCGGATTGCGGTTATTCCGAAGAGGAATACGAGCCTGTGTCGGTATTGCTTGACTGCGACACGATAGTATCTACATGCGGAAGTGAAATCGGAGGTAGTGTCGGTGCGGGAGTATGTTGCCATGCCTGCGTAGACGATGGTCTGGTCGTGGTTAAATTCATTCCGCAGTTGCGGAATGCTATTGTGATGGAAAGACCGGTCTCGTCGTTGCTTGTTGTGCGTGTCGGCGCGAGCAATAAAACCGTCCGCCCGCTTAAAATACGCATAGATTCCAACGGCGGCAGTGTCCGCGAGATTGTCTGTCCGAGCCAGGCTTTCGAAAGAGACGGCTCGGAAATGAACGCTACAATAGAATTGTCCGCATTGACGAAGGACGAGAACATTGTGGTCTGTCTGGATAGCCCTGCGACGGCCGAGTGTATTGCCTTTACAGACGATAACGGAGTGTTTGTGGCAGATTTCGTGCGCCATGGCCGAAAGC
Source organism: uncultured Muribaculaceae bacterium (assembly GCA_910578035.1). Taxonomy (GTDB): domain Bacteria; phylum Bacteroidota; class Bacteroidia; order Bacteroidales; family Muribaculaceae; genus CAG-873. Next base: position 62,008 of record CAJTOB010000002.1, read on the forward strand.
GAAATTTCTTCGAACGGTTTTGCGATGTCATGGGGCTCGGTAACAATGCCGAAGTCTCGGGCAAGTGGCAGGCTATGCGCTGGATTGTGATAATTGTTTTGGCCGCCATACTTATACTTGGCGGTACGGTACTGGCGAAATTGGCCGGTTCGGTGATAAAGGGAGCACTTCCCTTCATTGATAAAATAAGATAGATATGGCTAAGATAAAGGAAGTACTGAGTTCGGAGGTCCATTGGCAGGTGGCCGGTTGGAATACTAAGGATCAGGCAAACATACGCATTAGACAGTTGCTGGGCGACGAGGCCTCTATGTTTGCTCCTGTCTTTGTGACTCATGGCGGATATTACTGGTCCGATGCCGAGCCATATGGCTGGGCTATGCTCAGCGATGCGCCTGAGGCCGACAAGGCGCTCGTACTCGGAACTATTGATGAACTTTGCCGCCGCACGATAGCGCGCTTTCCGGCTCAGAAGGGCCGGATAGAGCGCATATTCAGCTGGCCGAACGATGATTTTGTGTTCTGGCGGCGCGATGCCGACGGGCTTCGTGTGCTGGTGACCGGATGGGGTTTCGCCAATTATAACCGTGCAAGAGGCGGAAGTATAGTCGAAGCTCCCGACGAAAGCAATATCCGCGAGGTTTCTCTTGCTTTTACTGTCGATGGTATCAGGCAAGCTCGCCGTCGTTTCGAAATCATGCAGGGTGTGAACTGGAACTGCATGGATACTGACACGGATGGCACTTTCGGACTTGGTCGCCTGACGCCGGGCGAAGAGTTGTGTGTCCGCGATATCGCGACCGGCCGAGAGTTTATAGAGACCATAGGCGACGATACTACAATGCTCGACCTCGATGTGACGGAGTATATTGACGTCATTATCAATGCAGTGTGCGACGGCGCCCCGCTTGACCGCGAGATTGCTGAAATAGGCTATGGCCACCGAAGCGATTCTTTCGCGATTGAATCGGGACGCGCGGCGCGGCGTCTGCCATGGCTTGACGGACAGCTTTGCACTGTGTCTGTGAGAGGACAGAAACAGACTCGCGAACTGGTTAAAGATGCCGTAAACGAGTTTGATTTCGATTTCACGGTAGCCAATATGAAGCTTACTGTGCATGTGAGCGGTGACAGTAATCCGATTTCCGGCGAGCCAATAGATATTATGTATGCCGGGGCGCCCCGCCGTGGCGTAAGCGGTGCTGACGGCTCATTCGTAACGGCTATAGAGCAGAGAGCAGATGCCGCAGTGGTGGCGATAACAGTCCGCGACCAGACCCGCGAGGTGTCTTTTGCCGACGGCGACACTTTTGTCGAATTTACTTTCGATACGCCTCCGGCAGAAATATTCGAAGCGACAGTACGTACTATAGACCTTGATGGCAATCCGGTGCTGAACTATTCGATAACTGTAGATACCGGGGGTGGCCCGAATGAATATCTTACCGACTATAAGGCATGTGTGGCTGTCGGAACTGTGAAATCAGGCAAGACCATGACTGTTGCCGACGCCACCGATGCGAGAATACGCAAAGTGTTTGAGCTTGATAGATTTAATGCTCTTTATGACTTCGTGTTGCCTTATCACGGCGAACCGACTGCAGGCGATTGCCTGCTGCGTGTGATTGAGGCCGATGGGAAACCCTCGAGGCGCACGACTGTGATTTTGAGTCAGGGCGAGACACGAGTGATGGCTCATCTTGATGATAAAGGCGAAATGTGTTTCGAATCGGCCGATTTTACCTTTGGCAGTCCTATGAAAGTCAGTATGTTCAGCCAACGGCGTACATTTCCTGAACTATCGTTCACCCTCGATAAGGATGAAAAGGAATATGAACTCAAGGAAGTAGACGGCCCCACACCGTGGTGGAAAATAGCGGGGGAGATAGTTCTTGCTCTGGCAATTGTTTTCGGTCTTTTTTCCCTTTACTGTATCTGGGGAGCTATGTTTAGATATTTAACCAATATATTTGCGTGACCATGATGCATATGCAAAGTTTTTTCATCAATACGGCCTATCCTCTTGTATATGTGATGAGCCTGCTGGCGTTTGTTGTCGTGGCATACGACAAGCATCTTGCCGCATTCGGTCTTCGGCGTGTGCCTGAATTTGTGGTTTATATACTGACGCTGGCCATGGGCGCATTCGGCACATTGTGCGGCATGATTATTTTCGGCAATTACACCGATAAAAAGTTGTTTGTATTTGGGGTGCCTGTAGTTCTTGTGTTGCAACTGGCGTTTGTTGTCTATAAAATTATGAGCTGATATTATGATTGCGAAAAATGGGTTAAAAATATTTCTCGGCGCTATATATCTGGTTCTTATAGCCGTGCTTCTTATGCAGGGCTGCGACAATGAGGCGTCTGCAGCAGATGACAGGCCTATTGACGAGCAGGAAGCCATCGAAGCGGCCGAAGAAATAGGCGGCGACGGCGAGATAAAGATAACGTTGCTGTGGAATTTTTATGGCGATGTCGATTTACATGTGACCCAGCCTAATGGCGTGGAACTGAGTTTTCGGGAGATGCGCGACCGCCGTACCGGCGGCCGTCTTGACGTCGATAACCGTGAGGGAGGTCGAGGCTCAGCTGAAAATGTATATTGGACGCGGCCTTTGAAAGGCAAATATCGTGTCAATGTCGAAATGTATCGTATATCCCTGCAGTCGCGCCGTGGCGGCGAAGCCAAAGTGGTTGTGAAAAATGGCGGTGAAACAAGTACATACACCGTACGGCTCACTTTTGAAGGCCAGAATGTGCTCGTCACCGAATTTTTCTACGACCCGGACGCAGTCCGCGCTACGACTCCGGCCGATTCTGTCGCAGTGTGATGCAAAAGATGTGAAAGAAGTGGTTTAATGCCACCCTCTAAGGGTGCTATTGGCGAAATTTTGCTATATTTGCAGATTGAAACTGATAGCAAATGATATCTGTCAATAACCTTTCTGTCGAGTTCAGCGCGAAGGCGCTGTTCGACAATATCAACTATGTAATCAATCCTAAGGATAAGATAGCCCTCGTCGGAAAGAACGGAGCGGGCAAGAGTACTATGCTCAAGATTATTGCCGGTCTGCAGAAGCCGACGTCGGGCAATGTTGTTGTGCCCGACGGCGTGACTGTAGGCTATCTCCCACAGCAGATGGTGCTTGCCGATAATACAACCGTGCTCGACGAAGTACGCAAGGTCTATGCCCATCTTGAAGATATGCACCGACGTCTCGACGAACTGGCCGAGGAGGCCCAGAACCGTACAGACTATGAGTCGGACGAATATCAGAAGCTGATAGAGAATATTTCGTCGCTTACTGAATATCTGGCGATAGCCGACAGCGATAACAATGAGGCCGAAATGGAAAAGACGCTTATCGGCCTCGGTTTCGAACGCAGCGATTTCGTGCGCCCGACATCGGAGTTCAGCGGTGGCTGGCGCATGCGTATCGAGCTGGCGAAAATCCTTCTGCAGCGCCCCGACGTGCTCCTGCTCGACGAACCGACCAACCATCTTGACATTGAGTCTATCCAATGGCTCGAAAACTTCCTTATAACCAAGGCAAAGGCTGTGGTCCTGGTGAGTCATGACCGTGCGTTTCTCGACAATGTGACGAACCGCACAATAGAAATCAATCTCGGCAAAATCTACGACTATGCCGTGAACTACTCTAAGTTCGTTGTCCTTCGCGACGAGCGCATAGAGCAGCAGATGCGCGCATACCGAAACCAGCAGAAGCAGATTGCCGATACCGAGGAGTTTATAGAGCGTTTCCGCTATAAAGCAACCAAATCAGTGCAGGTGCAGAGCCGTATCAAGCAACTGGCCAAGATAGAGCGTATAGAGGTCGATGAGGTCGATACCTCGCGTCTTAACCTTCGATTTCCGCCGGCACCCCGTTCCGGCGATTTCCCGCTGATTATCGAGGAGGTCGGCAAGGCCTACGGCGACCATCAGGTTTTCGACCATGCAACATTCACACTTCGTCGAGGCGAGAAAGTTGCTTTTGTCGGGAAGAACGGCCAGGGAAAGTCTACGCTCGTCAAATGTATCATGGGCGAGATTCCTTTTACAGGCTCGCTTCGGGTAGGCCACAATGTGAAAATAGGCTACTTCGCCCAGAATCAGGCTCAGCTGCTTGATGGAGAGCTGACAGTATTCGATACCATCGACCATGTTGCTGTCGGCGATATCCGCACTAAAATCCGCGATATACTTGGCGCATTCATGTTTGGCGGCGAAGCTTCCGACAAGAAGGTGAAAGTGCTGTCGGGAGGCGAGAAGACCCGGCTTGCAATGATAAAACTGCTTCTCGAGCCCGTCAATCTGCTGATACTCGACGAGCCTACCAACCACCTAGACATGAAGACGAAGGATATCCTCAAGCAGGCTATCCGCGACTTCGACGGCACTGTGATAGTCGTTAGCCACGACCGAGAATTCCTCGACGGCCTTGTGGAGAAAGTATATGAATTCGGCGGCGGCAAGGTTACAGAATGTCTCGGAGGTATCTACGAATTTCTCGAGAAGAAGCGCATAGCCTCTCTTTCGGAACTTGAATTCAAGCAGAAATCCGAACCGCAGTCTGAAAAAGGCACGAAAAATGCTTCGAAACAGCCGGAAACTCCGGCGCAGACAGCCCAGGCACCGAAACTGAGCTATGCCGAGCAACGCGAGCGCGAGAAAACCCTCAAGCGAGCTGCCCGAAAAGTGGAGGATGCCGAAAAAGAAGTGGAAAAGCGGGAAGCCGACATTGCTGAAATAGAAGCGAAGATAGCATCCGGCGACCTTGCCGATGATATATACACCCGACATGCCGCGGCCGTCAAGGAACTTGAGAATGCCATGAGCATGTGGGAACTGGCACAAATGGAATATGATGAACTCAAACAACAATAAACCAATATATTTAGTAACAATGCGCAGTAAAACTTATTTTATCATTGGCGCAATGCTCGCAGCCGGTCTTGCTACCGGTTCGTGCAATCGCCAGCAGGCGCCAAAGGGAATCGACACCAGTCATCTCGACACCAGCGTGCAGCCGGGAGACGATTTCTATGACTATGCATGCGGCGGCTGGATGAAAGCCAACCCGCTCAAGCCCGAATATTCGCGCTTCGGAACTTTCGACCAGCTCGGCGAGAACAACCGCGAGCAGGTGCGTGAACTGGTGCTCGGTCTTGACCGCACTACTGCCGAGAAGGGCTCCAACGCCCAGAAAATCGCCGACCTCTATGCAATGGGCATGGACAGCGTGCGTCTCAACGAGCAGGGCATCGAGCCTCTCAAGGCCGATCTCGAAGTTATAGCCACAACGCCCCGCGAGAAAATCGTAGAGCTCATGGCTACTATGCCCGGTCTTGATGTTTTCTTCGGAACCGGCGTTATGGCCGACCTCAAGAATTCGGATATCAACACCATGTACTGGGGTCAGGGCGGTCTTGGCCTCGGCGACCGCGACTATTACACCGACCAGACAGAGCGCGCCGAGAGCGTACGTGCCGCTTACCGCACATATCTCACTACTATAGCCGCTCTTATCGGCTATGACGAAGCTCGTGCAAACGAATTTGCAGACAACGTAATGGCTATCGAGACAGAGCTTGCTGGCAAACAGATGACCCGCACTGAAATGCGCAACATCGCCGCTTGCTACAATCCTACTACCGTTGCCGAACTTGCAAAAAAATATCCCAATGTTGACCTCAAAGGGTATTTCAAGCACCAGAATCTTGATGTGGATACCGTTGTGGTAGAGCAGCCCGCTTATTTCGCAGCTGTAGCAGAAGCTCTCGCCAAGCAGCCCGAACAGATTCTCCGCGACTATATGACTGCTTCTTATGTGGGTTCGGCCGCAAACTATCTCGGCGATGACTTCATCAACGCCAACTTTGCCCTCAACCAGGTGATGTCGGGTGTTGAAGAGCAGCAGCCCCGCTGGAAGCGTGCTCTCGCTGTGCCTAACGGCATTCTTGGCGAAGCCCTCGGCCAGCTCTACGTGGAAAAATACTTCCCCGCAAGCTCGAAAGAGAAGATGCTTGCACTCGTCGGCAATCTCCAGAAAGCTCTCGGCCAGCATATCGATAACCTTACATGGATGAGCGACTCGACCAAGGCCCGCGCCCAGGAAAAACTCGCTGCATTTACTGTGAAAATCGGCTATCCCGATGAATGGCGCGACTATTCCGAGCTTACAATCGACCCCGAACTTCCTTACTGGAAGAATGTGCAGAATGCAATCCTCTTCAATACTGCCTACAACAACTCTGACTACGGCAAACCCGTAGACCGCAGCCGCTGGCACATGTCGCCCCAGACTGTGAATGCTTACTACAACCCCACTACCAACGAAATCTGTTTCCCGGCAGGTATTCTCCAGGCTCCTTTCTTTGATCCTGAGGCAGACGATGCCGTTAACTACGGTGCAATCGGTGTTGTTATCGGCCACGAAATGACTCATGGCTTCGACGACCAGGGCCGTCAGTTCGACAAGGACGGTAACTTCGAAGACTGGTGGACAGCAGCCGACGCTGAGGCTTTCAACGCTCTTGCCGACAAGCTTGTTGCTCAGTTCGACAGCATAGAGGTAGCTCCCGGCACCAAGGCAAACGGTCGTCTCACTCTTGGCGAGAACATTGCCGACCAGGGCGGTCTCCGTGTGGCTTATACCGCTTACCACAATGCTCTCGGCGACAATGAAGGCGAAGTAATCGACGGCTTCACCCCCGACCAGCGCTTCTATCTTGCTTACTCGAATGTGTGGGCCGGCAATATCCGCGATGCCGAAATCCTTTCGCGCACAACATCAGACCCCCACTCGCTGGGTCGCTGGCGTGTGAACGCTACCCTCAAGAATATCGCACCCTTCTATACCGCTTTCGATATTACCGAGGGCCAGCCGATGTTCCTTCCCGAGGCTGAGCGTGTAGTTATCTGGTAATTTTTTCAAATAAAGAAAGGAGTCATGTTTTTTGGCTCCTTTCTATAACTCCTCTATGATATGAATAAAATATTTAAGAAATGTCTTGTGGCCGGCATGATTATTCTCGCCGCAGCCGGACTCGGTTCATGCTCTAAAAAGAGCAGCGAGCCTTCTGCTCTTATAGCTCAGAGCGAGAGAATCAGCGGCGAACTCAGCAAGATTGCGGAGGAAAGCCCGATGTATCTCGAATCGGCCGGTGCTTCCTATGCCGACGGTGTTCTGAGTGTGGATATTAAATATTCAGACCCTCTTGCTGCTGTAGGCGATTATTCGCAGGCATTGGTGGAATACGTTGTTTCCATATGGCTGAAAGGCCATCTTGGAGCAGACCTCGACACTACTCTAAATACTCTTTCGTCGGAACAGGGTTCGCTCAAGATTACCCTTGGCGGTGCTGACGGAGCTTCGAAAGAATTTACAATTTCGTCTGCCCGTCTGAAGAAGCTGCTTGTTCTCAAGCCCAGCGAACTCAATTTCTCGGCAGTGAAAGACAATGTGGCATTGCTTATGGAGCGCCGCAGCAGTCTTTATGGAGACGAATACAAGGCAGAAGACGCTTCTTTCAGTTTTACGACAGGTTTTGCGCAGTACACCCTTGTATTTGAGTCGGCCACACAGTATTCCAACCTCACACAGGATAGTCTCCGCGGCCGCTATCAGAAGGCTCTCAAAGACCAATATGAGAATTACGGAGCCTGTGCGCCCGTTATCACCGAACTTCTGAAGTCGCTTGGAGTAGAAGGCTATCGCTTTGTCTACGAGGCTAAGAACAATGAGTCGAAAACCCTGAAGGCCGCTCTTCCCTGGCGCCTGTTCGAATAATTATGAATATGAATTTAGTAGACCGTTTCCTGAGTTATGTGAAGTTCGATACCCAAAGCGACGAACTCACCAACCTCACGCCTTCGACACCCGGCCAGATGATATTCGCCGAGCACCTCCAGGAGGAGCTCGAAGCATTGGGCCTGTCGGAAATCAGTCTCGACGAGAATGGCTACCTTATGGCTACTCTTCCGGCCAATACGGACGAAGATGTGCCTGTGGTAGGCTTCATAGCTCACCTCGATACATCGCCCGATATGTCGGGCCGTCATGTGTCGCCTCGTATAGTACAGTCATATGACGGGGCAGACATAGTGCTCAATGCCGAGAAGGGAATTGTCCTTTCACCGGCTGAATTTCCGGAACTGCTTGACTACAAGGGTCAGGATTTGATTGTGACCGACGGCAATACGCTGCTTGGCGCGGACGATAAGGCCGGTATCGCCGAAATCATTTCGGCTGTAGACTATCTCAAATCTCATCCGGAAATCAAACACGGTAAAATCCGTATCGCCTTCAATCCCGACGAAGAGATAGGGCAGGGTGCGCATAAGTTTGATGTCGAGCGCTTCGGTGCCGACTGGGCCTACACAATGGACGGCGGCGAAATCGGCGAGCTCGAATACGAGAACTTCAATGCCGCTGTCGCCCGGGTGACTTTTGAGGGCCGCAACGTGCATCCCGGTTATGCGAAACACAAGATGATAAATTCCATGCGTATCGCAAACCAGTTTGTGATAATGCTTCCCCGCTGGGAGACTCCGGAGCATACCGAAGATTACGAAGGATTCTATCACCTTGTGTCGATGGAAGGCACTGTAGAAAAGACTGTGCTGACCTATATAATCCGCGACCACGACCGCGACCGTTTCGAGCGCCGCAAGAAAGAGCTCGAACACCTTGCCCGCAAAATCAACCACGAGTTTCCGGGTTGCTGCTCTATCGAAATCAAAGACCAGTATTATAATATGCGCGAGAAAGTAGAGCCTGTGATGTATATCGTCGAGATTGCCGAAGAGGCCATGCGACGGGCCGGTGTTACACCGAAGGTGCAGCCTATCCGCGGCGGAACAGACGGCGCGCAGCTCTCTTTCAAGGGTCTACCTTGCCCCAACATATTCGCTGGCGGGCTCAATTTCCATGGCCGCTACGAATTCGTGCCTATTCCGTCGATGGAGAAGGCCGCAGACGTTATTGTAGAGATAGCCCGTCTTGTAGCTGACCGTCGCCGCTGATATGGATACAAAGCCGATTCTTGCTGTTGTCACCGGGCCTACGGCTTCGGGCAAGACCGAATTGGCTATCCGTCTGGCAGAGCACTATGATACCGAGATTATCTCGGCAGATTCCCGGCAGATTTTCAGAGACCTGCCCATAGGCACGGCTGCGCCCTCAGCAGAAGAGCGCAGCCGTGCTTTCCACCATCTTGTAGGCACCCATGAGCTCGATGCATATTATAGTGCCTCTCTGTTTGAGAGCGATGCTCTGGCTATACTGCCGGAAATATGGAAAAAAAGTCCTGTCGCAGTGGTTTGCGGCGGCTCGATGATGTATATCGACGCTCTTTGCCGCGGCCTCGACGAAATGCCGACAGTAAGCGAGAGCACACGGGCTTACGTCCTGTCTATGTTCGAGAATCATGGTCTCGAAGGGGTGCTCGCACAGCTCGAAATCTGCGACCATGATTATTGGCAGCAGGTAGACCGCAGCAATACTCGCCGGGTGATACATGCTGTCGAGATAAGTCTCGAAGCCGGTGTGCCGTATTCGTCGCTCCGCACAGGTCGGGTGACCGAGCGCCCTTTCCGAATCATGAAATTCGCCATAGAGCGAAGTCGCGACGAGCTCTTCGGCCGTATCAATGCCCGTGTAGACCGCATGATTGCCGATGGACTCGAAGACGAAGCCAGACGAGCTTTCTCCCGTGGCAATTTTAATTCGCTCAATACTGTTGGCTATAAGGAAATGGCGGCTTACTTCAGAGGTGACATGGATTTTGATACAGCAGTAGCGCGAATTGGCAAAAATACACGGGTATATGCCAAAAAACAGCTCACGTGGATGAGCCGTGATTCGGAAATAATACGTCTCGCACCAGCCGAAGCCTTTGATGAAGCCGTAAAGGCTATCGACTCACAATTGCCGTAATACCAAGACATCACCTATCCCGTCTCGGTTATTACTTCTTACTTATCACTTATTACTTCTTACTGATTACTTAACCAACATGGATACAAGAGAAAAACTGATAGACGATTTAATCGCCCTCTCGTTTGCCGAAGATATCGGCGACGGCGACCACACCACTCTCAGCACCATTGGGCCCGACGAAATGGGCCGTCAGCACCTTCTTGTGAAAGAAGAAGGCATTCTTGCCGGTGTCGACATTGCGCGTCGGGTATTCGAGCGTTTCGACCCCACTCTCAAGATGACTGTATATATCGAGGACGGTGCTCATGTCAAGCCCGGAGATATCGCTTTCGTTGTTGAAGGCCCTGTGCGCTCTCTCTTGCAGACTGAGCGATTAATGCTAAACATCATGCAGCGTATGAGCGGTATCGCTACAGTTACTGCCAAATATCAGGAAAAGCTCGCCGGACTCAAATGCAAGGTGCTCGATACCCGCAAGACAACTCCGGGCATGCGTATTCTTGAGAAGGACGCCGTGAAAATCGGTGGCGGCCATAACCATCGCATCGGTCTGTTTGACATGATTCTGATAAAAGACAATCATGTCGATTTTGCCGGAGGTATAACAGCCGCTGTGAACAAGGCGAAGGAATATTGTAAAGAGCACGGCAAAGACCTCAGAATAGAAGTTGAAGTACGCAACACCGATGAAATCAACGAGGCTCTGGCTGTCGGAGTAGACCGCATTATGCTCGACAACTTCACGCCCGAACGCACTGCCGAGGCTGTAAAACTGATTCGCTCGGTAAATCCTGCTGTCGAAATCGAATCAAGCGGCGGCATTACCATCGATACCCTCCGCAGCTATGGCGAAGCCGGCGTTGACTTTATATCGGTAGGCGCCCTGACACACTCCGTGAAAGGTCTCGATCTCAGCTTCAAACATTGCTGATTTCGGGCTCAGTATCATAAGCATAAAAAAACTCGGAGCGGCAAGCTGCCGCCCCGAGTTTTTTTATTTCAGTTTGTGTTATTTGATGGCTTTGCGGCCTCCGGCCATTGCGACCCAGCAGAGTACTGCGAGCACAGCGCCGATGGCAGGGCCGACAACCATAATCCAGAAGTCGCCCCAGGCGGTAGGATCGAATACGGCAGGACCGAAACTACGGGCCGGATTGACCGAGCAGTTGTCTACGGGAATGCCTACGATGTTTACTAGACCGAGTGCGAGACCGATTGCAAGACCGGCGAATTTACCGAATCCTTTTGAGGGGTCGGTTGCGCCGAGCACAATCAGAACGAAGAAGAAGGTCAGGAGGCCTTCGGCAAGGAGTGCCATGCCTGAAGTTGCGCCGGGCTGGAGCACGTTAGTGGCCAGATAGCTGGCAGGAGGTGTTGTTCCTCCGAAGTTGAAGCCGGGAGCCATGTTGATGAACCAGAAGAGCAGTCCGGCACCGACAGTAGCGCCAAGAAGCTGGAATATGATATATCCGATGCAGTCTTTGCCGCTCATGCGACCTGCCAGAAACATTGCAAACGATACTGCCGGGTTGACATGGCAGCCCGAAATATTGCCCAATGCATAGCAAAGACATACCAATACGAGGCCGAAGCATAGGCCGATTCCGAGACCGCCGATAGATGGGCCGGCGAGCACTGCGCTACCGCAGGCAAGAAGGACGAGGAACATTGTTCCGATACCTTCTGCAATCAGTTTCTTCATAATAAAGTTCTGTAGTTTTAAAATAATGATATTTAAACGCAAATATAGGCAAAAAGTTCGAAAAATCGTATCTTTGTGAAAAATACCATCTATGAAAGCCCAAAGTATACGAAGCGTTTACTTTATAGTAATACTACTTTCTGTTTTTGTTGTAGTATTTTCTTCTGTTGTGTTTCTAAAGACGGCCAAAGAAGACCATAATACGCTCGACAATCTGATTACTTTTTCTATTGATGCGGGCGGTTTGCTTATGGATATGCCCTGTTGTGGTATATCTTGAGGAAGCTTTGCGTAATTTCACTAATGCAGCCGAGCCTATCAGCGACGAACTGATGTGGAACGCATTCATTCAATATAATAAAGCGAGAGCAGAGTACTTGCTGACGATGCTCGGGGCTGCTTGCTATGATTGGGAATCAACCTTGAAAACAGCCATAGATTATCGGTCAAAACTCTTGGCAGTGCTCGATGACGTGCTTGGAAAAGAAGAGAAAACATATTTCCAGAGGGCTTTTGCCGACCAACTGAAGATGGCACGGCTCATGTGGGTGCGTCTTGGCATGGCGAGCGGAAAAATCAGCGCATATGACGAGGATTTGCCTGAGACAGGCATTGATGAATTCCACCGTCTGAAGAAAATCCGTGAGGATATCGACAGGCATATGGAGCGCTGTTTGTAAAAAAGCGTTGAGGAGAGTCGTGGGCCGAAAAAAATTCGTATTTTTGCAATTCAAACTTTTTTGGTTTGTACTTTGTCTGATTAAAAAAACATTTAGTATACGATGACAGATTTATTTTTGCCACTTGCTCTCACCGATTATCTTAATGCGGCGTGGTTTTTCGATTGGTTTGTGAACAATGCTTCATATCTATTTGTGTTCGTTTTCATGGTTATCGAAAGCTCGTTCATACCGTTCCCGTCGGAAGTGGTTGTACCCCCGGCCGCCTATCTTGCCATGCAGAAGGGCGATATGAATATTTTTATAGTAGTGCTCGTCGCAACCGCAGGCGCTATGGTCGGTGCTCTTGTCAATTATGTTCTTGCACTTCTTATCGGGCGTCCTATCGTATATGCGTTTGCAGATTCGCGCTTCGGGCATGCCTGTCTTATAGACCGAGCCAAAGTGGAGAAGGCAGAGAAGTATTTCGATGAGCACGGTGCGGCCTCCACATTCTTCGGACGCCTGATACCGGCTGTTAGACAGCTGATTTCAATCCCGGCGGGTATCGCCAAGATGAACATATGGATTTTTCTGCTGTTTACCGGGCTTGGAGCTTTGTTGTGGAATGGCGTTCTCGCCGGCCTTGGCTGGTGGCTTTCGCGTCATGTGAGCCTCGACGAGCTATATGTGTCGGTCGAGAAGTACAATTCATATCTCACCATAGCGGGGCTTGGTGTCCTTTTGCTTTGTGTGCTTTATATTCTGTATAACGCTTTCAGAAAAAAGAAATGATAGTAGCGCCCTCTCTGCTCGCCGCCGATTTCGCGAATCTTGCCGATTCGGTAGCCATAATCAACGACAGCCAGGCTTCGTGGGTACACTGCGATGTTATGGACGGTGTATTTGTGCCTAACATATCGTTCGGTTTTCCCGTTATCGAGGCGGTGAGCCGGATTACTGATAAGCCTCTTGACGTCCATTTGATGATAACCGACCCTGGCAGATACGTAGAGCGTGTGCGCGACTGCGGAGCATCGATAATGAATGTGCATTTCGAGGCATGTACCCATCTGCACCGAACAATACAGCAGATTCATCGAGCAGGCATGAAAGCAGCCGTTACACTCAATCCGGCTACGCCCGTAATGGCTCTTACCGAGATTATTCAGGACCTCGATATGGTGCTTCTGATGAGTGTGAATCCGGGTTTCGGCGGCCAGTCGTTTATAGATCATACTGTCGACAAGATAAGGTGTCTCAGGCAGATGATTGACGAGCGCGGATGCTCCGCACTCATAGAGGTCGACGGCGGCATCAATGCAGAAACAGGACGTCGTTGTGCAGACGCCGGCGCAGATGTCCTTGTCGCCGGAAGCTATGTGTTCAAGGCTGCTGATCCGAGAGCGGAAATAGCTTGTCTTGCGAATCTTTAATTTTTTTAATCCATTTACTCTCCACACGATAATGCCATCAAATAGAACGATTGATCCTGCCGTAGATGATATCGGCATCGAAACCATTCCCGGCGCACGCCCCGTGACACCTCGCCCGGGACGTAAGCGCCCCCAGTCGGGAGCAGCGCGTCCGCTTGCCGATGGAGGGGCTCCCAGACGAGCCGAGCGCTCCTCTGCGCCGAAAAGGAAGGTGAAGAGCGAACCTTCGTATAATTTTATTTCATTTCTGCGCGATTACCGCACGCATCTTGGTTTTGGCATAGTGTTGTGCATCACTGCTTTTGCTATGGCAGTGTGTGGCATATCATTTATGTTCAACTATGGAGCTGACCAGAGTGTGACACATGGCCGTACGGTGACCGAGATTGTCGGTGCCGGCGATGTCGTGCAGAATGCCGGTGGTCCTGTGGGTTCAAAACTTGCCGAGTTTCTTCTTGTAGATACCTTCGGCATAGGTTCTTTCATACTTGCGGTCTATGTGTTTTTAATCGGGCTTGCGGTAATGAAAGTGAAAAAATGCAGTTTTTGGTCGCTTTCTTTCCGATGCCTTTTCTCGGCAGCGGCACTTTCGGTGATTGTTGGCCTGCTTACATATAACAGTGCGGGAGCTTTCAACCTCGGAGGCGCTCATGGTGTGTATATGAATAAGCTGTTGCTTGATTATACAGGCGCGCTCGGTGCGTATTGTGTGCTCGTTGCGCTGCTTGGACTTCTTGTGGCCGTCTATCTCAAACCTCTGGGCAGCCTTTGGTGCGTAATGAGCAAGGCTATGAGCCGTCCGGCTCGTGTGGAAGAAGTTTCTGCTGAAGCAGAAGAAAGCGAGAGCCGTATCGGAATGCTTGAAGATGATGAGAGCGAGCTTGCCGGAGATACACCTGCAAGTGATGATGAGCTTGAGACCGTAGCAGCCGCCTCTATTCCCGCAGACCATCTTCGGTTTATGCCCCAGGAAGATATGGAGCCGGAGCAAGATGATGAGGCCGGGCAAAGTATTGAGCAGGCGGAAAATGCGGCCGCTGTTGAGATTGACAGTGAAAATGATACGCCTGAAGTTACTTCGGTTCTTTCGCAGCCCGGAGAACCTGAAATGATAATAAAGAATGCCGCTCAGGCAACTGTAGGCGGAGAGGACGAAGATAGTATAATCTCCGACGGTGACCATATCGGTCTCGACGAGCCTTTCGACCAGAGAGCAAGCCATTCCAACTATCAGTTCCCGCCTCTCGAACTTCTGCTTGAACGTCCCAATCCTTTTGTTATCAACGAAGAGGAACAGGCCTATAACAAGACACTTATTGTAAATGCCCTCCGCAGTTACGATGTGGAAATCAGGCGTATCGAGGCTACGATTGGCCCAACAGTGACCCTTTATGAGATTGTGCCTGCCGAAGGGACCCGTATAGCTAAAATCAAGAGCCTCGAAGACGATATTGCTATGAGTCTTTCAGCTCTCGGAATCCGCATCATTGCGCCTATTCCGGGCAAGGGAACCATCGGTATAGAGGTGCCTAACAGCAAGCCTCAGATCGTGTCGATGCGAACTTTGCTGGAGTCGGCAGCTTTTGCAAAGGCTAAAGAGAAAATGCATCTGCCTCTTGCCCTCGGTGCTACTGTGAGCAATGAATTTTATACTGCCGACCTCGCCAAAATGCCTCACCTGCTTGTTGCGGGAGCTACCGGCCAGGGTAAGTCGGTTGGTCTTAACTGTATCATAACCTCGCTGCTTTATTCGAAGCACCCCGATGAGTTAAAATTTGTGCTTGTAGACCCTAAGATGGTCGAATTCACGCTCTATCAGCGCATGGCAAACCAGTATCTTGCCAAATTGCCCGATGAGCCGCGTGCCGTTATCACCGACCCGCAGAAGGTCATTGCCACTCTCAAATCGCTTTGTGTGGAAATGGACTTGCGCTATGAGCTCCTTGCCGATACAGGAGTGCGCAGTGTCGAGGCTTATAACGAACGCTTCGTCCAGCGGCGTCTCAATCCGGAAAAGGGTCACAGATATATGCCGTATATCGTGATTATCGTCGATGAGTTCGCCGACCTTATTCAGACTGCCGGAAAGGATATTTCCGAGCCTATCTGTCGTATTGCCCAGAAGGCGCGTGCGGTAGGTATGCACATGATTATTGCCACGCAGCGTCCGTCGACCGACATCATCACCGGCCCTATCAAGGCCAATTTCCCCGCTCGTATCGCCTTCAAGACCACCCAGTCAATCGACAGCAAAACCATTCTCGACCGTCCTGGCGCCCAGCGTCTTATCGGGCGTGGCGATATGCTTGCTCTTATCGACGGTCGAATCGAGCGTGTGCAGTGCGCTTTTGTCGATACTGAGGAAGTGGAGGCTATCTGTGAGCACATAGGCTCGCAGCAGGGCTTCCCTATGCCTATGCCCCTGCCCGAGGTGCCAGAAGAGGGCGGAGGCGATGCTCCTGCGGAAATCGGCGCCACGACAGAAGAATTCCGGCGCTGTGCCATGTTCATAGCCTCGCAGACCCAGGCATCTATAACGATGATGCAGCGTAAATTCGAAATCGGCTTCAACAAAGCCGGCCGTTTCATGGACCAGATGCAGGCGCTCGGCATTGTCGGCCCTGCCAACGGAGCAAAGCCGCGCCAGGTCCTGATGACGCCCGACGAAGTACAGCGTCTTTTTGACTGAACTATAACGCTTGCCAGAAGGTTGTATGAGAAAATAAGAGAATAATGAAGAAAATAACTCTGACAATCATATTCTGTCTTGTCGGTATGGCCGCTTTTGCCGCAGGCAATGCCGCCGAAACTCTTTTGTCGAAGGTGAAGGCCAAAATCGCATCATCACCGTCTGTAGAGGCCACATTTACTATCAATGGCGGCGAGGGACCGGTGGAGGGCAGTGCTACCATGGCGGCCGACAAGTACTTTATGACTACGCCTGTGCTCACTGTGTGGTACGACGGTCATACACAGTGGACATTTCTCAAAAGCAGCGGCGAGGTAAGCATTACCGAGCCGACTGCCGATGAACTTATGTCGTCCAACCCGTTTGCCATTCTTTCTTCGCCTGCGGACCATTATAAGCTGAAAATGCTTAGTGACTCGCATGGTCGTAAGCGGGTGGAAATGACTCCAAAGTCAGGAATGTCGGGTATTTCCGACATCGTTTTGTTTGTCAAGCCGGATACGAACTATCCGGCGGCGATAGTAGTCACTTTCGATGATGGCCGCAGTGTCGATGTTGTCATAGACAATATTGCTCCCGGCAGTGCAAAATCGATAGGTGTATTCCGCTATGACGCCAAACGCTTTCCATCAACTGAAATAATAGATTTGAGATAATAATACAACTGCATATGAACCGTTTAAGCACCAAATGCCTTATCATAGGCGCCGGTCCGGCCGGATATACCGCTGCAATCTATGCCTCGCGCGCCAATCTTAAACCCTTGCTTATAGAGGGTCTTCAGCCGGGCGGACAGCTCACCACAACTACTGACATCGAGAATTTTCCCGGTTATCCTGCCGGTATTTCCGGTCCGAAGATGATGGAAGATTTTCGTGCGCAGGCTCAGCGCTTCGGCACAGAGATGCTTGCGGGCGTAGTTACGGCTGTCGATTTTTCCAAACGACCGTTTATTGTTACAGTCGACGGTGGTGACAAGGTGATTGAAGCTTCTGCCGTTATCGTTGCAACAGGAGCCTCGGCCCGCTATCTCGGCCTTCCCGACGAAGACCGCTTCAAGGGTATGGGTGTGTCGGCATGTGCCACATGCGACGGATTTTTCTTCCGCGGTCGTCCGGTGGCTGTGGTCGGTGGCGGCGACACCGCTTGCGAAGAAGCTCTCTACCTCTCCACACTTGCTTCGAAAGTCTATATGATTGTGCGCAAGGATTATCTGCGAGCTTCCAAATATATGCAGCAAAAGGTTGCCGAAGCCGAGAATATCGAAGTGCTCTACAATACGCAGACAGTAGGTCTTAGAGGCGATGAGTTGCTTGAAGGGGCACATCTTGTGCAGTTTAAGGGCACTCCTGAGGAAAAAACTCTCGACATCGATATCGACGGCTTCTTCCTTGCGATAGGACATACTCCTAATACGGAGGTGTTTAAAGATGTTCTTGAACTCGATCGGCAGGGCTATATCGTCACTCGCGACGGAAAGACCGCTACAAGCGTAGAGGGTGTCTTTGCTGCCGGTGATGTTGCCGACCCTGTATATCAGCAGGCTATTACTGCCGCCGGTTCCGGCTGTCGCGCTGCTGTAGATGTCGAGGCATTCCTTCTTATGAATCCCTGATGGCAAAAGTTCCCAAAACCAATGCCGCCCGTCTGCTCGAAGCCGCAAAAATCGGCTTCGAGTTGATTCCTTATAAATTTGACGAGAACGATCTTGCCGCCACTCATGTAGCCGAAGAGCTGGGCGAGGATATTGCGCAAGTATTCAAGACTCTTGTGCTACACGGCGACCGTTCGGGCTATTTCGTGTGTGTGGTTCCGGGCGACTGTGAGGTCGACCTAAAGAAGGCAGCCTCTGTTTCCGGCAACAAGAAGGCCGAGATGATACCGATGAAAGATTTGCTCGGTGTCACAGGATATATACGCGGAGGCTGCTCGCCGGTTGGTATGAAAAAGCCATTTCCGACGTTTTTCCATCATACGGCCTCCGATTTCGATATAATTTATGTCAGTGCCGGCGTGCGCGGGCTCCAGCTCAAGATAAATCCTGCTGAGCTGATTGCTTTCGTTGGAGCCCAGACCGGCGATTTGGTGAAATGAATCAATTCGGAAAAATATTCAGACTTACGGCTTTCGGCGAGAGCCATGGCCCGGCAATCGGCGGCGTTATAGACGGCGTTCCTGCCGGTATGCGCATAGATACAGGCGCGGTGCAGGCTCAGCTTGACCGACGGAGGCCCGGGCAGTCTGTTCTCACTACTGCGCGTAATGAGGCCGACCGGGTTGAATTTCTGTCTGGCTTCCTGGACGGAATCACTCTCGGAACACCAATTGGTTTCATTATCAGGAACACAGACCATCGGTCGGCAGATTATAGTGCCATGGCCGAAATATACAGGCCGAACCATGCCGACTACACTTATGAGGCTAAATATGGAATCCGCGAGGTGCGTGGAGGCGGCCGCGCTTCGGCCAGAGCCACAGCATCGTTTGTCGTTGCAGGAGCAATAGCCCGACAGGCTCTCGAAACTCTTGGCATCGAGATTTTTTCAGAAGTCAAATCTGTAGGGGGCATTTCGGGGAACATTGGCGAGTTGGAAGCTGCAATTGCTGCTGCAAAATGCGATGGCGACAGTGTCGGCGGTGTTGTGGAGTGCACTGTCAGCGGTGTTCCTGCCGGGCTTGGCGAACCGCTTGGTGATAAACTTCAGGTAATGCTGGCCCAGGCAATGCTGAGCATCAACGCTGTCAAAGGCTTTGAATATGGCGATGGCTTTGCGGCAGCCGATATGCATGGAAGAGAGGCTGCCGACGAGTTTTATTATGACACGGAAGGAGTTGTGCGCACCCGGACCAATCATTCCGGCGGCATTCAAGGCGGTATTTCAAACGGCGAGGATATTGTTTTCCGTGTTGCCTTTAAACCTGTTCCCACAATCGCAAAAACTCTGAAAACGGTGGATAGGAAGGGAGCTGAAGTGGAATTGGCAGCCAAGGGGCGTCATGATCCCTGTGTGGTTTTCAGGGCCATGCCTATTGTTGAGGCTATGGCGGCTATGGTGATTTTCGATGCTGTTCTGCTAAATCGCAGTGCCCGTTTCTGATGAATCCGTATTATAAGGAATATTCTGAATTTCTGGCAGAGCATTTCGATGGGAAGGTTCAGAAACTTTCTGTCGATGTAGGTTTTACATGTCCGAATCGCGACGGAACAGTCGGCCGGGGCGGCTGCATATACTGCAATAATATGGCATTCAGCCCCGATTGGGAGAAGCGTTCGGTCGGCGTTGCCGAGCAGATTGCCCGAGGAAAGGCTTTTTTTGCGCGTAAATATCCGGAAATGCGCTATCTTGCGTATTTTCAGAGTTATACGAGTACGTATGGGGCGCACGAAAAACTTTTGGCTCTGTATAGTGAGGCCTTGGAGCAGCCCGGAGTTGTTGGGTTGATAATCGGAACAAGGCCCGACTGTATGCCCGACAGCCTACTGGATTCTATATCAAAGCTTGGCACCAAGGTTTTTATAGAGTATGGAGCTGAGAGCAGTCACGATAGTACTCTTGTTGCAATAAACCGTTGCCATACGTGGGCACAGACCGTTGACGCCGTGGAGAGAACTGCGGGTCGGGGTATTCCTGTAGGCCTTCACCTCATACTTGGACTTCCGGGTGAAACTGAGGAAATGATGGCCCGAACAGTAAGTCGGGTAAGTTCGTTGCCCGTTTCAACTGTCAAATTCCACCAGTTGCAGATTCTGAAAGGAACCCCTCTCGAAAAAATGTCGGCAGAACTTGATATTCCGGTTTATATTGCAGAGGAATATGCTGCCCTATGCTCCCGCCTGCTGAAATATTTGCGGCGAGATATCGCTGTTGAGCGTTTTGTGGCGCAGGCTCCGGCCGATATGCTCATATCTCCGCGCTGGGGCTTGAAAAACTACCAGTTTGTATCGCTTTTACACAAGGCTCTAAATTCTCTCTCAGTCAAATAAAAAAGGTGCGTTTGATTGAAACGCACCTTTTTTATAAGTTGGTGAGTGTCAGAGTATCAGCATGGCGTCGCCGTAGCAGCCGAAGCGGTATCCTTCTTCAACTGCCGTCTTATAAGCTTTCATCACGAGGTCATAGCCGCCGAATGCAGCTACCATCATAAGCATGGTAGAGTAGGGCATGTGGAAATTTGTGACGAGAGCGTCGGCTACAGAGAAATCGTAGGGAGGGAAGATGAATTTGTTCGTCCAGCCTTCGTAGGTCTTCATGTGTCCGCCCATGCTGTCGGCGGTGGCGATTGCGCGGAGCACAGACGTGCCGACTGCGCATACGCGGTGTCCGTCATCTTTGGTTTTATTGACGGTATCTACGAGTTCCTGCGTGGCATACATTTCTTCTGAGTCCATGCGGTGTTTGGTGAGGTCTTCCACGTCGATTTCGCGGAAGGCTCCGAGACCGCTGTGAATTGTTACGAATGCTTTTCTGATGCCTTTAATCTGGAGGCGTGTCAGAAGGCTACGCGAGAAGTGGAGACCTGCAGCAGGGGCTACTACAGCGCCTTCCTTTTCAGCGAAGATACATTGGTAGTCTACGGCGTCGGAAGGCTCGGATTCGCGTTTGATATATGGAGGCAGAGGTGTTGTGCCGAGGGCAAAGAGGGCCTTTTTGAATTCATCGTGTGGGCCGTCGTAGAGGAAGCGGAGTGTGCGGCCTCGCGAGGTTGTATTGTCGATGACTTCGGCAACCATAGATTCGTCGTCGCCGAAGTAGAGTTTGTTTCCGATTCTAATCTTGCGGGCCGGTTCGACGAGTACATCCCAAAGTTTGTTTTCGGCATTGAGTTCGCGCAGGAGAAATACTTCTATCCGTGCGCCAGTTTTCTCTTTATTGCCGTATAGCAGTGCAGGAAAGACCTGAGTGTCGTTGAATACCATCACATCGCCGTCATCGAAATAATCGATTATGTCTTTGAATATGTGGTGCGAGATTTCGCCGGTCTTGCGGTTTACCACCATGAGACGGCATTCGTCGCGTTCGGCAACTGGATGTTCGGCGATCTGCTTGTCGGGGAGATTGAATTTAAACTGCGAAAGTTTCATTTTCGTGTTTTATATTGGTCGGAATGTTATATTTATTGTTCGGGCGCCGGCACGATTTCGGCCTCGCGGATAAGTGTGGCGGCATCGTCTACACTTAGGCAGTCGTCTATTGTGATATCGCCTACTCGGGTGCGTCGGAGTGCGGTAAGATGTGCGCCGCTGTCGAGAGCCTGTCCGATATCTCGGGCAAGTGCGCGTATATATGTGCCTTTGCTGCAGAGGGTGCGGATTGTAATCTCTTCGGGAGAGAACGACAGCAGTTCGATTTCATCGATTACCAGAGTCTTGGCTTTCAACTGCACCTCACGGCCTTTTCTTGCGAGGTCATAGGCGCGGTGGCCGTCGATTTTGCAGGCGCTGTAGGCCGGCGGAATCTGCTCTATAGAGCCAATGAAACGGCCGAGTACTTCGCGTACTAATTCTTCTGTGATGTGAGCTGTCGGGTATGTCGCGTCTATTTCTGTCTCAAGGTCGAACGAAGGCGTCGTAGCTCCCAAAGCGATAGTGGCGATATACTCCTTGACTCCGGCCTGCAACTCGTCGATGCGTTTTGTGGCTCGGCCAGTGCAAATTATCATTACACCGGTGGCAAGGGGGTCGAGAGTACCCGCATGTCCTACTTTGATTTTTTTTAGCCCGAGGCGTCGCGAGAGAGCACCGCGAAGACGCTTCACAGCATCGAACGATGTCCAACCCAGCGGCTTGTCGATGCATAGCACTTCGCCGCCTATGAAATCCATTGGCTTAGAAAACATTGGTGCCCTTGAGTATGCAGATTATACCAACGATGATACAATACACCGCGAACCACACAAGCTTGCCTTTATTCACAATGTTGAGCATCCATTTGCAGGCCAGACAGCCTACGATAAACGATGCGAGAAAGCCCGTAATAATGGCCCCGATACCGATTTCGGGTGTGCCGGCGCCGGCAGCCTGATCGATAGCCTCGACGCCAAACATTTTTTTGACATCAAGCAGCGCTTCTCCCAAAATAGGGATAATGACCATGAGGAATGAGAATTTTGCCACCTGTTCGCGCTTGTCTCCGATGAGGATACCGGTAGCTATGGTGGTGCCGGAACGCGATAGACCTGGAAGGACGGCTACAGCCTGTGCGCAACCGATGACGAAGGCATCGACAAATGTTATGTCGCGAGGCTGCGAACCCGGGGCAATAAGGCCACGAGTCTGAGGCAGTGTGCGTGTGAAGTATGAGAACGAAAGCAAAATAGCTGTCACACAGAGACAAACTCCGACAAGAGTGAGTTCCTGACCGAAGAAAGACTCGATAGTGTCTTTGAAGAATACACCCACAATACCGATAGGAATGCATGATACAAGAATTTTGCATACATACCAGAATTCTGCATCGCGGCGGAAGGTAAAGAATGAGCGACACAGAGGCCAGAATTCACGCCATAGGATAACTATGGTGCTTAGCACAGTTGCCACGTGGAGCATCACATCGAACTGCAGGCTTTCAGCGCCGTTAAGGTCGAGACCGAGAATCTCGCGGAAGATTTCAAGATGGCCCGACGAACTGATAGGGAGATACTCAGCAAGGCCTTGCACAATGCCGAGTATTAATGCGTCTAAAATATCCATTCTGCTAAGAGCTTATTTCTTGCGGGAGAGGTGTTTGGGATCTATGATTATGGCTGCGGCCATGGCTACGAAGCCTATAAAGGCGATACATGGACCAACCACAATACGGCGGGTGCTGAAAATATCGGGGTTAAAACTGTCGGTGGTGGAGCTTCCGCCAAGCATGAGTACGAAACCGAGTACGATTAGGACGCCGGCAACCGCCATTGCCATGAAGTTGGCTTTCTGCAGGGGCATGTGAGCGCGGCTTTCGATGCCTTTAGTGGTTTCTGGTTTGGAAATATTGTTCATCTTATTTTAAGAAAAGATCTTCGTATGAGGAATTTAGATGTCTGTTGATGGCGAATGCCGCTGTGAGGGCGCATAAAGCCGTGCCGATGACAAGTAATGCGAGAAAAAGAATTGCCATTTCTATCCATGGCAGCGAAACAGATACTATGGGGTCGAAAGTGGAGGCGTAAATCCTAAGGAAGGCCAGCATTACCGATGCGATGACTCCTGCTGCAAGGCCGTTGAGAGCGGCTGAGCGCACGAAAGGAGCACGGATAAAGCCGCGAGTTGCGCCAACAAGTTTCATTGTATGGATAGTATTGCGTCGGCTGTATATCGACAGACTTACGGTGTTGTTTATCAGTGCTATTGCAACCATTAGTAAAGCGGCGGCTCCTATAAGGGCGAATGTGCCTGTGCGGCGGAGTGCCTTGTCGACTCCTTCGATGACTGCATTTTCGCTGACAATTTCACCCACACCTTCGAGCGATTCAAAATATGCTGTGATAGCCGCAACGCTGTCCGGACCCGTAGCACCGGCCTCTAAACTTACATTGAATTCAGGAAAGAACGGGTTCTCGTCTATATCGGCTGAGAGGCTTTCGCCAAGATATTTCCTTTCTTCAGCCAGAATAGAGTCGGCGCTGAGAAATTCGGCGTTCGCCACGGCGGGATGCGATTCAAGAGCAGAAGCAATAACTTGGATATTGTTTTCGCTGCACTCTCGCTCAAGTTTTACAACAAAGCCTACATTCCGCCGGACTTCGCCTGCAATGCCGTTTCCAATCAATCCGGTCATAGCGCCGATACCCAAAAGCAACAGCACAAGACACACACTAATCATAGAAGTGAAGCGTGAGCCAAGGGTCGAAATACGTCGTGAAGTCTTGTTGTGTGCCATTGAAAACTTATAGTTAGTGCATACCAAGCCTAAAATCGTGCAAAATTACGAAATTCCGCCATTACTCCCAACCTTTCACCCAAAAATCTTCAAAAAAACTTTCCGGAAAGCATTGACTGCAGAAGCATTGACAATATTTAACACATGAAGCGGCTTGATGTTCGTCGAAATAATCTAATTTTGCACTGCACTACATATATAGTGCAGTAGAGTTAGTGAAAGAATATGCTTAAACTTAGTAATTTATCGGTCGGATATGGACATCGTGCTGTCATATCGGATATCAATACAGTTTTGAGCCCAGGAGGAGTTTATGGTCTTCTTGGGTCAAATGGCTGTGGTAAAACCACGTTGATGAAGACTATTGCCGGAGGTATTGAACCAGTTCATGGCAATATATACGCCTCGGATTGTATTCCATTCCAAAAGCATAAAGAATTCCTGGAGTCCATGGTATATATGCCGGAAGATTTTAGATTGCCCGGTTGCTCTGTCGAAAAGTTCATTAAGTTGTATGGCAAAAATCGCCCACAATTTTCTGTACAAGATTTTTATGATAATCTTTGCAGCCTGAATTTCCATTCAAATGAACGTATTGATCGACTCTCGCTTGGCAATAAGAAAAAACTTTTTATAGCTTACTCTCTCGCTTGCCATCCTAATTTACTGCTTATGGATGAGCCAACAAACGGTTTGGATATGGAAGCCAAAAAGAGTTTCTCAAAGTTGATGGTAACAACTGATTTCAGTGACTCTATAGTAATTATTTCAACACATCTATTGCCTGATTTGCGTAATCTTCTTTCAGGGGTAATTATTGTATGCGATGGGAAAATAGCTCTTGATTTATCAATCGATAAAATAGCAAGTCTTTTGCAATTTAATAACGGAGAAAATGAATCGCTGTTATATTCCGACGGATTAAACGCCGTTTCGGCAAACGTGGATGGCGAATATACAGATGTTGATATCGAGCTGCTGTATTATGCAGTAAGAGAAAGCAATACTGTAAGAGAGTATCTTAATAAAAATACGAACCATGATTAAAGACATATATTACAATCTTCAGCGTTATTATACAGAACATGGTTATCGCGATATTTGTGCCTTTGCTGTTTTTGTTGCGGTAGCTATAAGTGTCTATGTCTTTGTTAGTAACTTAGATTTGGCTGAATATTTAAAAATTAAATATTCGAGATACACAGTATTGATCATATGGATTGTTTTTTGTGGAGCAATTACATATTTTACAGCTTTTCAGCATTACTGTGATTCGTGCACATCGTATTCCGAGATGTTGTATCCAACTGCTCCATTTGCAAAGTATATGTCTGCATTCATACGTTGTTTCATATTTTTGCCTTTGATATCTATGGTGTTATTGTGGATTATTGATTCTGTGTGGATGTATAATGTATTCGCCGATACCGAAGTTGAAAGTTTAGTGAGGTTTCTTATGGCTTCAGGCGAACCGCTAAATTACTTACCGCTATTCCCGTTTTATATGTTATGGATAAGTTCATTTGCATTTATGGTCGCTTTATACCCGCGGCTTATATCAGTGTCGTTACTGATAATAGTCATATTTTCCTTGATAATATTACCAGGTTCCAATTCAAGTGAATACTATCCTTTCGTTAATATGAGAGTAGTTTATAACACTGAAAGTATTCGGTGGTCTTCAATGTATAGCTGCTTAGGCGCAAGAACGACAATCGGATATTTGATAAGTTACTTGTGGCTGATAGGGATGCCAATCTCCATTTTAGTATTATCTTATTGTAGATTTAAAGAATCCAAATTATCTTGAATGCAATAACTGACGGAAAACCTATCTATATTCAGGTTAAGGAATGGATTGAGAATCGAATAATAAAGGGAGTGTGGAAAACAGGAGATCAGCTCCCCTCATTACGCGAACTCAGTGCCGAATTTAGAATAAATCAGAATACCATAGTGCGCACTTATGAAGCAATAGTTCATGACGGTACAGCTTACAGTGTGCGAGGAATGGGCTACTATGTTTCTGATTGCGCATTAGAGAGTATCCTTCAGAGGCGAAGACAAGAGTTTTACAATTCTACTCTCCCTCGATTTTTAAATCAAATATCAGCACTGGGAATTGACCCGGTCGAAATCGCTAATGATTATTTACTTAAACTTAAAGACAATGAAAGCAAGCCATAAAATCATAGTATTCATAATTTTGGTATTTCTGATACTACCGGCATGCCTTTATGTTTTTAATTGTATTGGCTGTAAAAAAGAGGCAACACGCATTGCTTCTGTATTCGGTAGTGAGCGTTGTCTGGACCAGATCCCCACTCTTGTTATGCGGGGCAAGAAAGCAGATCGTGGTATGTCTTTTGCTTCTGATTCAAGGCACAATGGTCATTCCGTGGAGTTAAATATTATGCCGGGTTCTGTTTCATTACAAAATGACACATTGATAATAGATTTATCGGATGAGAGTGATGTCTATCAAGGGCGGGTTCTGCTAAACGGCTTAACGACCGTAATACGAAATGGACACCGCTATTTAATTGATAACGGGTTGGTAACATGGCCAATCGATACAATGCCGTTCAATGCAAATGTTTTCTCGGAAGATAAATTATTGCTAAAAATAAAAGTGAAGAATCCCACAGAAGTCATTGCCCCGACAAGTGGGATAATCGATGGATTATCGTATGATTATCCTATCAATGGAATGATTGTGACAGAAACATTTGATAGAGCGGACAATATCGATAGTATAGCAAGGGCTTTTTCAGAATATACCGGAAGCAAAATTATGCCTGATGAATTGCGTTTATCCGTGTCGTTGGTGGACAATAAGGGCTATAAAGTAAACATCTGTGGTTTGCGACCTAAATCACAACTGTGTACAGGCGAAAGAATTGTAAAAGGTGAGTTTCTGGGAGTTACTTCTGATTCTTTGATAAGTATTTATGCTGAGCATAATGGAGTTCAAGTCTCCGCAAAAGATTATCTCAATAATTCGTTGCCAAAAGGTAAAAAAGGAAAAGAATATACCATGAATCCGGCGACGTGTACTCTCACTTCCGGCCAAATGGAAGAGGATATAAGGGTTCTCATTGAATCATATAAGGAATGTTTCCCATTCTGGAATGAACATGTAACTCCTGAAGTTATTGAGAGCACAGTGACAGAAATACTAACAAACCTTCCAGACACCTTATCATCTACAGATATAGAAATAGTCATGGATAGATTAAATGCGTTATTGCATGATTCGCATATATTTTATGAAAATTATGGCAATAAGCAGGATATGTATTATCATGATATTGAATTTGGATTGGAGGGTAACAAGTTAATTGTAACATTAGCAACCAATAAATACTCTGAGTATCTGAAATCGGAAATTAAAGCAGTAGATGGAATCTCCTCTGATTCGATAGTACGGTTTGCGGAAAAGTTCATTGGAGGATATGATATGAATGTGCAGGATTATCCAAAGAATTTACTATTCGGGATTCTTACTCAGTTGTATTGTAGATACCATCCTTTAAAAGAAACAGAAAAGAATTTTGAACTAACACTTGCTACCGGAGAAAAAATACAGGTTGAAAGCCATAAAGGCATGCCTGATTTAAAAGATTTTCTACCAGATAGATCGCAATATTTCAATATCAACAGATACAATAATCAAAGATATAAAGTTGAAATACTGCATGATTCCGTAGCTTACATAGGATTGTCAACTTTTGATCTTTACAATACGGACCTGGATTCATTATTAGGTTTAATGAGCGATAATCGTTTTTCAACCATGATATTCGATTTGCGGAATAATCCTGGTGGCTCGTCAAAGATCGCAGACAAATTAATAAAAAAAGTCTGCGGAGATGTATCTCCATGGAACGATCAACAGAGTATCATAAATAAACGAGGAGGCTTCAAGGCG
Organism: uncultured Muribaculaceae bacterium; assembly: GCA_910578035.1. Lineage (GTDB taxonomy): Bacteria > Bacteroidota > Bacteroidia > Bacteroidales > Muribaculaceae > CAG-873. The sequence goes on from CAJTOB010000002.1 coordinate 90,233, forward strand.
TTTAAATACGCTTTAAATTATACAATGGATACCCCTGTTGTCGGTAAGGAATTTATAAAAGATCAAAATAGTGATAAATTCGTTTGCAAACGTGATGTTTCAGTATCAACATCTGATACGTTAAAATGTCATATTAACTCATTTTTTATTATTCTGAATGAGAGGTCCGGATCCGCAGCGAGTTATTTTGCCTCTGCTTTACATAGATCTGGACGAGCATTAATAATTGGTCGTGAGCCACGTACGGCATACCACCATATGACAGCGCTAAAATATTGCAAACTACGGTTGCCTAACACCGGAGTAATATGGCATATTCCTTTGGTACGAGAAATATTTGATACAGACACCGTTGGTGATATACCATATGGACGCGGTGTAATGCCTGACATTTATATACCTTTGACATTTGATGAAGTAGCTTTCAATAATGGTGATGAATTAAGGGATAAAGCAATAGAAAAGGCTCTTGAAAATGTTAGCTATAGGATAGGCACAAAATGGTCCTATTTAAAATGGACATTATTGTTACTGTTCCTAAGCGGCATTATCGTAGTAATAATTTGGAAAAATAGTAATCGGCTAAATTAGTATTATAGACGATGCTATTATGCATGAGTTCGTATTGAATAGCTCTGCTGAGGTAGAGTCTCGGCGATTTTTTGGGCTGAGGTTACCACGTTTGACACGGTCAGCCTCGTAGAGGTAAAGGGCTTACCGCAGTAACTATTATTTCGAACTCTGGTTTTGAATCTGGTTGTTGACAACTTGACCACTGGAAGTTTTTAGTCTGACATTTTCAAAGAAAAGTATAAGTAATACAATCGGCTGTTACACTGCGTATTACTGTGTCACATAGTAACGCGATCGCAATTAATGCAATTTAATTATTCAATGATTCGGTAAAATTTGAGGTCGTTCAGTCTTGGCTAAGCCGCTAACTGAGCCAACCGATGGTTTATTTTCTGAATTATTTTTAGATGCGGAGATTTTCCGCAAGTCGAAGCCGTTTGAACTGCGCTACCGAAAGATCCGGATAATCCTTCCTTATGACCTCTTTGCAGACATTGAG
>CAJTOB010000003.1:0-24550 GCA_910578035.1 uncultured Muribaculaceae bacterium
GGCTGTCCGCTAAAATGACTACTTTTGGGCATAGTTTAGAAAATGTTTTGGCGAATACAAACTAAACTAAAAGGACTGACTCCTGCAATAGGTGCCAGTCCTAATTTTGTTTTGCCTCAAAAAGTTTTATCGGACAGCAATAATTTTAAATAGGTACACGGGTAGCTGGCCGGCATTGCTTTTTTTTTGATAGTTGTGTTTCTATCGCGTTGCAAAAAGCAGTGCCGGCCTATTTTTTGTGTGAATTTGTCGTCACGAGGTATATGCCGGCAAAAATAAGCGCTACGGCGAGGGCTTTGAGGGGTGTGAATGTGTCGAGGCCAAGGGCGAGGCCGACGCAGGTGGCAACGATGGGCTGGAAGTAGTTGTACATGCCTACGACTGTCGGCATGAGGGCCTTCTGGCCTGTCATCATGCAGATATATGCCACGAATGTGCCCATGAAGACTACGTAGCCTACTCCGGCGGCGACTGCCGGGGTGAGCGCGCTCCAGTCGGTGGTGGCGATGCTCTTTGCAGAGAACGGCAGTATGGCTATGGCTGCGAAGGTGAACATCCATTTCATCAGCGTCACCAGCGAGTACTTTTTCAGGAAGTTCTTGTATAGAGTGAGGTATAGCGCGTACGATAGTTGCGCCGAGAGCACAAGCATGTCGCCGAGGAGGGGATTATTGCCTCGCAGCGACGAGCCGAGCGACGAGTACACAAGAGTGAATGCGCCTATGGCTCCGAGGATAATACCGATCGCTTTTCCCGTTGTAATGGGCGCTTTGAGGATAATCCTTGCCAGGAGCATGACCCACATCGGCATGGTGGTTGTGATGATGGAGGCTTCGCCGGGCGAGGTGTAGCCTACGCCGAAGATATAACAGCCCTGATTGAATAGAATGCCAAGCATTCCTGCTCCGGCGAGGCGCAGGAGATCGGAGGGCGGCACATGCTCGCGCTTGCCGCAGAGCGACAGCAGCCAGAAGAGTATGGCCGCGCCGAATATGCGGCAGTCGGTAAGCACGAGGGGAGTGATGATGCCGGCTGCCATGACGAGTTTGGCGACCGGGGCCATAAGCCCCCAGCAGACATTTGCGCCCAGAAGAGCCAGATGTCCGCGAAGTTTTACGGGGATATTCATCAGTCGAGTTTGAGGACAGCGAGGAATGCTTTCTGAGGCACTTCCACGCGGCCAATCTGCTTCATGCGCTTTTTACCCTGTTTCTGTTTTTCGAGCAGTTTGCGTTTACGGGAAATGTCGCCGCCGTAGCACTTGGCGGTCACGTCCTTGCGCACAGCCTTGATTGTCTCGCGGGCAATGATTTTGGCTCCGATTGCGGCCTGTACGGCGATGTCGAACTGCTGTCTGGGTATGAGTTCTTTTAGCTTTTCGCACATGCGGCGGCCGAAGGTCACGGCGTTGTCTACGTGGGTGAGAGTCGAGAGGGCATCGACACTCTCGCCGTTGAGGAGAATGTCGAGTCTCACGAGTTTGCTCTCGCGGTAGTCGTGGATATGATAGTCGAAAGAGGCATAGCCCTTGGATATGCTCTTGAGTTTGTCGTAGAAGTCGATTACGATTTCGCCCAGAGGCATGTCGAAGGTGAGCTCCATTCGGTTGCCGGAAATATACTCCTGCTTTACGAGTTCGCCTCGTTTTCCAAGGCACAGAGTCATAATCGGGCCGATGAAATCTGCCGTTGTGATGACCGATGCACGGATATAGGGCTCTTCGATGTGGTCTATGAGTGTGGCGTCGGGCAGGCCGGAGGGGTTGTGGACCTCTGTCATGTCGCCTCGCTTGTCGAAGACTTTGTAGCTTACGTTGGGCACGGTAGTGATGACGTCCATGCCGAATTCGCGCCCCAGGCGCTCCTGCACAATCTCCATATGGAGCAGGCCGAGGAAGCCGCAGCGGAATCCGAAGCCAAGAGCTGCCGACGATTCGGGTGTGAAGGTGAGCGAGGCGTCGTTGAGCTGTAGTTTTTCGAGCGATGTGCGCAGATTTTCGAAGTCTTCGGTCTCGATGGGATATGCGCCTGCGAATACCATTGGCTTCACTTCCTCGAAGCCGTCGATGGTTTCAGAGCAAGGGCGCTGTACGTGGGTAATCGTATCGCCGACTTTAACCTCCTTGCTGCTCTTGATGCCCGAAATAATGTAGCCTACATTGCCGGCTGAGAGCTCGGCGCGGGGCTCCATGTCGAGGCGGAGAATGCCGATTTCGTCGGCGTGATATTCCTTGCCGGTGGCCACGAATTTAACGAAGTCGTTCTTGCGGATAGTGCCGTTTTCGATTTTGAAATAGGCAATTATACCGCGGAAGGGGTTGAATACCGAGTCGAAGATAAGGGCCTGAAGCGGAGCCGAAGGGTCGCCTTCGGGAGCAGGAATACGCTCTACGATGGCCTGAAGAATCTCAGGCACACCCAGACCTGTCTTGCCGCTGGCACGGATAATTTCTTCGCGTTTGCAGCCGAGGAGGTCTACAATCTGGTCTTCCACTTCTTCGGGCTTGGCCGAATCAAGGTCTACCTTGTTTATAACCGGAATTATCTCGAGGTCATTGTCGATAGCCATGTAGAGGTTCGAAATGGTCTGGGCCTGAATGCCCTGTGAACCGTCTACAATCAGGAGCGCGCCTTCGCACGCCGCTATGGAGCGCGATACTTCGTAGGAGAAATCGACGTGCCCGGGGGTGTCGATAAGGTTGAACACATACTTTTGGCCGTCGAGTTCATAGTCCATCTGAATGGCATGGCTCTTGATTGTGATGCCTCTTTCGCGCTCGAGATCCATGTCGTCGAGCACCTGGGCCTCCATATCTTTGGCCGCTACAGTGTTGGTGTATTCAAGCAGACGGTCGGCAAGAGTTGATTTGCCGTGGTCTATATGTGCGATTATGCAGAAGTTGCGAATATTTTTCATTTCCGGAAATTTGGTGCAAATTTACAAAAAATCCCCCGCTTCCGCAAACGCTCTGTCTGTGTCGTGTCCGTGCGGTCAGAATAGGACGCCTGTGCTGAGGCCGAAGGTGCGGTTCGATCTGTTTTCGGTGGAGTCGAATTTGTTGAGCTGTATGTTCGTATTTAAGCCTATTTCCCAGTGCCCAAACAGTGTGAAGCCAATGCCTGCGCTAATGCCGGTGTCAAAGCGACTGTAGAGGCCATCTTTTCCAAAACAGTTTTCTTCGCTGTAATTGAAGGGTTTTGCGGTGCCGTTGTAGATGTTCACTTTCGAGTTGCCGAACAGGCCTGCCGAAAAATATGGACCGGCTTCAATGCGCAAAGAAGCAATGTCGTTTAGCGGCAGGCGATACCCGATAGTCACCGGCATCTGAATGTAGTGCGGGTGTGAAATCCTTTTAGCCGACTGTATTGCAATTTTGAAGTCGTGTGACCAACTTTTTGCGTTCAGGCCTATTTTTGCAGCTAAAAAAAGTCCATCGGTTGCCGATTTGAAGTCGTATTCTCCGACAAAAGCGACGTGATATGCCGGATATGTTCTGCCTTTAGTGTTCGAGGCTTTCGATAGGTCCAAACCGACATCGGCTCCGAAACGGAAGTCTCTTGCGCTGGCGGATAGGCCGATTATGATTGCTAATATAAATGCTATTTTTTTTCATGGTAGATAAACGGCGGGCTCTTTGAGGAAGCCCGCCGTCAAGTTTTGTTTAGGATAAATATCAGAGATTTCTGATGATGGTTTCTTCGCGGTCGGGGCCTACTGAGATTACGGCAACGGGTACGCCTACCTGTTTTTCGATGTAGGCAACGTAGTTTCGGAATGCCTCGGGGAGCTCTGCTTCAGAACGAGCCTTGGAGAGGTCGGTTTTCCAGCCCGGGAGCTCGTCGTAGATGGGCTCTGCTATGCCTGCGCCTTCGGCGTTGTCGCCGACGGAGTAGGGGAAGTCGGAGGTAACAGTGCCGTCGGGCATGCGGTATGCGGTCGCTACCTTGATGGTGTCGAAGCCGTCGAGGACATCGCTCTTCATCATTATCAGATGTGTTGCTCCGTTTATCATCACGGCGTAGCGGAGAGCGACAAGGTCGAGCCAGCCGCATCGGCGTTCGCGGCCGGTGACGGCGCCGTATTCATGGCCGATGTTGCGTATGGTGGCGCCTGTTTCATCGAACAGCTCGGTGGGGAAAGGCCCGCTACCTACGCGAGTGCAGTATGCCTTGAAGATGCCGTAGACCTTGCCGATGCGACCGGGGGCAATACCCAGGCCTGTGCAGGCGCCGGCGGCAACGGTGTTGCTTGATGTCACAAAGGGGTATGAACCGAAGTCTACGTCGAGCATGGTGCCCTGAGCGCCCTCGCAGAGCACGCTCTTTTCATCGTTGAGAGCCTTGTTGATATAGTGCTCGGTGTCGGTGAGGCCGAATGTGCGGATATAGTCGATGGCGTCGAACCATTCCTTTTCTGTCTCGGCCAGTTTTTCGTTGTCGATTTCGGCTCTCATGCCTTCGAGGCGGCGCAGATGAGCGTCGCGGGCGGCTTCGTAGCGAGCCTTGAAGTCGTCGCGGAGGGTGTCGCCGACGCGGAGACCGTGGCGCGATATTTTATCGGTATATGTCGGGCCGATGCCTTTGCCGGTGGTTCCTATCTTGCCGCTGCCCATGGCGCGTTCGCCGGCGGCGTCGAGCAGGCGGTGTGTCGGCATGATAAGATGAGCTTTTTTCGATATTTTGAGAATCGAGTGAAGGTCTACTCCGTCGGCTTCGAGCTGTTCGGCTTCGCCACGGAAGAGCACAGGGTCGAGCACAACGCCGTTGCCAATCACATTGGTGATGGCTCCCTTTGCGAATACGCCAGAGGGAATAGAGCGGAGTACGTGCTTGTGGCCGTCGAATTCGAGGGTGTGGCCTGCGTTGGGACCGCCCTGGAAGCGTGCTACAATATTGTAAGAGGGGGCGAGGACATCGACGATTTTGCCTTTGCCTTCGTCGCCCCACTGGAGGCCTAAAAGAAGATCGGCTTTCATTTTTTTATGCGGGTGTTGATGTTGGTTTTCTTGGCTTTTCTGGCGCAGGCCGAGCATACGCCATATACTGTCATCTCAAAATAGGAAGCGGTGAACGCCGAGTAATGGCGCGCGCGGAGCACTTCTGAAAACGACTGGTCCTTTACAGATTTGATTTTGCCGCAATTGAGGCATACGAGGTGATGGCGGTTGGCCGGCAGCATTTCGAAGCGGGCGCCCCGGCTGCCGAAATAGCGGGCAAGGATTCCTGCGGCCACAAACAGCTCGACGGCATTGTAGACCGTTGCGAGCGACACCCGGACGCCACGTGCTTCAACTGCGGAGGCAAGCTCTTCTACCGAGAAGCCTGAGGTGAGCGTGCGAGCCGCTTCGAGTATTTCGAGCCGTTCGGGAGTGTTGCGACGACAGGTGCGTGCGAGATACTCTGTGAGTTTCTGCAGCGCAAAATCCTGTTTATGCTTTTCGCTGGTCATGCGTGTGTAAGGACTGGTACGTTTTTTGACGTGTGCAAAATTAGTGAAAATTTCCGAAAATAGCTTACCTTTGCCAAACAAATACGTCTATGCAATGAACAAGCCTACGATGAACGATTATTATAAGGTCGAAATCGGCATATCGCCGGCTTCCTCCGATTTCTGCGATTTGGCCGTAGACCTCCTTGCCGCCATTGGTTTCGAGACATTTGTGCCTTACGAAGACCGCCCCGGAGAGGGTATTACGGCTTATGTGCCGGCGCCTCTTTATACGCCTGAGGCCGTTGCCGAAGCTCTCGATGGACTCAAGCCGTTTGCCGAAGCCACTTTCGAGGCCGAATTTGTGGAAGGGCGCGACTGGAACGCCGAATGGGAGAAAAATTATTTCCGGCCCATTCTCGTAGAGGGTGTCGTGGCGGTACACAGCAGTTTCCACACGGATATCCCGACGGCAAAATACGATATAACGATAGACCCAAAGATGGCCTTTGGAACCGGCCATCATGCCACAACGTCGCTCATGATGAGAGCCCTTCTTGCTGCCGGTGTCGAGGGCAAATCGGTGATAGACATGGGCACAGGCTCGGGTATACTTGCTATTTTGGCTGCTATGCTCGGTGCAAACCCTGTCACCGGAATAGAAATCGATGCCTTTGCCGAAGCTAATGCGCGCGATAACGTGGCGTTGAACCTTGCCGACACCAATGCTGTGAAGATAATAGGCGGCGACGCGTCGGCGCTTGCCTCGGTCGGTTATGAGGCAGATTTCTTCCTTGCCAATATCAACCGCAATGTAATCACAGCCGATATAGGCCGGTATGCGGCCGTTACTCGCAAAGGCGGCGTCCTTGTGGTAAGCGGATTCTACGTCGCAGACCGCGATATCGTTGCTGAGGCAGCCCGGAGCGCAGGCTTTGAGTTTGTTGCAGCAGACGAAACCGACAACTGGTCGTCCATGACATTCCGGAAATCATGAAGCGGCTTGTCTTTGCATTTATGACCCTTCTGGCGGCTGTCTGCGCTTCTGCCGAGAAACCAGCCACGCGCTTTGTATGGGGCGCTGACGCGGGTGCTTCGATTGATTTGACAGGCAGCGATATGAGCACTATAGACTTCAACGCTGTGTTCGGCATGAGCCGTGGGTGGATTAATTTTCTTGGTATTGGTGCAGAAGCCGATATCATGGTAAGCAATTCATGCCGTTCGTATCCCCTTTATGTGAACTTCCGCACCAATTTCCGGAATACGCCCTCCTTGTTGTTCTGGGATTTGAAACTCGGAGCTTCTCTCAACTATCTTGAGCACAATCACCAGCAGACCGGCATCTACGGTGCTACCGGCTTGGGTATCAATCTTGCCAGAGGCGCTAAATTTTCATCGCATCTTATCATAGGATACACTTTCAGAGAGCGTCGGACCGTTGTCGGAGAGGAAATGGTCCATCATTTCCATAACCTCAGTTCGGCTTCGGTAAAAATAGGTGTCCTTTTCTGACGGCAGAGCCGGCCGTAAGGCGAAAACGGTAGAGATATCTGTAATAGTAGAGATATCTGTAATATAGGTAAGTATAACCGTAATATAGGTTAATATATTACGGAACATTGTCGTATCTTTGCAGACGAATATGGAAAAAGCGTTCTTACTTATGCTGACCGTCGGCGCCTGCTCTTTGGCCTCTGCTCAGACTGTATCTGAGGCTGATAGCGCCGAGGTCCTCGAAGAAATTGTAGTTACTGGTTCAAATAAGGCTGTCGAGGCGCGTCTGCTGCCCTACACAGTCTCTGTCATAGACCGAGCCGAGCTTGAGTCATCGGGCAGTCCTCAGCTGCTTACAGCCCTCAAGGGGCGTGTGCCGAGCCTTTTTGTGACCGAGAGAGGCGTTTTCGGCTATGGTGTGGCCGGCAACGGTGCCGGACATATCAAGATGAGGGGAGTCGGCGGAGACCGTGCAAGCGCCGTGCTAATGATGATGGACGGCCAGCCGCAGTTCGCAGGCATTTACTCGCATCATATAGGCGATTTCTACACCAAGGAGTATGTTGAGCGGGTAGAAGTGCTTCGTGGGCCGGCTTCGGTATTATATGGCTCCAACGCAATGGCCGGAACCATCAATGTGATAACCCGCGGCGCAAAGGCCGACGGTATTCATGCCGACCTTACCACGCAATACGGTTCTTACAATACCTGGCAGACGAGCCTTACGGGCACTGCGCGCTACGGGCGTCTGTCGTCGCTGGTATCGCTTTCCTATGACCGCACCGACGGTAATGTCGATGGTTTCGATTTCAGACAGGGAGGTGCTTACGGCAAACTTGCGTATGAGTTTTCGGACGCATGGAAGGCTCAGGCTGATTATACGGTCATGAAGTTCAATGCCGACGACCCGATATATCCTACACTCTCCGACCCGTCTTCTACGGCAGTCTACACTCAGGACGTTCTTCGCGGAGAGGCTTCTGCGGCTGTCACCAATACTTATGGCAATACAGGCGGAACGGTGAGAATATACTACAGCTATGGCAATCATTATGTCGACGATCCGCGTCATTTTCACAGCGTGGACGACAGGCTCGGTGTGATGGCTTATCAGAATTTTACCCCAAGGGAGGGCACAGCCATCACAGCGGGCTTCGACTTCAGCCGCTACTCAGGAAAGATTCCTATGAGCGGGGGCACAGCGCACACGCCCGGCGCGATGGGAACTATCGGCCGGAAATATGTGCTGGAATATTCTCCATATGTCACTGCCGCACAGATGTTTTTCGGCAAAGTCCTTACTGTCAGCGGCGGTCTGCGCATGGCCAACAGCGATATGTTCGGTACGCGATGGGTGCCTCAGGCAGGAGTGGCAGTAAATACTCCCGGCGACATCACTGTCAAGGGCTCGGCCGCAATGGGCTATCGAAATCCGTCGTTCAGGGAGCTATATCTCTATCGCATGGCTAATCCCGACCTCCGGCCCGAACGCATGTGGAACTATGAGTTGTCTGTAGAGAAGCGCTTCAGCCATCTATTGTCGGCCGAGCTTACGGCCTATTACAGCCGGGGCTCGAACATGATTCAGACCGTAGACATGAAGAATGAGAATACTGGCACATTCATCAACAAAGGTCTTGAGCTCAGCCTGAGCAGCCGCCCCTTGCCCAATCTGAGCCTGCGGGCCACATATAGTTATCTGCACACCTCGCTTGGCAATCTCACCGGCGCTCCGAAAAACCAGTATTGGCTCGGAGCAGAATGGCAGGCCCTGAAATGGCTGAATCTATGCGCCGACCTTCAGGGTGTCGGCAGCTTGTATGTGACCGACGGCATGAAGCGCCAGAGCTATGCGTTGCTCAATTTTAAAGCAAGGTTCAAAGTATGCCGTTATGCCGAGCTTTTTACTCGTCTGGAAAATATCACAGACGCTCGATATACCATTAACCGCGGCTATCCGATGCCCGGATTCACAGCCATGGGCGGTGTCCGTATCAGTTTATGATAAATCCATATACAATATATTATGAAAAAGCAAATTTTTGCAATTATGGCCGCAGGGCTACTTCTGAGCAGTTGCGGCGCCAAGACCGAGGCGGCGCAGGCTGCTGATGCCGCAGATGTCGATACCACAGCAGTGTCGACCGTATATTACATTAAGGATATCACGCCCGAGAATCTTGTAAAAATCTATAAAGCGCTCGGTCGTAAAGCAGAGGGCAAGGTTGCCGTAAAAATGTCGACAGGAGAGTCGAACAAGTCGCACCAGCTCGACCCGGCTCTGATAAAGCCGCTTATAGACGAACTCGGAGCAACTATCGTTGAATGCAACACCGCTTATTCCGGCAACCGCAATACTACCGACGCTCACCGCAAGGCCGCTGAAGAGCACGGCTATACTGCCATAGCTGAAGTTGACATCATGGACGCCGAAGGCGACACGATTCTTCCTCTTGAAGGCGGAAAGCACCTTAGTCATGATATTGTAGGCAAGAATTTTACAGATTACGATTTCACTGTCGTTCTGTCTCATTTCAAAGGTCACGCCATGGGAGGTTTCGGCGGAGCTCTGAAGAATGTGGCTATCGGTATAGCCTCTTCGTCGGGCAAGACATATATACATACTGCCGGCAAGACAAACGATGTAGATTCGATTTGGAACAACATTGCTCCTCAGGACGATTTCCTTGAATCTATGGGAGAAGCCTGCAAGGCTGTGTTCGACTATACCGGCGACAATATACTGTTTATAAATGTGGCCAATAATCTATCGGTCGACTGCGACTGTGACGGCAACCCTGCAGCGCCGAAAATGGGCGATCTCGGTATCCTCGCGTCTCTCGACCCTGTAGCCCTTGACCGCGCATGTGTAGACATGGTGGTAAACTCCGATGACCCGGGTAAAGCCGACCTTATCGAGCGAATGGAATCGCGCCATGCTACCCATCTTCTCGATTATTCCGAGCAGCTTGGTCTCGGCTCGCAGAAATATAAAATTGTAGAGCTCTGATAATCAAATAATCAGCTATACTGTAATTACGCCTCTGTTGCCATTGCGCAACAGAGGCGTAATTTCTAAATGAAAGTTAAAAATCGGCTCGGATTTAAACCTTGATTTGATTTCAGTGTCGGATATATCGAAAAGCGACAGAAACAATCTACTTACAATCAAAAAACATACTGACCTTATGAACAAGAAAATTTTTATTGCAGCTCTTGGCCTCTGCGCCATTGCAAGTACTACCGCATTCGCGCAGCAGCCAGGAAACAGCGAGAGCAACAAGAAAGAAAATCGGGCCAAAGACCGCAACGCACGCCGTGCTCCCGAGGCGCCCAATCCTTTCGACGGCCTCAACCTCTCGGCAGAACAGCAGACAAAGCTCGATGCGCTGAAGGCTGAGCGTAAGGCCAACCGTGAGGCTCAGGCCAAGCAGCGTCAGGAAGCCCGTAAAGCCAAAAGAGACGGTGCATGTGCGGCCCGAGCTGCGCAGCTTGCCAAAATTAAGGAAATCCTTACTCCAGAGCAGTATGTGAAATTCCTCGAAAACAGCTATCTTACCCCGAATAAGGGAAAAATAGCAGGAAAGGGCAATGGCCGACTTGCCAGAAACGACCGTAAAGACAAGCGTCAAGGCAGAGGCGGTAAAGCCTCGACTCCTCAGCGCCCCGCGCAGCAACCTGAGATATAATAATTGCTTAATTGTGTACTAAGCCGACTCCGAACCATACTTCGGAATCGGCTTTATTTATATCCTTCAAATGCGGCTCAGACGAGCGACATGCCTTTGAGAAGTGCCTGCTCGTTGAGGGGCAGGAGGTGATGGTGGCGTTCGGGAAGCGTCTTCTTGAGTCCGCGGAGCACAGCATCGGTGCCTACGATAGGACGTAGTTTGAGGAGCGCCCCGAGTAGAATCATGTTGTAGGTCTTGGAGTTCTTGAGCTCGATAGAGGCCTGCATGGCGTCGACGGGAACGACAGTGATGTCGGTGCGTGTCGGCAGATGGTGGATTCCCGACGGGTCGTAGATGAGAGTGCCTCCGGGTTTTACCTTGTTTTCGAATTTATCGAGACTCTGCTGGTTGAGCGCAACGACGGTATCGAATGTGTCGAGTACCGGTGAACTGATTGCAGTGTCGCTCAATATGACGGTGACATTGGCTGTGCCGCCGCGCTGCTCAGGTCCGTATGATGGCATCCATGTCACTTCGAGATTGTCCATCAGGCCGGCATAAGCAAGAATCTTGCCCATCGAGAGCACGCCCTGGCCGCCGAATCCGGCTATCAATATTTCTTCTTTCATAGCGTTATTCGTTTTTAAGGTCGCCCAGAGGGTATTTTTCGAACATGTGCTCGGCCATCCAGTCGTTGCTCTGTGCCGGTGTCATCTTCCAACCGGAGTTGCAGGTAGACACGATTTCGACAACAGAAGTGCCTTTCTTTGCGATTGCGTTCTGGAACGCTTTCTTGATGGCAGCTTTGGCTTTGCGGACGGCGCCGGCGGTGTGCACGGCCTGGCGGGTGACATAGCATGTGCCGTCGAGCTGAGCCAGCAGATTGGTGATGGCAAGGGGATAGCCGTTTAGCTCGGCTGTTCGACCGTAGGGAGTGGTTGCCGTCTTCATTCCGAGAAGTGTGGTGGGTGCCATCTGGCCGCCGGTCATGCCATAGATGGCATTGTTTATGAAGATAATGGCAATGTTCTCGCCTCGGTTACATGCGTGTATCGTTTCTGCAGTGCCGATTGCGGAGAGGTCGCCGTCGCCCTGATATGTGAACACGAGGGTATCGGGATTGAGGCGGCTGGCAGCCGATGCGACAGCGGGCGCACGGCCGTGTGCGGCTTCTATCCAGTCGACATCAATATAATTGTAGGCGAATACGGCGCAGCCTACAGGTGCGACGCCGATAGTTTTGTCGGCCACATTCATTTCGGCCAGCAGTTCGGCTATAATCTTGTGAACCACGCCATGGCTGCATCCCGGGCAGTAGTGGGTCACATTATCGGTCAATAGCTCGGGGCGGGCATAGACCTTGTTTTCGGGACGGATTATTTCTTCGCGTGTCATTGTGCTATGCTCAGCTTGGTTACAAGTGCTTCGAGAATCTCGGTTGGGTTGGGTATCATGCCGCCCATGCGGCCGAAGTGGCACACCGGCACGCGGCATTCAGCTGCGAGTTGCACGTCTTCTACCATCTGGCCGGCGTTGAGTTCGACAGTGAGGATACCTTTGACCTGTTTTGACAGTCGGCCGATGTCCTTTTTGGGGAATGGCCACAGTGTGATGGGGCGGAGTAGTCCGACCTTTATTCCTTTCTCGCGTGCTTCTTCGATTGCTTTGAGGCATATTCGGGCCACGGTGCCGAAGGCCACGATGAGATATTCGGCGTCTTCTGTATAGTATTCCTGGCAGCGCACCTCGTTCTCTTCAATCAGGCGGTATGTTTCCTGGAACCGCAGATTGTTCTGTTCCATCTTGGTGCTGTCCATTTCGAGCGATGTGATGACATTGCGGTTCTTTCGCTCGCCTTTGCCGCAGGCTGCCCAGGGGCATTGTGCGCGTAGTTCCTCTTCGGTACGTCGCGGGCGCTGTGGCGGAAGCACAACTTTTTCCATCATCTGGCCTACAATACCGTCGGCAAGAATCATGGCCGGAGTGCGGTATTTGAACGCGAGGTCAAAGCCCAATGCGACGAAGTCGGTCATTTCCTGCACGGTGGCCGGCGAAAGAATGATGAGGTGATAGTCTCCATGACCGCCGCCTTTGGTGGCCTGGAAATAGTCGGCCTGCGAGGGCTGGATTGTGCCCAGGCCTGGACCGCCGCGCATCACATTGACGATGAGCGCCGGGAGCTCGGAGGCTGCAAGATATGAAATGCCCTCCTGCTTGAGACTAACGCCGGGCGATGACGACGATGTCATTACGGCTTTGCCGGTAGCGGCTCCGCCGTAAACCATATTTATAGCGGCCACTTCGCTCTCTGCCTGAAGGACAACCATTCCGGTTGTTTCCCAGGGGCGTAGTTCGGCCAGTGTTTCCAGTACTTCCGACTGAGGGGTGATGGGATAGCCGAAATAGCCGTCGGCGCCGTAGCGGATAGCGGCATGGGCAATGGCTTCGTTACCCTTCATCAGTCTTACTTCTTCTTCCATTATAGATTTTCGGTTTTCAAGGGTTAATTACTCGCCGCGATCTACTACACGATAGACTTCGATGCAGGCATCAGGACAAACAGTGGCACATGCCGCACAGCCAATGCAGGCTTCCGGATTTGCGGCGAAGGCATAGTGGTAGCCCCGGTCGTTGACCTCTTTGGGCTGCAGAAGGAGAACATCGGTCGGACAAGCGACCACACAAAGGTCGCAACCTTTGCATCTTTGCCCGTCGATGGTAACCGCTCCATAAACTTTTGCCATAATTCTAATGTAATTTAGGTATTGGTTGCCCGGCGCGAGGCGCCGATACCGCAAATATACAAAAAAATCGTAGAAAATAGTCATCTGCATGCGCCATAATTTACCTTTATCTGCCGTTATTGCGCAAATGTGAGTTTAAGGATTTGAAAATCACAAAAAAAGAGCGAAAGCCGAGTTTGAGGCTTTCGCTCTTTTCAAGAGATTCTGTCTATCTTGGGCCTGACAGCCGTCGCATAAGGGTGTTGAGGTCTATTATCGGCATAGGGCGTCGTCTCAGAGGGGTGCCTGCTGTTCTTACGGCAACAATGCCGCGCAAGGCGCCGACGGCGATGCCGAGCATGTTCATCATCAGCGGTGTCGGAAGTAGTTTTTCCTGACCGTTCTCCTCAATATGAGAGGCAAGGTTTTCGACCTCGAAAGTTGCTACGGCAGTGCACACAAGCAATCGTTCGCGTATCAGGCCTATGACGGCGCGATATGAGCACGACACGAGTATGCTGAGAAGCGAGCGGTCGGTATCGGGCACAACTTTTACGTTCATATCCACGCTGATAGGCTCGCGTGTGAGCCGGCGGAGAGCCCGGCGGTTGATGGCGCTCGCCCCATCGACTTCGCCGAGGTCAATCAGTGTCATGGCTATATCTTTGTCTTTCATGAAATTAGAACAAATATTACTTGTTGATGGTTCAGAGCTTTTCGAGCACTATTTCATCAATCAGTGCATGGTTGGTGTTGATATTCATGTTGTTGTTCTCCGGGCGGAAGTCGATAGTCACGGTGTGGCGTCCTGCGGAGAGAGGAATACGTAGCGTATTCGAGTAGCCCCAGTCATTCCAGTTGCCGACGCCGCGTTGAGGCATCACGACAATACCGGCACGGTTTCCATCTACGCTGAGAGTGCGGACTGCACATTTGTTTTCTGTATTGACGGGGCCGTTGCCGTTGGCATAGCGCAGATAGACTGCATAGGTGCCGTCGGCGGGTATGTCGACCGGAATAGTAAGGGGAGCGCTGCTTCGGTCTATTTCGCGGAATCCGGCGCCATGATATCCGCTGATTCGTGCAGCCGGGGCATACGATATTTCAGACGATACCGCGTCGGCTATTTCGCCCGGCATTCCCACTACAATTTTTTCGCGGTTCGATCGGGGCTCTGAAGCAAACGACTGTATGCCGTTGGATGAAACGCCGATTATCTGGTATTCTCCCGGGGTGTTGGCTTCGAATGTTGTGGAGCGGGTTTCGGCCACGGGGGTACCGTCGCGCAGCACTATGTATTTACCGATGTATTCGATAGGGTTCCAACATAAGGTGTTGCCTTCGAACCATGCGGTGGGTGTCAAAGGTGCTTTCACATTGCCGGTGCGGTTGACATTGAGCGGGGCAATATCGTTGTCGGCCATTGTGATGACTATTTTGTTGTTGCCTTTGATGTCGGCTGGAATGAATGGCTTTTGTTCCTTGCCGTTGAGCGTGAACGATTTGATTTGGCTGCCATAGCCCTTTACTGTAATATCGAGGACGGCGCGACGGTATTTGAAGTTGGTAAGGGTGCGCTCGCCTGCGAGTACCTTGGGCACAAAGGGTGCAAATGCGAGCCCGTCTTTTTCGAATCTTATGCCGAACAGAATTTTGTGTGTTATGGCAATGTTTCCGGCCAGGCACCATAGCATGTTCGACGAGTTGAGCTGTGTCGCGATATCGCCGTTGTCGAGCACGAAATTCTCCTTGTTGGTAGCGAACATGGCGGCCGGACGGAAAACGGATCCGATGGCCTCGAGGGTTCCGGCCTCGTTCTGAGCTTTGGCATTTGCCATTGCCCAGTAGGCTCCTACCCAAGGCCAGAGGGAGTTGTTGTGGTAAGGAGGAATGTCGGCAATCTGGGGGAAGAATATTGCCGCGCCGAAGGGTGTTGTCGGATTGTTTTCGGTAATTGCGCGGGCACGTTCGGGCGATGCTACATCATATAATATGGCGAGCGACTCGCCTAGAGTTTCGGCGCGGGGATTCAGAATAGGAGCCGTACGGCCATATGTGTACATGGCGTAGTATCCTTTGTCATCGAGCCACAGATGGTCGTTCACAGCCTTGCGTATGGCAGCGGCACGTGCGGCATAGCCGGCGGCTTCCTTGCCTTTGTCAAGTTCGTCGGCTATTTCTGCAAGCACCTGGAGAGCCTGAGCATGTACTATGGTTGTGCCGAGAGCCTCAGACTGATATATGTCGGCAGTCTGCATCCATCGCGGGTAGCTCTGTTCGCGCCAGTCGATAAACGATGTCTCGCCCTTCACAAGACCATTGTCCGAGGCAAGAGTGAGGGCGTCGTCTTCTACAGACTGCCTGATTATAGGATAGATGTATTCGAGCCACTTGCGGTCGCCGGTTACTTTGTAGAGCTCATATGCGGCAAGAGCCCAAATCATTCGGTCTGAGCTTACCGGCCATGCGCCTCCGCTGCCGGTGTCCTGTATTATCACGCCGTGAGGATTCACTTTCTTCATGAGAGAAATCTTCGAAGCCTCGGGCTGGAGATATGCCATAGACAGCAATATGGAGTAGCTGACATCGCGCGTCCATACGCCGCCCCATTCCTTGCCTGTTCGCAGGGTAGTGTCGGGCTCGACAGCGTTTACCATTTCATCGAGCCCCATATTGTAGATTGCGGCATGAAGAGTATTCGGAGTTTCAAGGCGGGGATATGCCGAAATGTCGTTTTTCAGCTTCCAGCTTTTGTCAATCGGAAAACCGTAGCCGGGTTGGGCGGAATAGGTCGAAATGATTTCATGTTCGTCGGGCGCCGTAGCCATGTACTGGCCTTGGGTTATGGTATCGCCATGCCATCGGTAGGCTTTGGTCTCTACAATGGTTCCGCTCTGAGCCTGGGCGGCTATAGCGGTAAGGATAGCGGTAGATATTATGATTGGTTTCTTCATGTTAAGTATGTATGATATATTCGAGGTGTATGAATCTGCGTGTTTCAGGACCGATTGCTGCAAATGTTGAATTTTTCAGCCCGGGCGCCCAAACGATTTCTCCGTCGCAAGTGAGAAACCATGCCCGGCGCTTTTCTGCCGCACTGTATTTTGCATTCGCAAAAATATCACTTATAAGTTTAGAACGCTTTGCTCCGAATGGAATCATTCGGTCGCCACGGCGGTAGTGGCGCAGTTCCCACAGATGGTCGGCAAGAGCAATGTCAGCGTCAAAAAATGCGTGACAGGCCGCTGTGTCTGTCGGAGGCGTAAACATGGCCACGGGCTTTTCTGATATCCGGATAGTTATAGGCCGGTGTATGGTTTGTGAAATATCGACAATATGGTTTTCGTCTGATATCGATCTACGGGCGGCGTCCATGAGTAATATCTTGCCATGAGATATTTCCGCAACGGTTGTGCCGTCGGTAGAGATGAATTCGAGCCCGGAGGCCTTTGCTCGCTCTACCATTTTTGATGTCTGGCTGAAATTGAATCCCTTATCGCGCAAAATTTCGAAAAGAACCAGCGCCGGCTCTTTCTCCAGAGAACTGAGCGCTTCGAGGTCGATTACAGACACACCGTCGTAATAGCGTTCAGACTTGGTTTTGACGGTTTCGAGATATATGCTGCGTGAGCGCTCGAGGTTTTCGACGGTTTTTACGACAGAATCGAGCGCCCCGGCACCGAAAATCTCACTCAGAAGAGGAAATACGCGGTTGCGGAGGCTGTTGCGCCGGAATTCATTCTCTGCGTTTGTGCTGTCGGTGACAAAGCCGAGACCGCACTCGGCAAGGTATCTTTCTATTTCGCTTCGCGAAAGGTCAAGCAATGGCCTTATTATATTTCCTTCGACCATGCGCATGCTTGTGAGCCCGTCGAGACCTGCGCCTCGCATCAAGTTGAGCATGAACGTCTCAGCGCGGTCTTCGCGGTGATGGCCGACGGCTATGTATGAAGCGCGTTCGCGGTCGAGCAGTTCGTCGAACCATCGGTAGCGGAGTGTGCGGCAAGCCATTTCGACAGATTCGCCGCTTGCCTCCATCTGTGCCGGCACATCGAAGTCTCGGATATACAGGTCTATGCCGAGCGACTCGCAGAGCAACTGTACATGGCGCATGTCGCGCATGGATTCTTCGCCGCGCAGATGGAAATTGCAGTGCGCCGCACGGCAGTCGCACCCCAGCGTATGAAGCACGGCGAGAAGTGCTACAGAGTCGGCACCTCCGCTTAGAGCAACGATTACAGGCCCGCGTGCAATATCAATGCCCGCATCGCGCATCGCGCGACGCACCCGCTCTGCCACATTGCGACAAAACCGTTCCTTTTCATTTTCACACTTCATAACAACAAAGATACAATCTTTTCGCCAAATAGTCTGGCTCTTTACCATCTTAATTGTTGTATTCTTGTTCTTTTCTTTGATTTGAGCTATTTTTGCGGTAAAATCTGATATTTTCGAAGAACTATGGCGAGAGGAAAAAAAACATGCGGGATTCTGAAGGATATCCGCCGGCGGATTGCAGAGGCAAACAATATTGAGTTTGCAACATCCGACTGCCGCTACCAAGGCGACTGTCCGGGCTCATGTCCGAAATGTGAGGCTGAAGTACGCTATCTCGAAGAACAGCTGACTTTGCGCCGACTTGCCGGCAAGACAGTGTTTCTCGCCGGTCTTACAGTCCTCTCGGCCTGTACGGGAGCGCAGACTGCGGCTCCTGCGCCGGAAGCTGCTGTCGAAGTGTCGCCACCGGATACGGTAATATGCGAAACCGATGATTTGGAAGGTGATGTGGATTTTCCTTTGGCAGATTCCGTCGAAGAGAGCCCGAAACATAATATCACTGATTTGCTTGTAGTCGGAGAGGTCGAGTTGCCTGATGAGGCTGTTTCAGACCCCGCCTCCGCAACAGAGTAGAATTTGGACAGACACGACATATTGACACCGCAAGTAATTTTACCATTAGAATACTCCAATTGATAGAGTTTTTGTAAATTTGTCGAATAGAAAAACAATAAACAGCATATTATGAAAATTATAAGTGCGGCTGCAGCCGCTTTGATAGCAGTATCGCTTGCATTGCCCTTCACTTCGTGCAAGAAGCCCGCAGAGCCTAATACACTCGTGATACTTCATACGAACGACACTCATTCCCAGATTGAGCCCGACAGCAAGGATATTGGTGGAGTATTGAGGCGCAAGGCGGTTATTGACAGCATAAGGGGCGTCGAGAAGAATGTACTTCTTGTCGATGCCGGCGATGCCGTTCAGGGTACGCTCTATTTTTATCTTTATGGAGGCGAGGTAGAGCAGGAGATTATGAATATTCTTGGCGTCGATGAGCGTATTCTCGGCAATCATGAATTTGACAACGGTATCGATTCGCTTGCTGCCGTTCTTAAACTGTCGGATGCCGAAAAACTGTCGTCGAACTATAATCTTGACAATACACCGCTTGCAGGCATGTTCAAACCATATTCAATCAAGGAATACGGCGGTAAGAAGATAGGTCTGATAGGAATTAATCTTGACCCCGAAGGAATCATTACCAAAGGAAACTATGAAGGCCTGAAGTTTGAGCCTATAATAGCTACAGCCAATCTTATGGCCGAGAAACTCAAGAAAGAGGAAGGCGTAGACGCGGTGATTGCAATAAGCCATATAGGATACAATCCGGCGCCTCTGGTAGGCGATTCGGCACTGGCGGTTAACTCGCGCAATATAGATGTGATTATCGGCGGTCACTCTCACGATGTGATAGACCCTCAGACAGCTCAAGGGGCTACCCGCAGCCGCATGAAGAATCTTGACGGCGAGGAAGTGCTCGTGGTGCAGACAGGCAAAGCGGGCCGAAAACTCGGCAAGATAGAGATAAATCTCGACAGCCTCGGTCTTGGCGGCCGTCCGAAATATGAACTTATAGATATCGACGGCCGCTACGACGGCAAAGTCGACCCGGTCCTAAAAGCGACTATCGACAGATACAAACACGGAGTAGACTCGCTCATAACACTATGGGTAGGCGAAACCGACAGGGAGATGAAAAACAGCGACCCCGAACTGCTCAATTTCTTCTCCGACTGGGTGCTTGAGCGTGGTTTGGAACTTGCCCCCAAAGTAGACTTTTCGATTGCAAACAAAGGCGGTCTCCGCGACGGACTTCCTGCCGGAAAATTCTCGAAGGGGCAGATTATCAACATACTTCCGTTCCGAAACTATGTGACGGTAATAGATGTGAAAGGTTCTGATTTGCGCAGCGTCTTCGATGTAATGGCAAAGACACGCGGTAATGGAGTGAGCCATAACGTGAAAGTGACTTACGACACTGTCGGAGGCCGTGAAAACTACGCCGCACGTGATATCCTCATATCAGGAAAGCCTCTTGATGACAACAAGACCTATCGTGTAGCCACTATCGACTATCTTGCGAAAGGTGGCGACTATATGCGCGGTCTTACCAAGGGCTCACCGGTAAAAGAAAGCCCTAATGCTGTTTACGAAGACCTTCTCTACTATCTTACCGAGGGAAAAGGCAAAGGTAAGCTTCTTGAAGGAGAGTCTGGAAACCGCTGGTCTATCGCGCCGGTAAAATAGCTTCGAAAAAAATATTAACACCTTCTAAATCAATCATGCACAATTATCTGAAATTTCTTGCTGTCGGTGCTGTCCTTGCCGCCGGTATGAACGCCGGCGCCGTCCGGCCGAATCTTGAGAAAGGTCGCGAAGCCGAAGCGGCTCATTGGGCCGACTCTGTATATGCAACGCTGTCCGAACGGCAGCGTGTGGCACAGCTCATGTGCTGCAAGGTGGTGCCTACACAGGGTGCCAACTCCGCCGCAGCCATCACTCGTCTCGTGAAGACCGAAGGTGTCGGCGCCCTCCTCTTTACAGAAGGAAACATCGAGCAGTTTGTTTCGCTTGCGGATATTGCTCAGGCAGAGGCCCCGGTACCCGTGCTTATGACCGTCGACGGCGAATGGGGGGTGTCTATGCGTGTGACCGATACGCCTCGCTTCCCCAAAAATATAGCTCTGGGAGCAATTAAAAACAAACGTCTGCTCTATGACTACGGGCAAGAAGTGGCCCGTCAGTGCCGCCTTCTCGGCATTCAGGCTGATTTCGCTCCTGATGCTGATGTCAATTCAAATCCGGCAAATCCGGTCATTGGCTCGCGTTCATTCGGTGAAGACCCAAAGCGCGTAGCAGAAGCTACTGTGGCTTATTCTCTCGGTATGGAAGACGCCGGAGTCCAGGCTGTGGCTAAACATTTTCCGGGGCACGGCGATACCGGAACCGATTCGCACAAGTCACTCACCCGTGTAGACCACAGTAATCAGCGCCTTGCCGATATTGACCTTGTGCCATTCCGGTCGTTTGTCGACGCCGGCTGTTCCGGTATCATGACAGGCCATATAATTGTGCCGGCACTTGACCCGTCGGAGACTCCGGCATCGCTTTCGAAGCTTATGACTACCGATTTGCTTCGCAAGGATTGCGGGTTCGAAGGTCTTATATATACCGATGCCCTTGGCATGAAGGGCGCGGTAGACCCAAAAGGCCGAAATAACTGTATTGCGGCTCTTCTTGCCGGCGCCGATGTGCTTCTTTGCCCTGAAAACCCGCATTCGGCAATAAATGCCGTTATGGGCGCACTGGCCGACGGTTCTGTTTCGGCTGCAACCGTTGAAGACCGTTGCAAGCGGATACTGCGCTATAAATATTATCTTGGTCTTAACGACTATAAGCCTCTTGGCACTGATTATGCGGCTATTGCCCGCGAGCTGAACAGCCCGGAGGCTCTCGCTCTGTTGAAAAAACTCGCCTCTGCGGCTATCACTGTCACCCGGAATGAAGGCAATATCCTTCCTTTCGGCAATCTTGCAGACCAAACGTTCTCAGTGGTAAGCATTGGCGCCGGCAAGAATAATGAATTTGCCTCGACATGTTCGCGCTATGCCCGTACGGAGAACTTTTATACATCCGGCGAGGCTTTTTCGGCCTCTTCTGTCGCCAAAATCGAGAAGGGCGATGTGGTTATCGCCGCCATATTCTCCGACAACGCTGCCGCGCGGCAGGCTCTGGCACAGCTTACAGCCGGTTCGAAGCCTGTTGTGGGTATATTCATGATCAGCCCGTTCAGAGTGCGCAAATTCGGCGAGCCCTTGCAGAAACTTGCCGCCATGGTGTTTGCCTACGATGATATACCCGCTATCCGCGAAAGTGCTGCAGAGGCGCTTTTCGGCGGCATCGCCGTAGACGGGCGTCTGCCTGTAAATATCGCAGGAGTGGCTGCTATGGGCGCAGGCATAGACTTGCCCAAGACACGCCTTGGGTTCACATCGCCTGTTGCTGAGGGCTTGAATCCGGCTATGACCGACAGCATCGACGCTCTCGTGCGCGAAGGCCTCAGAATCAATGCATATCCGGGCTGCCAGGTGCTGGTGGCGCGCAGAGGAAATGTTGTCTACAGCAAATCGTTCGGCAAAATAACAGGAACAGCCGATGCAAAGGCTGTGACTCCGCTTACGGTCTATGACCTCGCCTCGGTCTCAAAGGCCACAGGAACTCTTCCGGGCATAATGAAGGCCTACGACCAGAAACTGATAAGCCTCGACGACCGTCTGGCCGACCTTATCCCCGAAATTACCGACTCTGCCAAGCGCGAAATCACAGTTCGCGAACTGCTTTATCATGAAACAGGCATGCCTGCCGGGCTGAAGATGTACGACATTATGTTCGATACTCTCACATATAAAGGACGTCTTATCACTTCTCGGCCGGATAAAACGCACAGCATCAAGATACAGCGCAATGCTTATGGCAACAAATACGCGCGTATGCGTACCGATATAGTCAGCCGCACAAAAAGCGACAAATTCCCGGTAGAAGCTTCCAAGGGCATTTATACCGGTCGTGCTGCTTACGACACAGTCATGAGCCAGATCTACAATATTCCTCTGCGCAAGGACAAGTCGTATAATTATTCATGCCTCAATTTCGCTCTCCTTATGGATATAGAGCAGCGCCTTACCGGGCGCCCGCATCAGGAATATGTGCAGGAGTACATTTTCGGACCGCTCGGTGCCTATCGGACCGGATATCGTCCTGCCGAACGGCTGGATAAGAGCGAGATTGCACCGACAGAATACGACTCGTTCCTGCGCCGGCAGAAAGTGCACGGCTATGTGCACGACGAACTTGCGAACTTTTCGGGTGGAGTGCAGGGCAATGCCGGTCTATTCGGAAATGCCGACGACATTGCCAAGATATGCCAGATGTGGCTCAACGGCGGCAAATATGGCGAAGTGCAGGTACTTACGCCGGAGACCGTGCAACTTTTCACAACAGCTAAAAGTCCTACATGCCGTCGTGGTCTCGGTTTTGACAAGCCCGATACGGAAAACCCGGACTATTCGCCTACCTGCGACGAGGCATCGCCCGAGGTCTACGGACACCTCGGCTTTACCGGCACTGTCTTCTGGGTAGACCCCAAGGAAGAACTCATTTTTATCTTCCTTACAAACCGTGTGGATCCTACCCGGGATAATGCGGCATTCAGCAAACTCAATATACGTCCGCGTCTGTTCAGATATGTCTATCAGGCTCTCCTGAAGTAGCGGAAGATAGCGGTAGGGCGGTGTGTCATAATTCGGTTCTACAATAGAATCCGGATTTTGACACACCGCTCTGTTTATGTTGCAGCCGGTGCGGTATGTGAGCACTGTCAAGAACATTGGATAGTGCAGAGGCGTTTCTAATGCAGAAGTTTCAATTATTTCGAAGATTATGAATCAGCCTCAATTAACTGTTGCAACCGGGCGTCGCCCGCTCGATTTAAGTTTCCGTCCTGTCGATTTCGACTCTCTGCCTATAATTAATTCTTTTCTACAGAGGGAGTGTAGCCAATCGTGCGATTATTCGATAGGCGGCATTTATATGTGGATAGATTTTTTCAATTATGAATATTGTATCGTTGCTGACACGCTGTTTATAAAAGGACTTTCAGAGGACGCTTCGAGGCGTCCTTCGTTTGCCGTGCCGATAGGTTCGTTGCCGCTCGGTGAAGCGGTAGAGTGCGTTAAATCTTATTGTGCTCGCTATGGCGTGGCGCCTCTTTTTTCAGCAGTTCCCGATGACAAACTTGAATCTCTTGCCGCATTGGGCCGCTGTGAGGTGACTCCTCTCGACGACTGGGCCGACTATATATACGCAGCCACAGACCTTGCCGCTCTTACCGGCAAACACTACAACAAGAAGCGCAACCATGTCAACCGTTTCATGGCCGATAATCCGCATTGGACTCTTGAGCCCCTCGAAGGGCAGACCCTCGCCGATGCCGATGCTTTCTTTGCTGCACTCCCTGCCGATTCCGACGAGGTCATGGCCGAGTATGAGCGGCGCCAGTGCGCCGATGTGCTTCGCCATTATAGCCGGTATCCGTTTGAAGGAGCGGTTCTGCGGGGTGAAGACGGCGCCGTAGTTGCTTTTACTGCCGCAGAAGTTATAGGCAATACATTGATTATCCATATAGAAAAGATGAATCATGATGTGGCCGGTGCCGGCGAGACAATAAATAAACTCTTTGCAGCCGAAATGCTGCGCCGTCACCCGCAGCTGAAGTATATAAACCGCGAGGACGATGCCGGCGACCCCGGTCTGCGCTACGCTAAAGAATCGTATCATCCCCTGCGCCTGCTCCACAAATTTAATGTCGCATTCCTGTGATTTTCATCAAGGCTTCTTGTCTTTTCCGCAAATATGCGCCAATGTAGTTTTTTTCATATAAAAAGTGTATATTTGCGGGCGGGATAGGAAATAAGCCCGTTCGATTGTTGTACCTTAAATTTATGCACTCTATCATAGAACACCCATGGCAAAAGTAAAACCTTTCAGAGGCATACGCCCTCCGCGCGAACTGGTGACCGAGGTCGCATCGCGCCCTTACGACGTTCTCAACAGTGAGGAAGCCCGCGAAGAGGCCGCCGGTAATCCAAAGTCGCTATATCATATCATAAAGCCTGAAATCGATTTTGCTCCAGGCACCGACGAACACGCCCCCGAAGTCTACGACAAGGCGGTTGATAATTTCGCAGCGTTCCGCCGCAATGGCTGGCTTGTGCAGGACGATGACGAACATTATTATATCTATGCCCAGACTATGGACGGTCGCACACAGTTCGGTATCGTTGTGGCTGCCAATGTCGATGATTACATGGAAGGCCGCATCAAAAAGCATGA
>CAJTOB010000003.1:24563-79323 GCA_910578035.1 uncultured Muribaculaceae bacterium
CCCGCCGCGACAAGGAGGAAGACCGCATGAAGCATGTGCGAATCAACAACGCCAATATAGAACCGGTCTTCTTCGCCTTCCCCGACAATAAAGTGCTCGAAGATATTATCCGCACTGTCGCCACCGGCGAGCCTGAGTATGATTTTACCGCTCCCGACGGTTTCGGCCATCATTTCTGGGTTGTGTCAGACCCTGATATGATAAACACAATCACCGAGGAATTTGCCAAAATCCCGTATCTCTATATTGCCGACGGTCACCATCGTTCGGCCGCTGCCGCTCTTGTTGGCAATGAGAAGGCGAAGTTGAATCCGAATCATCGCGGCGACGAAGAATATAACTACTTCCTGGCAGTCGCATTTCCGGCATCGCACCTCAAGATTATAGACTACAATCGTGTGGTGCGCGACCTCAACGGTCTTTCGGACGCCGAATTTCTCGAACGTCTCGAAAAGAATTTCGTTGTCATCGACAAGGGAACCGAAACATATCGCCCGGAAGCTTTGCATAATTTTGCCTTGTATCTCGAAGGCCGGTGGTATTCGTTGACGGCTCGCCCCGGTACATACGACGACAATGATCCTATCGGCGTTCTTGACGTGACGATATCGTCGAATCTCATTCTGCGAGACATAATAGGTATCACCGATTTGCGGTCTGACAAGCGGATAGACTTCGTCGGCGGAATCCGTGGGCTTGAAGAGCTGAAACGCCGTGTAGACAGTGGCGAAATGGCCTTCGCGCTTGCTCTTTTCCCTGTAAGTATGGAGCAGCTTATGAACATAGCAGATACCGGCAACATCATGCCGCCGAAGACAACATGGTTCGAGCCTAAACTGCGCTCAGGTCTTGTAATCCACGATCTCGAATAAGTGTAAGCTTTCCCCCAAAAAAAACTATGACGGCGGCACGGGCAATGGCTCCTGCCGCCGTTGCTATGTCTGTTGGCTCGGAAAAATCCGTTTGACTGTCTTGTAAAACCGTATGGCAGGCCGGTAGCAGCCGTGGCACGCGAACCATAATATTCCTTTCTTGGCAATGGAAAAAGAATCGTTGGCCGATATATATTTCCAGTATTCACCATATCGGCGGCGGAACTCGCCGTTAGAATAAGGGCTGATTTCAAAAATATGGAATAAGGCCGACGATATGAAGTTCCCTCGGGGGATTTCGTATTTTTTGTCGGCGAGAATATGGCCTACGGCTTCAATCAGTTTATTATCCTGCTCTAGATGGTCTGGCAGCATGCTGCGCTGGATTGAATTTGAGTTCGTGAATCGATCGTAATGGTAGAGAGGGGCGTGAACTTTGGCTATTTTGAGGTTTATACGGCTCAGCTGCAGGAAGAAAAGCAAGTCCTCGCATACATTTACACCTTCGGCAAAGCGTGCGCCCGCTTGTTCTATTGTCTGCCGCTTCACGAGCTTGTTCCAGCAACTTGCCAGGATATCGCCACGGCATATTTCGGCAATCAGCCGGTCGCTGTTTTCAGCCTTAGGACATTGCGCCGAGACAATCTGCCGGTCGGAATATTCGATGAAAATATCGCAGAAGGTGATATCGGCATTTTCTTCAACAGCCTTGTCATAGAGCGCCTCAAGGTAATGGGGCTCAAGCCAGTCGTCCGGGTCGGCATGAATCACATATTTCCCGCGGGCATGGTCGAGACCGTGCTGGCGGGAGAAACCGACTCCTTTGTTTTTGGGATTGGTGACAAGCCTGCATTCAGAGCCCTCAATGGGATTTGCCTCAAAAAAATTGAGTATAAACTCTGCGCTGCGGTCGGGCGATGCATCGTCAACGAAAATATATTCTACCCCTTTCATTGTCTGCCGTCTTATTGACTGCAGAAATCGGTCTAAATATTTTTCGGCTTTGTAAACCGGTATTATTACTGAAACGAGAATCTCCATGTTTATTTCCGATGATGCCTGAGTGGACAGCGCTTTGCTGCCATGTGCAAAGATAGCCAAACTGTTCCAATCAGGCAAAATTGGGCGATTGAATCTATTTGTGTACCTTTGCATGTATATTTTGCGACACACTCTAAAGATTCCCTTTGCCTGATGGCTATAAATCAGATAAAAGCCGGCGCAGTCCTCAACTATGTAATCATAGGGTTGAATACCCTTGTAGGCCTGCTCTATACCCCTTTTATGCTAAGGTGTTTGGGGCAGAACGAATATGGCCTTTATTCGCTTGTCGCATCGGTTGTGGCCTATCTTACCATTCTGGATTTCGGCTTCGGAAATGCTATTGTTCGTTATACGGCAAAGTTCCGCGCCGAAGGAAAGACCCATGAGCAATGGGAACTCTTCGGAATGTTCCTGTTCGTGTATTCGGTAATAGGCCTTATAGCTTTTGCAGGCGGAATGGGGCTATATTTCAATGTCGATGCTCTCTTTGACCGCACCATGACATCTGAGGACCTCGTACAGGCCAGGACCATGATGCTTTTTCTGACAGTAAACCTCGCGTTTACATTCCCGATGAGTATCTTCGGCTCTATACTTACTGCATATGAGAAATTTGTATTTCCCCGGATTGTTAATATTGTGAGGATATTGCTGTCTACAGCAGTCATGATAGCTTTGCTCACAGTCGGGTATAAGGCTGTTGCGCTTGTGGTGGTCCAGACGGTGTTCAACGTGCTCACTCTCGTGCTCAACTATATCTATGCAAAGCATAAACTGAAGATAAAGATAGTCTTTGCGCGCTTTAATGTTCCGCTACTGAAAGAAATCTCCGTATATTCATTCTGGATTTTTCTGAATTCGATTATGGACAAGATTTATTGGGGAACAGGGCAGTTTGTGCTCGGCAGCATATCGGGCACAGTGGCTGTAGCCGTTTTTTCGGTTGCAATATTGCTCGAAAACATGTATATGACTTTCTCTACCTCCATATGCAATGTGCTTCTGCCACGCATTACCGGCATGGTTGCCTCCAACAGCAGTTTTAAAAGTATTTCCGATCTATTTATACGCACCGGCCGCATACAGGCAATCGTGATGTGGGCAATTTTAGCCGGCTTTGTGGTATTCGGCAAAGGCTTCATCAGCTTATGGGCCGGAGAGGGATATGCTTTATCGTATGCGATAACAGTGATTTTTTTCGCTACGCTGTTTATACCACTCATTCAAAATACCGGTATCGCTATTCTTCAGGCTCGGAATCAGATGAAATTCCGTTCGCTGCTTTATCTCGGTATTTCGGTAGTAAGTCTTGCCATGCAGATAGTTTTGGGTAAGCGATATGGTGCGCTGGGTTGCGCGGCGGCCATCGGAGGAGCTCTTCTGCTCGGGCAGGGGCTTATAATGAATATATACTATGCAAGACGCCAACACATAGACATAGCCTGTTTCTGGAGACAGATAGGGCGTCTATCGGTGATTCCGATGCTTCTCATGGGCGTCGGCATGGTTTCATGGCGTTTTTTCGATTATGCGGACGTCTATGTGCTCGTGTCAGGCATAGCTGTGTTTGCCATATTGTTTGTATTTCTTATGGGCAGATTCGGCATGAACGATTACGAGAAAGAGATTGTTTTGTATCCTGTTAAAAAAATCGTGAAAAGATGAGGGCGCTAAACGCTTTTGCATGCCATGATAAGTATCGTTGATAAAAAGGATTGTGTAGGGTGCAATGCCTGCGGGCAGATTTGTCCGAAGGCTTGTATTGATATGCGCGCCGATGTGCAGGGTTTTCTTTATCCGTCGGTCAATCTGTCGGAATGCATAGATTGTCATCTGTGTGAGCGCGTATGCCCGGTCCTTCATCAGAATTCTCCGCGAAATCCTGTGGCTGTCATTGCTGCAAAAAATAAAGATTCAGAAAAGAAACTGAATTCTTCTTCGGGAGGCGTTTTCTTAGCCTTGGGGGCGAAAATTATCGGCGAAGGCGGGGTTGTCTTCGGAGCCCGCTTCGACCATGAATGGAGCGTCGTGCACGATTACACCGAAGACTTGGCCGGACTTTCTGCATTTCAGGGCTCGAAATATGCGCAGAGCCGTATCGGCGATTCTTTCAAGACGGCAGAAAACTTTCTCCGAAATGGAAGAAAAGTGATGTTTACGGGTACACCCTGCCAGTTGGCGGCCTTGCAGCTTTATCTGAGGCGCGATTATGGCGACAGTTTGCTAAAAGTCGAGATTGTCTGTCACGGTGTGCCAAGCCCCGAGTCGTGGCGCAGCTATCTCGATTATGTTTCGGGAAAGCATGGTTGCGGTTCGGTTTCAGGAATATCTTTTCGCGACAAGCGCCGGGGTTGGGATTGCTATGGCCTAAGTATTGATTTTAAGGCAGAAAACGGGCGCAAGACAGAAATGTATGAGCCTGCTGAGACAAATCTGTTTATGGAGACTTTTCTGAGAGATTTCAATATTCGTCCTTCGTGCAGCGCATGTCCGGCCAAATGCGGTAAATCGCATAGCGATATCACTCTCGGCGATTTCTGGGGTATCAGACTTGTAAGGCCGGAACTATATGACGGCAAGGGAGTGTCGGCTGTTATGTCATACACAGACGAGGCATTGGCCGAACTGAAAAGTAACAGCTCTCTCGAATGGCATGACGCAGACTACGGCGATGTGCTCCGCCGCAATCCTTCTATAGAGAATAGTGCTACTCTCCCCGCGGATTATGAAGCTTTCTGGGAGGCATATCGCTCCGGCGGATGGAGTGCATGCGCGTCTTTCATTGCCCGTCTGCGTCCGTCGCTTTTCAAAAGAATCATTCATCGTTTTAAGAGACAGAGATGAATATAGGAATAGTCACACAACCTCTGATTGTAAACTATGGGGGCCTTCTGCAGAATTTTGCTTTGCAGGAGGTGTTAAAAAGTCTGGGCCACAATCCTGTGACGCTCGACTATATGTCGGGTCTCACCGGATTTACATATGTCTACAAGCAGATGAGGAGAGCGGTTTCCTATCTGCTCGGACGCTGGCCGGAATTTCTCTATCCATATAAAGAAGGCCGGAGCAACCGCGAAATTATTGCTTTTATTGAAAAATATATAAGCACCACCCATACATTCTGGGGCGGATATTCGTCCTCGTTGGTAGACCGCTATGCGCTCGACGCCATTGTCGTAGGAAGCGACCAGGTGTGGAGGCCAATGTACAACCGGCACCTTTACGATATGTATCTCGATTTCTGCCGGTCTGAAAAAGTATTGAAGATAGCCTATGGAGCGTCGTTTGCCACCTCGGAGTGGGAATATAACGCCCGTCAGGCAAAAAAATGCTCGAAATTGCTCAAAGGCTTCAGAGCGGTGTCTGTACGCGAGCCTTCCGGCCTCGATTTGCTAAGGCGCCTCGGGCGCGACGACGGGCGCGTCGTCGCCGACCCGACCATTCTTCTGGGTCGCCGGGGTTTTGATAAAATTCTGTTTGGAGACGAAAGTCCGGTTGCATGCCGAGATTATCTTGGCGCGTATGTTCTGGACCCCGGCGAGGAGTGTCGGCGCGCCCTTGAAGATAAGAAAAACAGTCTCGGCCTTGAATCTGTCATGATTTATGAGCTTGGCAAGGCCGATGTCGGGCCTGTGCAATGGATAGATACTATTCGTCATGCCTCGTTTTTTGTAACAGACTCGTTTCACGGCACTATTTTTTGCCTTCTCTACCATGTGCCGTTTGCCACTGTTATCAATGAAACCCGTGGTGCGGCCCGTTTTCGTTCGCTTCTTGAGCCTCTGGGTCTGGAAAAGAATCTGGTACACCGGTTTGAAGATATAAAAGATGTCGGGTGCGATGTCGACTGGAACAATGTAGACCGCTACTTTGCCGCCCGCAGAGCCGAATCGTTAGCTTTTCTAAGGGAATATTTCGGATAGGTGTGCGCATTTGTTTGGGGCTTTGGGTAAAATAGGCTAACTTTGTATTCCTAAGAATACTGTTTATGATAATTGAGATGAATAATATTATACACAAGGCAGCACTGCTCGCTCTCGCTCTGATAATGGCGGTGACGTCGGCTTTCGCACTTGATTTGCCTGTAAAAAAGGTGAAGGGCAAAGAGTATTACGTCTACAAAGTCAGGAAGGGCGAGTCTGTATATGGTGTCTCCAAGCATCTTGGCCTCAGCCGCGAACAGATTGTGCAGTATAATCCTCAGGCTGCCGACGGCCTGAAGAAGAACATGATGCTATATTTCCCGCTGGAGGACTTTGGTCCGGTGGCTGAATCTGAAATTTCCGCTGTCGATACACTTGAGGCGGAGGCGCCGGAGAAGATTGTTCCGGCAGCGACTTCTTCAATCGCCGTCATGCTGCCGTTCGGGCTTGATAAGAGCGAGCCGTCCAAACTCAACAACCTTTGCCTCGATTTCTATAAAGGTTTTCTTATCGGTGTCGATACTCTGTGCAACCGCACCGGCCGTCTGATTGAAATCAGAGCATATGACACTGAAGAATCGGATAATCGTGTGAGACAGTTGCTCGACACTGACACCTTCATAGCCCGTGCTTCCGTGATTATAGCGCCGGACGCTTCAGAGTCTCTGGCGGCCATTGCGTCGGCTGCTTCCGACCGAGGCAACTATGTGCTGAATCTATTTAATATCCGCGATACTCTCCAGACCGTAAACCCCTATGTGATTCAGGCAAACACTCCGCAACAGACAATGTACTCTCTTGCCGAACGCGCTCTTGCCACACAGTTTGAAGGATATACGCCTGTAATCCTCCGCAATGTAAGCGGACGGAACGAGAAAGAGGCTTTTACGGCCTATGTCACAACCTGCTGCCGAGAGAGGGGTGTCGAGCCTGTGGTTATTGAATATGACGGATCTCTGCGGGCTGCCGAACTCAATGCACTTCCTGTAGATATGGGGCAGAAATATGTTGTCATACCGTCTTCCGGAACTTTGGCTGAATTTAACAAAATGGCATATGTAGTCCATAACTGGCGCGACAGAGTCCGTGCCGCGGCTTCCGAAAATGCAGGTCTTGAATCTGCGTCGGCGGTGGAGGTATTCGGATATCCCGACTGGACTGCGTTCCGCGGCGAGGCGCTCGACCTTCTACACCGTCTGGACGCAACCGTTTATTCCCGTTTTCTTGACAACTTCACCGGTTTTCAGGCAATGGGAGTGGCGCAGGCATTCAAACGATGGTATGGCAGTGCGATGATTGAGAGTGTGCCTACCCAGGCTTTGCTCGGATTTGACGCAGCCTGCTGTGTCATCAGGAATCTGAGAGCCAATGATGGCGTCTTCGATCCTCTTTATCCGGCGGATTACAACGGAGTACAGTCTTCTTTCCGTTTCAGCCGCGATGGCGATGGCGGATTTGTGAATTCGTCGCTTTATATCATCCGATTTGCCTCTTCCGGCAATCAGATAGCTACTGTGCTATGAAAAAGGTATTTGTATTTCTGCTTATGATGTCGGCAGCTCTGGCCGCCATTGCAGACACCCACTATAAATCGCAGATTTTCGTAGGAGCCCGAGGTGGTGTATCGATGGGTATGATGTCGTTTTCCCCGTCGGTAAAACAATCGTGGAATATGGGTTCCACAGGCGCCGTGAGTGTGCGCTATGCCGAGGAAAAACTTTTTGGCATTGTAGCTGAGTTCGGATGGGTGACCCGGGGCTGGAAAGAAAATTTCGAGGAAGCGCCGCTAAGATATTCCCGGTCGCTGACATATCTCAATCTTCCGGTAATGACTCAGATTCGCTTCGGGTCGCGCCGGTTCAAGACTTTTATAAATCTCGGGCCTCAGTTCGCATACATGATAGCCAATTCTATCAATTCAGATTTTGACTATATGAATCCGGGCTCTGTATCGGGCTTCCCTTCAAACCGCCAGACCGAACAGCTTAAACTCGAAGTCAAGAACAAATTCGACTATGGCATATGCGCCTCTGTCGGTTTTGATTTTTTTGTGCAGCCGCGCCACTCCGTGCTTATTGAGGCTCGGTATTACTATGGTCTCGGCAATATTTTCCCGGCCCGCAAGGCCGATTACTTCAGTGCTTCGCGTAATATGAGTCTTGAGATTACGCTTGGCTATTCGTTTCGCATGAAATAAATGTGTTCAGGGTAACGACTTGGGATTCCGATAAATAATCAAATAAAACATATATTAATTTAACCCCGCCATGATTACACGACTTGAAGAATTAGTGATTGAAGCGCGCCGTAAAGGTGCCAGCCGTCTGGCTGTAGCCTGTGCAGCCGACGCCCACACCCTCGAAGCCGTGGCTGCAGCCGCTTCCGAGGGAATTGTAGAGCCCATCCTTTTTGGTGACGGCAAACTTATAGCCGAAATATGTGCTGCCGAAGGAATTGACGCGGCATCATGGACTGTGGTTGATGTTAATAATACCCGTAAAGCTGTGGCCGAAGCAGTGCGGGCCGTGTCCGAAGGACGGGCCGACGTTCTGATGAAAGGTCTTGTATCTACCGACGTGTATATGCGTGGAATACTCGACAAGGAGTGTGGTCTTCTGCCTCCTAAAGGCACGCTGAGCCATGTGTCGGTCATCGAACTTCCCGGTCGCGAAAAACTGCTCACTGTCGCAGATGTAGCTGTGATTCCGGCTCCGGATTTCCGACAGAAGTGTACACTGATAGGCTATCTTGCCGCAACTGCCCGCGTGCTCGGAGTGGAGCGTCCTAAAATCGCATGCATAGCGCCATCCGAGCAGGTGCTCCCCACAGTGCCGTCGTCGACAGAGGCTGCCATCATCGCTAAAATGGCAGACCGAGGCCAGCTTGGCGATGTGACAGTAGACGGCCCGCTTTCGCTCGATGTGGCTCTGTGGAAAGAAGCCGCCGAGGTAAAGAAGGTCAAAGGCTCGTCTGTGGCAGGCGATGCCGACTGCCTCCTGTTCCCGAATATCGAATCGGGCAATGTGTTCTTTAAATCTGCCACTCATCTTGCCGGCGCGGATATAGCGGCAATAGTCACCGGTACGGCGGCTCCATGCGTGCTCACTTCCCGTGGTGATACTCCGCGAACAAAACTTTTCTCCATCGCACTGGCATGCCTTGCAAAAAAATGAAAACTATGCACCGAATACTCGCCATAAACCCCGGCTCGACATCTACCAAGATTGCCGTTTACGATAACCTTACGCCTCGATTCAAGGTAACCATAGACCATTCTCGCGAAGAACTGAGCCGTTTTCCGAACCTTCTTGACCAGTTTGCATGGCGCAAGGATTTGATAGAGAAAGCTCTCCGTCGCGAAGGTATAGACATGCGCAGTCTTTCGGCCGTTATCGGCCGCGGAGGTATCATCAAGCCTGTCGAAAGCGGAGTCTATGAGGTCAACGACGAGTTGCGTCATGACCTTGAGAATGCCCGCATGCAGCACGCCTCCAACCTTGGCGGTCTGATTGCACGCGATATTGCCGACGAAATAGGGGTGAAGGCGTTTATCGCCGACCCTGTTGTTGTAGACGAGATGATTCCCTATGCCCGCATAAGCGGTATTCCCGAATTGCCCCGCGAATCAATCTTCCATGCTCTCAACCAGAAAGCTATAGCGCGTAGGTTCGCACGTGAGTCTGAAAAAAAATATGAAGAGCTAAACCTGATTGTATGTCATATGGGCGGTGGTATCACCGTGAGTGCCCATCGAAAAGGCCGCGTCATTGATACAACAAACGCTCTCGACGGCTGCGGCCCCTTCTCGCCTGAGCGCTCAGGTTCGCTCCCTCCGGGTCCGCTTGTGAAACTATGCTTTTCCGGCAGATATACAGAAAATGAACTGATGCGGCTTATTCATGGAGCCGGAGGCCTGATGGCTCATCTTGGAACGACCTCTGTGCCTGAAGTTCTCGAGCGTATAGATGCCGGAGACCTCCATGCTATGCTTATACTCCGTGCGATGGTCTATACGGTATCGAAGGAAATCGGTGCGATGTCTATTGCGCTGAAGGGCGATGTAGATGCTATTCTGCTTACCGGAGGCATAGCCCACAGCCAGCGTATTACAGACTTTATTGCCGAATATGTAGATTTCATAGCTCCAATATACGTCTATCCGGGCGAAGACGAACTGATGACCCTTGTAGAGAATGCCCTCGCGGCGGTGTCGGGCGAGCGCGAGGTAAAAGTCTACCACAGCAATGATAGTGAGGACCCGTCGAGCATAAACGACCGCCGGCGACCGTCGAAGTTGCGCGAAATCCTTCTTGCGGCAATCACTCCTCCTAAGAGTACAGTAGGGTCGTTCAGCACTCTGCGCCAATACCTTCAGAAACGTTTCAAAAAGGGCTGACAGAACAATTTCGACATGCAGGCAGTTTCAATTAGGTAATATTGACGCAAGATTTTCTTCAGATTATGAAACCACAGGATACAGCCATCAGATATTTCATTCAGGCAATTCGCGAGAACTGGGGCACACCGGCTTTTTCGGATTTCAGAGGCGATACTTACCGCTATTGCGATGTCGCCCGCAAGATTGCCAAACTCCATATTCTTTTCAGCGAGGCCGGCATTTCGCAAGGCGATAAAATTGCATTCTGTGGCCGTAATTGCTCGCAGTGGGCTATTGCAGTGATTGCTACCATAACATATGGAGCTGTCGCAGTGCCTATACTCCACGATTTCAAGTCCGACACTGTCGAACATCTTGTTGACGACAGCGACAGCCGCCTGCTTTTTGCCGACGGCAGTGTGTGGGAGAAACTTTCTGCCGGAAATATGCCCAAACTTGAAGGTGCGCTGCTTGTAGACGATTATTCGTTGCTTTACAGCTCTTCGAAAAAACTTGCCAAGGCCCGCGAGCACCTCAACCTTCTCTTCGGTGAGCGATATCCCGAACGTTTCACAGCAGATATGGTGTCGTACTCCGACCACGACCCCGATGCGACTGCCATAATCAACTATACCGCCGGTTCTACGGGCTTCTCGAAGGGTGTGATGCTGTCGTATCGCAATCTGTGGAGCAATCTTCAGTATTCTATCGATGGTCTGACATTTCTCAAGCCTGGCGATGGAATGGTGTCGATACTCCCGCAGGCACACATGTTCGGACTCATGATAGAGTGCTTCCATCCATTCGTGAAGGGCTGCCATATATACTTCCTGTCGCGAATACCTTCCCCAAAAATTCTGCTTGACGCCTTTGCCGAGGTTCGTCCGAAACTCATTGTTGCCGTACCGCTTATAATAGAGAAAATTGTAAAGACCAAAGTCTTTCCCGTAATCAATAAACCGGTGATGAAGCTGTTGCTCCACACGCCGGTCATAGACGGCAAAGTTCTCTCTAAAATCAAGGCTCAGCTTACCGCCGCCTTTGGCGGAAATCTGCAGCAGCTAATCATAGGAGGTGCTGCATTGAGCGCTGATGTCGAGAAGTTCCTGCGTAAGATACAGTTCCCGTACACAGTTGGCTATGGAATGACCGAATGCGGCCCACTGATAGGATATGCGCCATGGAACGAGCAACGCCCCGGCTCTTGCGGCCGTTTGGTAGACCGCATGGAAGGCCGCGTGGAGAGCGATGACCCGGCAAACAAACCCGGCATCCTCTTTGTGCGCGGCCAGAACGTGATGAAGGGCTACTACAATAATCAGGAAGCTACCGATGCTGTGATAAGCCCCGACGGTTGGATGAATACAGGCGATATATGTACCCTCGATTCGGACGGCTTCATATATATACGCGGTCGCGACAAGAACATGATTCTCGGGCCTTCCGGCCAAAATATTTACCCCGAGGAAATAGAGCAGAAACTAAACAATCTGCCTCTTGTTGCCGAATCGCTCGTCATTGATAGCCACGGCAAGCTTACCGCACTGATTCATCCTGATTATGATACTGCCGGAAAAGAAGGCCTCGACGATGCCGCTCTGATGGCTGTGATGAAGAAAAATATCGCAACATTGAACTCTCAGATTCCGGCATTCAGCCAGGTCCGCGATTTCAGAATTATGAAAGAAGAATTTGAAAAGACTCCCAAACGTTCTATAAAACGCTATTTATATAACTGAATCTGATTTTTTGCAATGGGAACTAAAGATATCGATTTTGTAAGAGATTGCGCCGCCCGGGTTTTGGGTGGCGAGAATCTTGATGAAGAAACCCTGTACAGGCTGACAGAAATAGAAGACCCCGAAGCCATCGCACTTCTTGAAGACAAGGCCGAGGAGATAACCCGTAAATTCTGTCCGGCCAAATTCGATACATGCTCTATTGTAAATGCCCGCTCAGGCAGTTGCTCTGAAAACTGCAAATGGTGTGCCCAATCGGCCCACTTTCATACCGGTTGTGAAAGCTACGCCATCGTTGACCGCGATGAGGCTCTTCGTGTGGCCCGCTATAATGCGGAAAAAGGTGTGGGCCGTTTTTCACTCGTAGCAAGCGGGCGCGCCGTGCGAGGCAAGTCTCTCGACACGATGTGCGAGATATTGGCGTATGCCCGCACTCACGACGGTATAAGCACATGCGCCTCGCTCGGACTGCTCAACGAAGAGGAGTTGCAAAAGCTGTGGGATAGCGGCACCCATCGCTATCATTGTAATCTGGAGACTGCGCCTTCTTATTTTTCCAAGCTTTGCACATCGCACACCATTGCCGATAAACTTGCTACAATCGCTGCTGCCCGCCGTATAGGTTTCGAGGTCTGCTCGGGCGGTATTATCGGTATGGGAGAGACACGCCGTCAGCGTATGGAACTTGCCATCACCTTGAGGCAGGTCCAACCGGCATCAATTCCTATCAATGTCCTCAGCCCTATACCCGGCACTCCTCTCGCCGACACTCCCCTTATCGGTGAGGCCGAGATTCTGCTTACAATCGCGCTTTTCCGCTTTGCCCATCCGGGTGTGCAGCTCCGCTTTGCCGGAGGCCGTGCGCGTATGAGCCGTGCCGCGCAGCTTAAGGCTCTCAGGATAGGTATCAACGGAGCTGTGGTTGGCGATTTGCTTACCACCATCGGCTCAACAATAGCAGAAGATAAAAAACTGGTAGATGACGCCGGATATGAATGGTGATTTCGTTCTCACACGGGCTCTTTCCAAGGAATTTGCCTCGCTCGACGATGCCAAAGGGCGTCGTCGCAGCGGGCTTTTCGTGGCTGAAGGCCGCAAGTGTGTCGAGACACTGATTCAGGGTGGTTTCAGACCGCGCCACATATTTGTAGACGCCGCTTCCGGTCTTGATTTTGCCGGCGCAGTGGCTGTGAAGCGCGGTTTATTGCGCGAGTTGACGCGCCTGAGCGCTACACCGCCCGTCATTGCTTTCTTCGAATTGCCTGAAGAGGATTGTGAAATACCGTCGCCCGACATGGTCAAGAGCGAACTTGTGCTCGCTCTTGACCGAGTGCAGGACCCCGGCAATATGGGCACGATACTGCGTACTGCCGACTGGCTGGGCGTGCGGACTGTGCTTGCCTCGCGCGACTGTGTCGATATTTTCAACCCGAAGGCCGTACAGGCCTCTATGGGAGCTATCGCCAGTGTGCGTGTTATATACACAGACCTTGCCGGGTATATGGCTTCGCTTCCGGCCGATGCCGAGATATACGGCACATTTCTTGACGGTGCCAACATCTATGCCTCACCACTGTCGCCTTGTGGCGTAGTGGTGATGGGTAATGAAGGCAGCGGTGTATCTGCCGAGGTCGCTTCACATGTCAATCGTAAGCTATTTATACCACCTTTTGGCAACAGGTGTGTGAGCGAGAGCCTGAATGTAAGTGTGGCAACCGCCATCGTCCTTTCACAATTCCGTCAACGACAATCCAATGGCTAAATCAAAACAGAAAACCATGTGGTTCTGCACTTCTTGCGGAGCCGATTCTCCAAAATGGGCAGGGCGCTGCCCGGCCTGCGGGGAATGGAACACCATGGTGGAAGAGAAAGTGTCTGCTTCGCCGACAGCTTCGGCTGCCGCCGGCGGTTCGCGTCACCGTGCGCAGCCAAAGGCCGTAAATGATATCGAGGCGGTCGACGAGCCACGCATCGCCATGCCGAGCCAGGAACTCAACAGAGTGCTTGGCGGCGGTCTTGTGAAAGGTTCCATTGTGTTAATCGGCGGCGAACCTGGTGTCGGAAAGTCTACTCTTGTGCTCCAGAATCTGCTTTCTATACGTTCGCGTACTATTCTCTATGTTTCCGGAGAGGAAAGCCCGACACAAATCAAGCTTCGTGCCGACCGTATAGGCCGTGGCAGCGACAATCTCTTTATAGTCGGCGAAACTTCGCTCGAAAATATATTCAGCCATATAGAGGAAATTCAGCCTCAGATTCTTGTCATAGACTCTATACAGACAATCGCCTCGGAGGCTCTCGAATCTTCTGCCGGGAGTGTAGGGCAGGTACGCGAGTGTGCCGCGGCGCTCCTTCGCTATGCCAAAGACAGCGGCGTACCCGTGATTCTGATAGGCCATATCACGAAAGAAGGCTCCCTTGCGGGCCCGAAAGTGCTCGAGCACATTGTCGACGCCGTGCTCCAGTTCGAGGGCGACCGGCAGTATCTCTACCGCCTGCTACGTGCCGCCAAAAACCGCTTCGGGAGCACATCGGAACTTGGCATATACGAGATGTGCCGCAGTGGTCTCCGCGAAGTTTCCAATCCGTCGGAACTGCTTATGAGCAATGCCGACAGTGAGCTTTCGGGCGTTGCTGTCGGGGTGACGCTCGAAGGCATCCGTCCGTTCCTGATAGAAGTGCAGGCGCTTGTGAGCACCGCCGCATACGGTACGCCGCAACGCTCTGTCACCGGTTTCGACGCCAAGCGAATGAACATGCTTCTTGCCGTGCTCGAAAAACGAGTGGGCTTCAAACTCGGTCAGAAAGACGTATTCCTCAACATCGCCGGAGGTCTTAAAGTGAATGACCCGGCGCTCGATCTCGCAATCATATCGGCAATCCTTTCGAGCAACGTGGATATGAACATACCGCGCGGCTGGTGTATGGCCGGCGAGGTCGGTCTGACTGGCGAAATACGCCCCGTCACCCGCATGGAGCAGCGCATACTCGAAGCCGAAAAACTCGGCATGACCGACATTCTCATACCTTCGGCACCGCTCAAAGGCTTCGACACCTCAAAACTTGCAATACGCCTGCACCCCGTAGCCAAAGTCGCCGATGCCTTCCGCGCCCTTTTTGGTTAGTGGATATCGCAAAATATCGCATCTAAATCGCTAAGCCGAATTTTTTTGGAGG
The DNA here is from genome assembly GCA_910578035.1 of uncultured Muribaculaceae bacterium. Lineage (GTDB taxonomy): Bacteria > Bacteroidota > Bacteroidia > Bacteroidales > Muribaculaceae > CAG-873. The sequence goes on from CAJTOB010000003.1 coordinate 39,697, forward strand.
AAAATTTGTGAAAATAAAAAAAAGGTTGTAACTTTGCACCCGCAAACCCACCAATGGTACCATGGCCGAGTGGTTAGGCAACGGTCTGCAAAACCGTGTACAGCAGTTCGATTCTGCTTGGTACCTCATCAATCCCGCTTCTGCTTTCTGAGGCGGGATTTTTTAAATATAGTAAGAATTGAAAGTACTTAAATTCGGCGGCACTTCTGTCGGTAGTGCCGAGCGCATAAAACATGTTGCAGACCTGGTGTGCAGGTCCAGAGGAGATATTGTAGTTCTGTCGGCTATGTCGGGAACTACCAATACATTAGTAGAAATCTCAGAATATCTGTATAAGGGTAATGTGCCCGGCGCTCAGGAGACCCTCAACGCTCTGTCGGCAAAGTATGCCGCTGTTGTCGGTGAGCTCCTTGCTACAGATTCAGGCCGTTTGGCTGCTTCGGCCGCTGTAGAGCGTAGCCTTTCGACTATCCGTTACTATTTCGACAAGGAATTCGGCATAGATGCCGAAAAAGAAATTCTCGCTCAGGGCGAACTGATGTCTACGGCCATGATGCAGGCTCTTATGACCGAATGCGGTGTGTATGCCGTGATGCTTCCTGCACTCGACTATATGCGCACCGGCGAAGGCGGAGAGCCTGATATGGCCTACATTGCATCTGGCGTTCGGCGTCTACTTGAGGTAAATCCAGGTGCCGACGTTTATATCACCCAGGGCTATATATGCCGTAATAATTCCGGCAAGACCGACAATCTGCGCCGTGGCGGCAGTGACTACACCGCTTCTATTGTCGGAGCCGTGCTCGATGTTGAGGAAATCCAGATTTGGACCGATATCGACGGCATGCACAACAACGACCCGCGCTATGTCGAGAACACAAGGCCCGTAGGCGAACTTCATTTCGAAGAAGCGGCCGAGCTGGCATACTTCGGCGCCAAAATACTTCACCCGGCTTGCGTGCTGCCGGCAAAACTGCATGATATACCGGTGCGCCTGCTCAACACCATGGAGCCGGAAGCTCCCGGTACGCTTATATACAATACGCGCCCCGACGGAACGATAAAAGCAGTGGCGGCCAAAGACGGCATTACCGCAATCAAGGTTAAAAGCGGCCGCATGCTGCTGGCATATGGCTTCCTTCACAAGGTTTTCGAGATATTCGAGAAATATCGCACAAGCATCGATATGATGGCAACATCGGAGGTGGGCGTTACGCTTAGCATCGACGATGATTCGCGGCTGTCGGCCATTGTAGACGAACTCAAGGCTTTCGGCACGGTGAGCGTAGACCGCGATATGGTTATCATATGCATTGTCGGAGACCTCGAGTGGCATAATTCCGGTTTTGAGGGTCGTGTCCTTGCCGCTTTGGGCGATATTCCCGTGCGAATGATTTCGTATGGCGGCAGTAACTATAATATTTCGGTGCTTGTGCGCGCCGAAGACAAAGTAGAGGCTCTGCGACGCCTCAGCAAACATTTATTCGAGTAAGGTACAATGATAACGGTAACAAACTTAGGAATCCAATTCGGCAAGAAGCCTCTCTTCCAGGACGTAAATCTCAAATTCACACCAGGAAACTGCTATGGTATAATCGGAGCCAATGGTGCGGGCAAATCGACTTTCATGCGTATGCTCAGCGGACAGCTCACGCCCACGACAGGCACCGTATCGCAGGGCCCGGGCGAGCGTATGAGCGTGCTTGAGCAGGATCACTTCAAGTTCGACGACTGCACCGTGCTCGAGACTGTGCTTCGTGGCCATACCGTGCTCTGGGATATCATGCAGGAAAAGGATGCCCTCTACGCAAAGCCCGATTTCAGCGATGAAGACGGTGTACGCGCCGCAGAGCTTGAAGAGAAATTTGCCGAGCTCGAAGGCTGGAATGCCGAAAGCGATGCGGCAGCCCTTCTGAGCGGACTCGGCATAAAGGAAGACCGCCACTACATGCTCATGCGAGATGTCAGCGCCAATGAGAAGGTGCGTGTTCTTCTTGCAAAGGCTCTTTTCGGCAATCCCGACAATCTGCTTCTCGACGAGCCTACCAACGACCTTGACCTCGACACCGTGGCATGGCTGGAGCAATATCTGAGCAACTTCGAGAACACTGTGCTTGTGGTAAGCCACGACCGTCACTTCCTCGACAGTGTCTGCACTCATACTCTCGACATAGACTACAACCGTCTCCAGCTATTCGCCGGAAACTATTCGTTCTGGTATCAGAGTTCGCAGCTTGCGCTCCGCCAGCAGCAGCAGGCAAACAAGAAAGCCGAAGAGAAGCGCGCCGAACTTCTCGAATTCATTCGCCGCTTTAGTGCGAATGTGGCAAAGAGCAAGCAGACAACTTCGCGCAAGAAGATGCTCGAGAAGCTCAATATCGAGGAAATTCAGGCATCGTCGCGCCGCTATCCCGGTATAATCTTCACTCCTTCGCGCGAGCCCGGCAACAAGATTCTCGAAGTGAAAGGGCTTAGTGCGAGCGTAGACGGCGAAGTGCTGTTCCACGATGTGAACTTCCAGATTGAGAAAGGCGACAAGGTGGCCTTCCTCAGCCACGACCCGCGAGCCATGACAGCCTTCTTCGAAATAATCAACGGCAAGCGCAAGGCCGATGAAGGCACTTTCGAATGGGGCCAGACAATCACTACGGCTTATCTGCCTCTTGACAACTCGGAATTCTTTAATACAGACTATAATCTTGTCGACTGGCTCGCCCAGTTCAGCGACGATTCCAGCGAAATATACCTCAAAGGCTTCCTCGGCAAGATGCTTTTCTCGGGCGAAGATGTGCTCAAGAAAGCTTCGGTGCTTTCCGGCGGTGAGAAAATGCGCTGTATGATTGCCCGCATGATGATGCGCGATGCCAATACCCTCGTGCTCGACTCGCCGACAAACCACCTCGACCTCGAATCGATTCAGGCATTCAACAATACACTCCAGGCTTTCAAGGGCAACATTCTCCTGTCGTCACACGACCACGAGTTCATTCAGACGGTCTGCAATCGTATAATCGAACTCACGCCCGGCGGTATAATCGACAAGCTCACCGAGTACGACGACTATATCACCGACCCCCGTGTGGCTGAAGCCCGCGAACGCCTCTACTCCAAGTAGGCTGTTGGGCTGACGGGCTGTTGGGCTGATAGGTAAATAAATAATTAATAATAATCGGGCTTGGATTTAATGGCTGCTTGTCGGCCTGTCAGCCCATTAGCTTAAACGCTTAAAAGATGGTAAAGCATGTAGTAATGTTCAAGTTGGAGGGTGACAGCGCTGCTGTTGCCAAGGCTGCGGCCGATTTCAAGGCCGGTCTCGAGGCTCTGCCCGCGCAGATTGCCGAACTTAAATCGATGGAAGTAGCTGTAGACAACAGCTGTATCGAAGGTAACTGGACTGTTACTCTCACTGCGCTCTGCGACAACTTCGAAGACCTCAAGGCTTATGCCGGTCACCCTGCGCACCTTGCCTGTGTGGCTATTATCAAGCCTTTGGTAGCAGCCCGCGCCTGTGTAGACTGCGAACAGTAATAACACAATAATGGCCATAATGCTTTTACAGTCATTATGGCCATTATTATGTTTAGATGCGGTCGAGCACGACGGCGATGAGGTCGCGTATGCCCTGCTTGTAGTTGGGATTTGCTTCTGTCTTATAGCGGTTTGCAATAATTGAGCAGACCGTCATGCAGCGATGGCCCATGAGGCGTCCAAGGCCGGCGAGAGGAGCGCTTTCCATTTCATAGTTGGTAATCTTGCGGCCATTGTATTCGAATTCTTCAATGCGGCGGTTGAGGTCGGGGTTTGAGAGGGGCAGACGGAGTTCGCGACCCTGAGGTCCATAGAATCCTACGGCGGATATTGTGTTGCCACGCACCATATCATCGCGGCCTATCATGTCGACAAGCTCTTCGTCGGCACTTACTATATATGGCTTTGCCCAGAGTGGATTCCAGCCGGTATGCTCGCAGAAAGCTTTTTCGAAATCGAGGTCGGCAACCTCGTTGCGGCCTGCATAATAGTTGAGAACGCCGTCGAAGCCGAGCGATTTCTCGGCGATTACAGGAGTGCCGAGCGACAATTCGGGCTGAAGCGCGCCCGATGTACCGATACGCACCATTGTAAGACGCCGTTTTTCGGCGCGGACTTCGCGAGTCTCAAAGTCGATATTGGCTAGGGCGTCGAGTTCGTTTATGACAATGTCGATGTTGTCTGGACCGATGCCATGGCTAAGGCACATTATCGGTTTGCCCTTGTAAGTGCCGCCGATAGTGTGAAATTCGCGGGCTGAGACTTCGAAAGTCTTGGTGTCGAAGAAAGATGCAACCATGTCGACGCGACCGGGGTCTCCTACCAGGATTATGCGGTCGGTAAGCTGCGATGGAAGCAGGTGAAGGTGAAAAACGCTTCCGTCGGGGTTGATGATAAGTTCGGAAGCAGGGATAATTTTGTGTTCCATGTATGATAGTTAGTAGTTAGAATTCAAGATAGGTAAACCGGTGTTTAAGTATAACACCTCACTCTATGCCTGTAATTCGGATTATTGATTATTTAACTTTTGAGTATTACTCCATATCGCCCTCCCGGGAGTGATACGATTATATCAGCCATTTCCATTTCGAAAAGAATGGAACCCATCTGGGAGTAGGGCAGAGCAAGCGCCACACACATATCGTTTACAGTCGCCGTAGGATTTTTGCGTATGAAATCGACTACGGTCTGTTGTGTCGCGTCGAGCCCGAAACTGAATTCCTGTTGTTCTCCCGTCTGAGGTTTCGGAGTCCAGCCCATTATATCGATAAGGTCGTCGGCACTGCGGATTATCGAAGCCTGACGCCGGGCTATAAGTGCATTACAGCCTCTGCTTGCGGGGTCGTAGACTCGTCCGGGCACGGCAAATACCTCTCGGTTATAGGCCGAAGCGATAGAGGCTGTAGACATTGCGCCCCCGCGTTCGTCGCTTTCCACTACGACAGTGGCATCGGCCATACCGGCAACTATACGGTTGCGGGCAAGGAAGTTGCCGCGGTGTATGGTTTCGCATGTGCGGTATTCGGTTGCAAGAAATCCGCCTTCTGCTATTATGCGACGCGCAGCGTCGCGGTGGTCAGCCGGATATATGGTGTTGAGGCTGTGGGCAAATACGGCCCCGGTTGTAATTCCCGACGAGATTGCAGCCTTGTGCGCCGCAATGTCAATTCCGTAAGCCAGTCCACTTACAATCAGGACGTCGTCGAGACTTTTGGCAATGTCTTCTACGAGCGTGCGGGTGAAGTCGAGTCCATATGCGGTACAGTGTCGTGTGCCTACGATGGCAACGACGTGCCGGAAGTCGGGTTTAGCCTCACCAAGCACAAAGAGCATTGCCGGAGCGTCGTTGCATTCGGCAAGCCGGGCCGGGTAACACTCGTCGGTATAATATATTGCCTTGATATGGTTTGCCGCAATGAAATCAGCTTCGCGCTGGGCTGCTTCGAGGGCTTCGCGGCGTCTGTCGTCGGCAAAAAAAGCCGGTTTGAGGCCTGTGATGCTTGCAAGAGTAGAGGCCGGGAATGTGAAAAACGCTTCGGGCGTCACATGCTTGGCTTCAAGGCGTGTGGCGCTGCTGTAGTTCACATTGCGGTATGTGGCGAACGCTATTCGATATATGAGTTCGTCGTGGCTGTTCATTCTTGTTTCAGATACAGGGCAAAAGCTTCGGCAAGTGTTTCGCCCCGCGAGAGCCGCCCGTTCTCATAGCAGGCTATGTCTACAGTTGCTTTTACGACGGGTTCGCCCGAGGGTGTGTATATGTCTTGTCTGAATACGAATACGGGTCCGCGCCGGCTCATTGCAAGTTTGCTCACCATGCTGTCTCCGAGTCCGAGCGAATGCAGATATTTGATTTCTATCCGCGATACCACCGGAGTGAGACCGCGTTCGCGCATGGTGCGGAACGAGAGCCCGGCCTGCTCGCAGAATTCATGTCGGGTATGCTCGAGGTAATGAAGATAATTGGCATTGTTCACAATGCCTTCGGCATCTACCTCATAGTCGCGCACCTTTAGAGGCAGTTCATATATATAGTCGCTATTCATAATGACAAATATACGCAAAATTTCAGCAAGATGAGGTTTTTTGCGGTGTTTTGGAACTTTAACTGTTAAAGTATATAAAAATCGAGTAATTTTTAGTACTATGTATTGCATAGTACCTTTTGAGTGTTTAACTTTGCATCGTAATCAAAAGAGCACCCCTCTAAAATCTACAATCAAAGAAAAAACTCAATGAACATCGACAATCTGAAATCGCAAATGCGCAAGGGGATGCTGGAATTTTGCGTGCTGCTGCTGCTAAGGAATCGCGACGCTTATGCTTCCGAAATCATAGCCAGCATGAAAGAAGCCCATCTGATAGTGATGGAAGGTACGCTTTACCCGCTCCTGACCCGTCTGAAGAACGACGGGTTGCTCGCCTACCGCTGGGAGGAATCGCCATCGGGGCCGCCGCGCAAGTATTATTCTATCACCCCTTTGGGGCTGCAGTTTCTCGACCAGCTGAAAACATCGTGGGATGAAATCTGCCACACAGTAAATCACATTCTCCTCCCTTCTCCAACGCCTCCACCAATTAATATCGACGAAGAATGAAACGTACTTACCCGGCCAATATCGACGGCCAGATTTTCTATATAGACGAAGACGCCTATCTGATGCTTCAGGATTATCTGCAGCAGCTCAGACTCACATTTAAAGGCACCGAAGGCGCCGAGATTGTAAGCGATATCGAAAGCCGTATTCGCGAGCTCTTTGAAGAGCGCATAGCTTCGGGAGCCAATGTGATAGTGAAAGCCGATGTTACATCGGTAATAGAAACCATGGGTCGTCCTGAACAGCTTACAGGCGACGCACATATGGACGGCGAAGACTGTGGCGGAGAATGTGGGCCGGTCTCCGAAGGCCCTGCCGACGAACCGAAGCCTTTTGTGGAGTTCAATTTTCCTACCCGCAAGCGGCTTTACAGAAATATGAAGAACAAGGTATTCGGAGGTGTTCTTGGCGGAGTGGCCACTTATCTTAATTGGAACGCCAATATACTTCGTGTGCTCTATGCAGCCTTTGCCTGCTGTAGTTTCTGGGTTCCGATGTTCCTGCCGATGCTCGTGCTATATCTGCTCGGTTGGATGATAATACCTCCGGCCAAGACGCCGCGCCAGATTCTTGAGATGAAGGGTGAGCCTGTAAACGTAGATACAATCGGGCAGACTTTCATGGAAAACAGTCCGACAGCAGCACCCAACGGGCAAGAGGAGGAGCCCCGCAATTTTTTTTCTCTGATTCTTGCCGTCGTCGGTAAGGTAGTGATGGGATTTCTCGGCATAGTGGGCTGTCTTGCTCTGATTGGAGGTCTTATTTCTTTCCTCTCTGTAGGCGCTTGCCAGATATGGTATTACTTGAGTTCTGTGCCCGATCTTGTTTGGCGTCTGCCCTGGCATGGAGAGCCGATATACTTCGTCTGCATAATGATATGGTCTCTGGTAGCGGCAATTGCCGGTTGGGCGCTTGCATGGGCATCGGCTTGTGTGCTGTTCAATACCGGGGCGGCTTCCAAAACTACAAAGATTACAGTATTCATCATGGAAATTCTGCTTATCTCTCTGGGCATAGCTGTATCGGTGGTGGCAGCATCGATGTGACAGCAAACGGTAGCCCGAGGTCGGCTGCCGGACTACAAAATATATAATTAGATTGATTGTTAATGAAAAACGGCCACGCAGATGATTGCGCGGCCGTTTTTATGTAGGGCTTATTTTTCGTAAGGTGGAGCCTCGTAGTAAGGAATATCTACAAGGCGGATATTGAAGCGCAGATTTGAGTATGGGGGAATTGTTCCGAGATTCTGCGAGCCGTAGGCAACACCATAGGGGAGGATTACTTCGGCAGTATCGCCGCAGCGCATGTCGGACAGGGCCATTGCCCAACCCTGCACAGTGCTGTTGAGCTTTGTGCGGAATATGCCGGGAGCCGGGCTGGTGCTCAGCGTGCTCGAGTCTACGCCGGTTCCGTCATAGAGGTGGAGCTCGTAGCGTGTGTCGATGGTGCTGGTATAAAGCGGGCTCAGATTACCTTCTGTTTCAGCGCGGTCGTTGAAATAGTGTATCAACACGAATGCGCCGGGGTTCCAGTCGGGCACAATTTTAGTGTAATATGGAGTGCCGTCGGGATTGGTGCGCAATTCCTGCTCGGCAAGCCATGTGGCGTTGGCTTCGCGCCAATCGGCATATTCTTCCCAGGTGGTCTTGATTTCGTCTTTGCAGCCTGCTCCGGCAAGGAGAAGAAGGGCAAGGGGCAGATAAAGCAGTTTTTTCATATCAGAATGTTACTGTGGGGGCTTTGGCAGCTTCTGCATCGGCCTGGAACTGAGATTTGGCTTTAAAGCCGAAAATAGAAGCCCAGATATTGGCAGGGAAGCGCTTCACGGCCACATTATAGGTGCGCACGGCTTCGGTATAACGGCCGCGCTCGGTGGCTATGCGGTTTTCTGTGCCTTCGAGCTGAGTCTGCAGATTGATGAATTGGGTATCGGCCTTGAGGTCGGGATAGGCCTCGCGCACGGCATTGACATATATGCTGAGAGCTTTTTTGAGAGCGTCCTGCGACTGCTGTTCTTTCATGAATGCCTGTTCGTTTTCGGGAACGGCAATGCTGTTTGCCTCATTGGCCTCGTTGTAGGCGTCGGTAAGACCGGCGCGGGCGCGGGTCACGTTCTCGAATGTCTCGCTTTCGTGCTTGGCATAGCCTTTGACAGTCTCGACAAGATTGGGAATGAGGTCGAGACGGCGCTGGTACTGCACCTGAACCTGTGCCCATGACTGCTCGACATCCTGGTCGAGGGTCATCATGGAGTTGTAGGTCGACTTGCCGTTGAAAAAGGCAAAGAGAGCCAGAACTACTAAAACGCCGATTATTATATAAGACTTTTTCATAGCAGGGGAGGGATTTGTAGTGTTAATAAAATGTATGAAGTCGAAGAGCTAAGAAAACGGTCGAAACAGACTGTTATCTTGACTTATTCGACTTCGTACTTTATAAACTACCGAAATATTATTTAAGTTTGCGAAGCAGCGAAGCGAGGCTTACGCGGTCGTGAATCAGTTTGTGAAGATCGTCGACCGACACGCGGGTCTGCTCCATCGAGTCGCGCTCGCGCAGTGTCACGGTGTTGTCTTCGAGAGTCTGATGGTCTACGGTGATACAGAACGGGGTGCCGATGGCGTCCTGACGGCGGTAGCGCTTGCCGATGGCGTCTTTTTCCTCGTAGTGTGTGGCGAAGTCGAACTTGAGGTCGTCGACGATTTCGCGTGCTTTTTCGGGCAGACCGTCCTTGCGCACAAGGGGAAGCACGGCGCACTTCACCGGCGCGAGGGCTGCGGGGAGGTGGAGCACTGTGCGGGTATCGCCGCCGGGGAGCTGTTCTTCCTCATAGCTTGAGCAGAGCACGCTCAGGAACATGCGGTCAACGCCGATAGAGGTCTCGATGACGTAGGGAGTGTAGTGTTCGTTGAGCTCGGGGTCGAAGTATTCGATTTTCTTGCCCGAGAACTTCTGGTGCTGCGAGAGGTCGAAGTTTGTGCGGCTGTGGATACCTTCCACTTCCTTGAAGCCGAAAGGCATCTGGAATTCGATGTCGGTTGCGGCGTTGGCGTAGTGAGCGAGTTTGTCGTGGTCGTGGTAGCGGTACTTGTGGTCGCCGAGGCCGAGAGCCTTGTGCCATTTAAGACGCCATTCTTTCCACTGAGCGAACCATTTGAGCTCTTCGCCGGGTCGTACGAAGAACTGCATTTCCATCTGCTCGAATTCGCGCATACGGAAGATGAACTGGCGGGCCACGATTTCATTGCGGAAAGCCTTGCCAATCTGTGCGATACCGAAGGGAATACGCATGCGGCCTGTCTTCTGTACGTTGAGATAGTTCACGAATATACCCTGAGCGGTCTCGGGGCGCAGATATACTGTCATGGAGCCGTCGGCTGTAGAGCCCATTTCGGTCTTGAACATGAGGTTGAACTGGCGGACTTCTGTCCAGTTCTTTGTGCCGGAAATAGGGCAGACGATTTCTTCGTCGATGATAATCTGGCGCAGACCCTCGAGGTCGTTTGCATTCATGGCCTCGGAGAAACGTTCGTGGAGAGCGTCGCGGCGTGCCTGATATTCGAGCACGCGGGTGTTGGTGGCGCGGAACTGAGCTTCGTCGAATGCATCGCCGAAACGTTTTGCAGCCTTGGCTACTTCCTTGGCTATTTTATCGTCGATTTTGGCGAGGTGGTCTTCGATGAGCACGTCGGCGCGGTAGCGCTTTTTAGAGTCGCGGTTGTCAATCAGAGGATCGTTGAAAGCATCGACATGGCCCGAAGCTTTCCAGATGGTTGGGTGCATGAAGATTGCAGAGTCAATGCCCACGATGTTGTCGTGAAGGAGGGTCATTGCATCCCACCAGTAGCGCTTGATGTTGTTTTTGAGTTCTACGCCGTTCTGGCCGTAGTCGTAGACGGCCGACAGACCGTCGTATATTTCGCTTGAAGGAAAGACGAAACCGTATTCTTTAGCGTGCGATACGATTTTTTTAAAGACATCGTCTTGCTGTGCCATATCTGTCGATTATTTCTTTGATTAGTCTGTTAATTGAATTGCAAAAGTAGTGAAAAAACGCCAATCAGACACTTAAAAAACACTAAAGTTAGAAGTTGGCGGGATTGTCGGTCGAATCGGGGTCGTAGATGGCGTTGAGAATGCGGGCGAGGCGGAGGCCGCCGCGGAGCAGTTGCTGCTCTATGACGGGAGTCCAGTAGGCAACCTGGTCATATGATATTTTAGCCCCGGAGGGGGAGTAATCGTAGACCGCTTTTGCTATTTCATGGGTCTGGCGCCCCCAGTCGTCAACGTTTCCGGCAGCTTCGGCTTCTGCCTTTTCTGCGGGAAGGCGGTCGAGTTGATTCTGCCATTCGGTGTATGTCCAGGCATGGCCGCTGTTCATGATGGAGCCATCCCACACGGAGTGGAGGTTGGCGTCGCGTCCGAAGAATCGTACTTTCACATAGTTGGCTCCTTTATCTGTCTCGCGGCCGAGGTGCATCGGCTGATGGAGGTCGCCGACGACATGAATCAGAATTTTCATAGCCAGCTGTTTCTGCGACATGGTAGAAACGCTGTCGGAGAGAATGGCAATCTGTTCGCGGATAGCGCTCACTGCGTCACCGTCCGGGTTGAGGGGCGCGTCGGCATAGTCTACGCCTTCGTTTATGTTCTTGTAGTGCCATGTTTTGGTATAGGCATAATCGGGAGTGTGGCTGGCGTTGTCGAGCCAGTTCGCCCAATAGACAGGCGATTTGCCCTCAAGAATGGCGGCAACTGAGTCTGCTGCGGCCTGAGAGAGATGGCATTCGGCTATGTAGGCTACTGTGTCGTGCCCTTTCTGGCTCCATGCGAACGAGGCGAAGGCGAAAAGTGAACTTGCGGCAAACAGTAATACTTTTTTCATTGCAGTTGTCGGGTTTAGCGGGCTGTTTACCCGCGTGGTTATATATGCGACAACGAACTGCTGTGCGGCCTCGGAAGGTGCGCCAAGCAGTTCGCTGTATAGGATTTGATAGCCTGGTGGCGGTAAACTTATGCTTCGCCTACAGGGGTCACGTTGATGAACTTGCGACCGTTACGGCCTTCGGTGAACTGCACAGTGCCGTTCACGAGAGCGTAAAGAGTGTGGTCTTTGCCCATGCCTACGTTGAGACCAGGGTGGTGTACGGTGCCGCGCTGGCGCTTGATGATATTGCCGGCCTTGGCAAACTGGCCACCGAAAATTTTCACGCCCAGACGTTTGCTTTCAGATTCGCGGCCGTTCTTAGAACTACCGACGCCTTTTTTATGTGCCATAGTGGATTATTGGTTTTAAGCTGGGGTTAGGCAATGATGTCTTTAATCACAATTTTGGTGAAATACTGGCGGTGACCGTTTTTACGGCGATAGCCTTTGCGACGTTTCTTCTTGAAAACGATTACTTTGTCGCCCTTCACGAGGGGAGTGGCTACTTCGCAAACCACTTTTGCACCTTCGACTGTGGGAGCGCCTACTTTAACGGCACCGTCTACGTCGGCGAGGAGCACGCGGTCGAATTCTACGCTGTCGCCTTCTTTCACTGCTTCACCAAGGTAGTGTACATACAGGAACCGATCTTTTTCGGCCTTGAACTGCTGACCCTGGATTTCTACGATTACGTACATTTTGTATAGTAAATATAAGTTAACCCGCTGAGGCGAAGAGATATATCTATATGGTTCTCTTGCTTTTCAGAGCCTATTGCGGAAATTCAGCCCACAAAAGTACAAAAAAAATCTTTCTCTACAAAATATTTTTTGCTCCGTACTGTGTTTTTAATTGTTTTACAATGAGAAGAATTATATCTTTGCACGTTCGACAATGGAGGCAAGAGAGAAACAGATATATAAGGTCACCTTGGTTGGTACGGCAGTCAATGCTGTGCTGATTGTGCTTAAATTTATCGCCGGTATCGTCGGACGCAGTTCGGCAATGGTGGCCGATGCGGTCCATTCGCTATCCGATTTTGTAACAGATGTAATTGTGCTCATTTTTGTAAAGATTTCGTGCAAGCCCGATGACCGCGGACACGACTACGGCCACGGCAAGTTCGAAACATTTGCAACTATGGTAATAGGCGTCATTCTGGCCTTTGCGGGCATAGCTCTTTTCATAAATGGGGTGCGTCTGTCTCTCGATTGTCTGCGCGGCCGCGAACTGCCGCAGCCTACCATGCTGGCACTCGTAATCGCTGTAATATCGATAGTGTCGAAAGAATTGCTTTACCGTTATACTGTGGTGCGAGGCAAGGCTTTGCAGTCGAATGCTGTCGTCGCAAACGCATGGCATCATCGTAGCGACGCAATCTCTTCGCTCGGCACTCTTATCGGTGTGGCTGGCGCCATGTTTCTCGGCGAGCAATGGCGCATCCTCGACCCTCTCGCCGCAGTTGCTGTAAGCTTTTTTATAGTGAAATCGGGCTATGATATCATGAAACCGAGCGTCGGCGAGCTTCTGGAGGCATCGTTGCCCGAAAAAGAAGAAGATGAAATATGCGAAATCGTACTGTCGGCTCATGGTATCGATGCCATGCACCGTCTTCGCACTCGCCGCATCGGCAATGCCGTTGCTATAGATTTCCATGCGAAACTTAAGGGCGATATGACTCTGGCGCAAGCCCATGCGATTGTCTCCGAGGCCGAAAAACGTCTTAAAGAGCGATTCGGAAAATCGGCAATCATCACCATACACATGGAACCGATAGAGAAGGACTGACTTTGGAATTCATGAAATAAAGCGTATCTTTGCATAGTTTCAACCGATAAACCAAATTTCATGAAAAACCGTTTTATATATCTGTCTTTGATTTGTGCCGCGCTTACTGCCTGCGGCAACAGGCATGCAACGAAAACCGTTCCGACAGAAGCTGACATGGCCGCATATCTTATGGTGTACCACAGCGACGATACCCACAGCCTGCATATGGCGCTCAGCCGCGACGGATATACGTTTACCGCTCTCAACGACGGCAAGCCTGTGATAGCGGGCGATACCATTGCGCTCCAGAAGGGCATTCGCGACCCGCACATCTTCCGTGGGCCCGACGGCGCATTCTATCTTGCTATGACCGACCTGCATATTTTCGCGCAGAAAGAAGGCTATCGCGATACCGAGTGGGAGCGCCCTGGCAAGGATTTTGGCTGGGGAAACAACAGGGGGCTGGTATTGATGAAATCGGCAGACCTTATAAACTGGAATCGTGCGAATGTGAATTTCGATTCGCTATATACGGACTGGAGCGATATCGGGTGCGCCTGGGCTCCTGAGACCACATATGATGCCGAGAAAGGTAAACTCATGCTGTATTTTACAATGCGCCACGGCAATGAGCGTAATAAACTCTACTACGCTTATGTGAACGATGATTTCGACACCATCGAGACAGAACCGCAGCTTCTTTATACATATCCCGGCTCGGCATGCTCTGCCATAGACGGCGACATAACCCGTTTCAATGGCAAGTATTATTTGCACTATGTGGCGCACGACGGAACTCCGGGCATCAAACAGGCTGTCTCAGACAGACCCGACGGAGGCTGGGAATACCTTCCTGATTGGATTGACACAGAAGACGGCGCGTGCGAGGCTCCTAATGTGTGGAAGCGCATCGGCGAGGATAAATGGGTGCTCATGTATGATATATACAGCATCAATCCTCATAATTTCGGATTTGTGGAGACCTCTGATTTTAAGACTTTCACGCCTCTTGGCCGCTTTAACGAAGGGCCAATGAAAACAGTAGGATTCTCTTCGCCGAAACACGGCGCTGTAGTGCACCTCACAGCCGAGGAAGCCGACAGACTTGAGAAAATGCTCTAAACTTCTTGGGAAACCCGGCGGTTGAATTTTCCGACAGTCCGGTCGAGTGCCAGACGGCGGTCTACAAGCGAAGCCGCGTATCGGCGCAACTGCCTGAAGAAAAGGAGGAACGCGAGGGCGATAAGCGGGGCGCCGTACTCGGCTACGGGTGCGGCCATGAGGAGTGTGTCGAAAATGCCATGAGCCATCACCGGCAGTACCAGCGCCAGAAATGCGTTGAGAGTGCGGTTGCGTATGTCGAACCACGAAATCGAGAAGAAGGCTCCCATGATGATTCCGAAAAAATAATGTCCGGGCACCGACACAAGAGCCCGCATGATGCCGGTGTAAAGCCAGCCATCGCCCGCGTTCATGAGATATAGGATATTCTCGAAGCCTGCGAACCCCATTCCGACACACACGGCATAGATGATTCCGTCGAAAACTTCGTTGAAGCTTTCGCAGCATTTGGCCACCAGATACAGCATCAGGAGCTTGAAGCATTCTTCTGGGATTGCCGCCCTGCAGAAGGCATCTACTATGGCTCCGCCGAAGGTCTCTACTTCGAAATCGGGGAGTGTCAGCATCACCGCTGCCACAGCCAGAAGAGCGGCCACGATGCCCGATGCCGCCGATATTATAAGCCATTTACGCGGTTCGGGCTCTCCCTCGTCGCGACGTGTGATTATGTAGGCAAGCATTATGGCCGGAGCCATAGCCGCGCATATCATGAGAAGTGTCGAAATCATCGTTTGATGCCTTTGGTCTTTACATATAATTTAAGGTCTTTGTATGTGCCACGGAATAAATCGATGTCTACTTTATGGTTTATGCCTGTGCACACACCCTTGTCGGTCAACTGCCATATCTCCCAGCGTCGGGCCGACGGCTCAGCGCCGTAGCGGGCTATCCAGAAATCGTAGTCGTCGAACCCATGCCCTTTCAGATAGTCCTTATAGTAGTTCTCATAGGTGTAAATAATCGGTTTCACTCCATAATGCGCCTCGATTGCCTTGAGCCATTGCAGGGCCATGCGGCAGACTTTGGCATGCTGCTGTTTCATGGTCTTTTTGCTGATTTCCAAATCGAGCACCGGAGGGAGGTCGCCTTTTTTGAGAGGCGTGTTTTCAATAAAAAATTTCACCTGCTCTTCCACCGGCGAATTGACGCCGAGAAAATGGTATGCTCCGCGGATGATGCCTGCTTTTTTGGCGCCTTCAAAGTTGCGGTTGAAATACGGGTCTTTAACCGTAGTACCTTCTGTACTTTTGATAAGGGCGAAAAGTACCGGCTGGAGATACTTGGCGCCTTTTCCTGAGGCCGACACAGTGCCGTCGGCTCTGGCTTTTAGCGATAAGGCTGTCCAGTCTATGTTTTTCTGATATTTTGCCGCATCGATGCCATAACAGCGTTTTCCGACGGTGAATTTCCGACCTTTCGGCTTTGAGAGTATTCCCTGACGCCATATGCCGAAATCCATGCTGCCGTCGGCAAATTCCATGCGGCCTAAACCTTCTTTATAGCCCATGTTCCAATGCCCGCAGTAGACATTCCCGTTTGTATAGCGGCATATGCCGAAGCCATGCTGTTTTCCGCCGGATACACCTCCTGTATATACATAGCGGGAAGTGCGTAGTTCTCCTTGCTGCGGTGCGTTCGGGCGCCCGGCGCTGATTGAGACTATCGCTGCTGCTAAAACGATGAAAAGACGGATTGAGATGAGGATAGAGCGCTTCATGAAGCGCAAATTTACTAAAAAGATTAATATTTCCGCCCCGACAGAGCCGGAATTTGCTGCGGTTTGTGTATTTTTGCAATCACGTTTATAAAATGGAACAGATTCTATACATATTGCCACGAGGTATCGGTGTTGGCGCGCTAATCTCGGCGCCTATGGGGCCGATAGGCATGCTCGTCATTCAGCGCACCCTCAGCAAAGGGCGCTGGCCGGCTTTTTTTACCGGTATAGGAGCCGCCTTCAGCGATTTGGCATATTGTCTGTTGACCGGCTTCTGTCTGAGTTTTATCACAGGCTTTATAGATTCGCATCAGTTTGCAATCCAGCTTGTGGGTAGTATTGTGCTGGCGGTTTTCGGCATTTATCTTTTCCGTAAAAATCCGACGCGCTCTCTTCAGACAGCAGGCGCCGTCAATGCGCCCAATTACTGGAGCGATATCGCTACCGGCTTCCTCCTTACCTTTTCCAACCCGCTTATTCTCTTCTTTATAATAGGCCTTTTCGCGCAGTTTACGCTCATTCAGCCCGAATATGCCATATACCATTATATTATAGCGTATGCGTCGATTTTTGTTGGCGCGTTGCTGTGGTGGTATGGAATAACGGCATTGGTGGCTCATCTTGGCCGTCGTATCAACATGCGCTCGCTCAAGCTGATAAACCGAGTCATAGGTTTGCTGTTGGCGACGATGGCCGTGGTAGGAGTGGTAACGGCATTCGTTGATTACTTGTAGTCTCGCAATGCAGTGTAAATTCATAGATAAAGACAATAAGCACCGGCTGATAGTGATTTTTGCCGGCTGGGCCATGGATAGCGAGCCTTTTGCAGGGCTGCATCGTCATGGTTATGATATTATGGTCGTTTGGGATTACCGCGACTTTTCGCTTGACTGGAGTTGTGTCGCTCAATACGACGAGATTTGTGTTGTGGCATGGTCTTTGGGCGTCTACGCCGCAGCTGCCGCTACCGCTCCGATTGCGGCGCGGGTAAGCCTGCGCCTTGCAGTCAACGGCACGCTTTCACCTATCGATTCGCTCAAAGGCATACCTCCTGCTGTATTTCACGGCACCCTTGATGCTCTCGACGAACGAAACCTTACAAAATTCTACCGCCGTGTCGCCGGTTCGCGAGAGGCCTACAGCCGCTTTGCCGAAACACTGCCGAACAGGGCGGTTGACGAACTTAAAACTGAGCTGGAGGAATTTCTACCACGCGATTTTTTCGCCCCGGAGCTTGATGCACGTTTCGACCGGGCGATTATAAGCCGTGACGATGCTATCTTCCCTGCTGCAAACCAGTGGAGAGCCTGGGAGGGAACGCCACGCGTGATGATTGACGGCGCCCATCTTCCCGATTTTCAGGCCATACTCGACCGTTTTGTTCTCGACAAGGATTTGACCGAGAGCCGCTTTGCGGCCGGAGCCGTCACATACGAGGGAAATGCCGCCGTGCAGGACGGCCTCGTAGACCGCATGCGTCGCATCATGGAGCGTTGCTCGGTTCCGGCTCATATGTGCCGGCGAGGCTCGCGTACTATCGAGATCGGCTCCGGCACAGGAAAGCTTTCGCGAGTGCTCGATGGATTTGCCGGGCGGTTCGGTACGCTCGAAATGTGGGATTTGGCTTCGGAAGCACCTTTCGAGGGAGCCCGCCGTCCTTTCCGCAAGACCGATGCCGAGTTACAACTTATGCGCACACCGTCGGCCTCGGCCGATTTTATAGCAAGCGCCTCGACAGTGCAGTGGTTCAATTCGCCTTCGCGTTTTCTGGCTGAATGCTCGCGTGTGCTTATGCCGGGAGGCCTCTTGCTTGTTGGAACGTATGCCGCCGGAAATCTTGCCGCAGTCGAAGCCGCTACAGGGCGCGGACTGCCTCTGCTTGAACCCGAGGAATGGGCTGCGCTTACGCCCGAATCGTTTGAATGCATCGAGTCTGAAACCTATACTGTTGATATGGAGTTCGACAGTGCTGCCGAGGTTTTCCGCCATCTTAAGGCAACGGGTGTCAATTCGCTCGGACGAAGTGTCGGCCCGGCGGCTATGCGCCATGCTTTGGCTTCATTCCACCGCGACCTGGACGGCAAATACCGTATATCCTATCGTCCGACACTTTTCCTGCTACGAAAAAAATGAAACAAGCAATATTTATAAGCGGTATCGATACAGACGCCGGAAAAACGTATGCCACTGCATTTCTTGCCCGTCGTTTCATGGACCGGGGGCTTACCGTGGCTACTCAGAAGTTCATTCAGACGGGCTGTTGCGACAGCTCAGAAGATATAGAGGCACACCGCAGCCTCTGCGGCATCGAGCCATTGCCTGAAGACCTCGACGGCACTACCGCACCGATAATATTCACATATCCGGCTTCGGCACAGCTTGCAGCCAGGCTCGACGGCCGTGAAATCGACCTTTCACTTGTCGACCGGGCAACCGCAAAACTGGTTGAGCGCTACGACATCGTTCTCATAGAGGGTGCCGGAGGTCTGATGGTGCCTGTCGACGACGATACGTTTACAATTGACTATGTCGCTTCCCGGAGCCTGCCGCTTATACTGGTTACAAACGCCCGTCTTGGCTCTATCAATCACACAGTGCTGTCGCTCGAGGCCATAAAGGCGAGGGGTATAAAGCTTCAAGCTGTGGTTTTCAACCATCATTTCGACGTAGACAAGGTGATTGCTGAAGATACACATGATTTTATAAAACGATATCTGGAGCGCAACTTTCCGCAGACCGAACTGATAGAATTGCCGTCAATGGCTAAAAAAAGTTAAACGCCTCGCCGTCTCCACCTTATTGAGTAACTTTGCAGAACTTTTTGACGCTCATGGACCGATTCGAGATAAATATAAGCAAAGACGCATTGTCGCAGATGCCGGTAATAACTTATCCGGCAGCAATATCTCTTATTGACTCCGCTGCAGAGGCTCATGCGGCGCTGCGAGCGTTGCTCAAGGAAAAAATTGTGGGTTTCGACACCGAAACGCGCCCGTCCTTCCGCAAGGGCTGTGTCCACAAGGTTGCGCTCATGCAGATTTCCACAATGGAACGGTGTTTCCTTTTCCGCCTCAATAAAATAGGCATATGCGCTCAGCTCAAGGATTTTCTTGAGAATCCCGATATTACTAAAATAGGGCTGTCTGTGCGCGACGACTTCAGCGTGCTCCGTCGGTCGGGCGATATAGAGCCTAAAGGTTTCATCGATTTGCAGAGTTATGTCAAAGATTTCGGTATCACAGACATATCTCTTCAAAAAATATATGGCATAGTCTTCGGCGAACGAATATCAAAGACCCAGCGTCTTACAAACTGGGAGGCCGATACGCTCACTCCGGCGCAACAGGCCTATGCCGCCCTCGATGCATGGGCCTGTCTCAAACTTTATATCCATCTGCGCGACGGGCGCTTCGACAGCCTCGCCTCGCCATTCCGTCATGAGGCAAATGCGAGTTAAACGTTCCACTGTCCTCCCTCTTGTACTTGCCGTATATCTTGCCGTAATGGCATATATCGGCTATCCCGAGTATGCTGCCGGTCATACTTCGGCTCTATATTATTTCGGCACTATAGGCATTACGATTGTTATACTTATTCTACTGCACTTCAATCTCAAGCGCCGCGAGCGTCTGCGCCGTGAGCGCGAAAAGGATATGGAGGGTAAGTGAAATTGATATTTCAGAACATAAAAAACACCAGATATGGCACATAAAGCACTCCTAATTATTCTCGATGGCTGGGGCGTCGGCAAACACGACCATGCCAATGCCATCTACAGCACTCCCACTCCTTACTGGGATTATCTCGTAAAGACATATCCTCACTCCGAACTTCAGGCAAGCGGCGAATATGTCGGTCTGCCCGATGGCCAGATGGGCAATTCAGAGGTAGGTCACCTTAACATCGGCGCAGGCCGCATCGTATATCAGGACCTCGTGAAAATCAACCGCGCAATCGCCGACGGCTCTATCCTCGACAATCCCGAGGTGAAAAGCGCTTTCGAATACTGTGCCCGTACAGGCCAGGCTATGCACTTCATGGGCCTTACTTCTACCGGCGGTGTGCACTCTTCGCTTGAGCATATCTTCGCTCTCTGCGACATCGCAAAGCACTATGGCCTCAAGAAAGTATATCTGCACTGCTTCATGGACGGCCGCGACACCGACCCCCGCAGCGGTATCGGTTTTATCCGCGACGTTGAAGAACACTGCGCAAAGAGCGCCGGTGTAATCGCTTCGATTATCGGCCGTTTCTACGCCATGGACCGCGACCATCGCTGGAATCGCGTCAAAGAGGCTTACGACCTTCTTGTTGACGGCAAGGGCGAACAGGCTACAGACATGGTGGCAGCAATGCAGCAGAGCTACGACAATGATGTGACCGACGAGTTTATCAAGCCTATCAACAACGCCAGTGTAGACGGCACTATCAAGCCCGATGACTGCGTGATTTTCTTCAACTATCGCAACGACCGCGCAAAAGAACTTACCGAAGTCCTTACACAGCACGATATGCCCGAAGAAGGCATGAAGACAATTCCCGGCCTCCAGTACTACTGCATGACCCCCTACGATTCGTCGTTCAAGGGCGTTCATATTCTCTTCAATAAGGAAGACGTGCAGAATACTCTGGCCGAGTATCTTTCCAAACTCGGAAAGCATCAGCTTCACATTGCCGAGACCGAAAAATACGCTCATGTGACATTCTTCTTCAACGGCGGACGCGAAGCTGCTTTCGATGGCGAAGACCGCATACTCGTGCCCTCTCCCAAAGTGGCAACCTACGACCTCAAGCCCGAAATGAGCGCATATGAAGTCAAAGACAAGCTCGTAGAGGCTATCGACACCGAAAAATACGACTTTATCGTTGTCAACTACGCCAACGGCGATATGGTAGGCCACACCGGCATCTATCCTGCAATCCAGAAAGCTGTCGAAACCCTCGACTGTTGCCTGCACGACACCGTTGAGGCCGCCAAGAAGAACGGTTACGAGGTTATCATCATCGCAGACCACGGCAACGCCGACAATGCTGTCAACGCCGACGGTACCCCCAACACTGCACACTCGCTTAACCCCGTGCCTTTCGTATATGTGACCGAAGACAAGAACGCCACTGTCGAAAACGGCATTCTCGCCGACGTGGCTCCCTCGCTGCTCCACATTATGGGTCTGGAACAGCCTGCCGAAATGACCGGCAAAGACCTTATCAAGGACTAATTACTACCAATCTATAATAATTCCCGGGGCGCCGTGTGCACTCCGGGAATTATTATTTTTATGGTATGAATGTCTGAGTTTCTGCCTCTTGTAGACAAGCTCTTAAAATAGGCCGGCGAGGAGGAGGAATACGAATGTGGCCGGGGCGACGAAGAGAAGCGAGTCGATGCGGTCGAGTATGCCGCCGTGGCCCGGAATCAGTTTACCGGAGTCTTTTATGCCGTGGGTGCGTTTGATGAGCGATTCAAACAGATCGCCGACAGTAGCGAATATGCACACTACGACACCGTAGAGCATCCACTCTGCGGTATTGAACACCGGCAGATGCAGCCATGCAGAGCACAGGTAGCCGGCAAGAACACAGAATGCAAGCCCACCGAAGAATCCTTCCCATGATTTTTTAGGCGACAGACGTTCGAAAAGGCGCCTTTTGCCAATAAGGGAGCCGACACAGAAAGCCCCGGTGTCGTTGAGCCATATCATGACAAACATGGCAAGTGCAAGTGTTTTACTTTCAGTCGTCAAAAAGATATATCCGGCGTTGAACATGCCTATTCCAAGGCCGATATAGGCTACCGACATCAGTGACATGGCTGTATCGCGCAGCGCGGCCGCTGATTTGTCGTAGAGGGCGGCAATGAAGCGAAACACAGGATAAATCATCAGGTAGAAGATGAGAGAAAGCGAGCAGTCAAAGTCATACTCGCATACTGCCGGGAGACAACACAGCCCTACGGCGGCGATAATGTCGAGAATACGGGCCGCTTTGTTGGCCCCCGAATGGCCGCGCATTGTTATATGCTGAAATTCAAGCATTCCCAGAAGAATGAATGCTGCCATCAACACTGTGAAATATATGTTGCCACAGAGAATTGCGCCTACAATCAGTGCGACATACACAATGCCTGAAAGGGAACGCGTGATAAGGTTTTTCATTTTGATTGACATGTATTATATACGCAAAGATATACACAGCGCTTTTATTATGCAAGCGAACGACAGAAAAAAAGCCCCTATTCTTCACGAGTCGGAGCTTCTTCTAAAAAAGTTAGTTGTATGAAAGTCGTTTCGGGCTTTGCCCTGGTCTGTCTTATTACTGCTTTTTAGACGCTGAAAACAGCTCAGAGTTTAATGTTAAATCCGAATTTAACTTTCATTAATATTTTTAGCGGGTAGGAACTACAGGATTGATGGTTCCGTCTTCGCCAAATGTCATTTCGTCTATGCATACCTGGCGGTGTACACCCGGGTCTTTGTGCTTGTAGGCCGGGTTGATACGATGGTAGACAATGCGCCATGTGCCGTCGGGCAGTTCCACTACCGAGTTGTGGGCCGGACCGAAGATGCCGTTGACGGCGTCCTGTATCAGCACCACGGGCTGCTCGGCAACCGCGATGTCGCCCAGAGGCGAATCGGAAGTACCGTATGCCACGTGGTAGTTGGGCGAGCCTGTATCATCTACCGACCACATGAAGTAGTATTTGCCGTCTTTGAAGAACACGTACGGAGCCTCGCGGTATGCGTAGGTTTCGAGTGTGCCGCCTTCGGGAGTCATAACCTTGATGGTGCTCTTGTCTATTTCGGTCATCGAGGGCTTGAGTTCGGCCCCGGCCATGTAGCCGTTGCCCCAGTAGAGATAGCTCTTGCCGCTTACAGGGTCGGTGAATACGTCGACGTCTATCTGCTGTCCTTTGCCGGTAGGCGACTCTGTCACGATGGCATGGCCGAGGTCTGAGAATGGGCCTGTGGGGCTGTCGGCTGTAGCTACGCCAATCTGCTTGCCTCCTCCGGCCACAGGGTTGCCGCTATAGTAGAAGAAATATTTGTATTTGCCGTCTACCATTTTCTCTTCAATGGCCGGCGCCCATGCATTGCCGTCGGCCCAGGGCACCTGGTCGGTGGCAAGGTCGAGAATCACGCCTTCATCGGTCCATGTCTTCAGGTCGTCCGACGAAAAGCACGAGAAGGCCGTTCCGCCCCAGCCGGGAGTACCGTCGGTGGTGGAATAGATGTAGTATTTGCCGGTATTGGCCGAATGCAGTATTTCGGGGTCGGCATGCCAGTCGGGAAGGACAGGGTTGGCGTTTTTATGACCGTTCAGACCGTCGGAAGGCCATTTTTCGAGCAGACGCTGTTTTTCGGCGCGTGTGATAGGTATCACAGAGCCGTGACGCGGGTGGAAATCCATGCTTATACTGTCGCCGATGACCTTGAAATTCTCAAGGTCGGTGGTTTCGCAGAATTCGTACCGGCCCTTCATATATACGTCGTACATGAGAATATACTTGTCGGAGTCTATGAGCTTGAAAATGCCGGAGCCTTCTACGGCATCTTCGGTCTGCTGCTTGTACTCGTCGCCTTCGTTCCATTTGCCTGAGGTGAGCGACTCGGTGGTAGCCTTCTTGATACCGTTGCCATGGCCTTCGGTCTTGTAGAATAGGTGGAACAGGCCGTCTTTATACACTATGTCGCCGTCGATGCACGATTTCCCGTTTTCAGGCAGGAAAAGAGGCTTAGGCTCGCCTTCGAAATCTGTAAAGTCTTCGTTGGCATAGGCGTAGTATATGATGTCGGGGCCGTCGCCGTGCTGCATCGACCAGTACACCATATATTTGTCGGCTTCGGGGTCGTAGATGGTCTGCGGGGCCCATACGCGCTTGAGGTCTTCATGGCCTTCGTAGCGGTCCTGGATATTGATTACGGTAGATTCCCAGTTTACCAGATCGGGCGACTTCATAAGCACCATGGCGCGGTTGGAATCCCAGCCTTTGCTCGATGTCATGTCGGTGACAACCATATAGAAACCCTTGTTGTCGTGGCGGCGCAGTATATGAGGGTCGCGCACGCCGCCGGTCGAACTGATTTCAGAAGACTGAATCACGGGCAGATTGTCGTTCAGAGCCTTGAAGTTGAATCCGTCGTCACTGATGGCATAGCATATCTGCTCCTGGTCCACGCGGTTGCCGTGGAAGTAGGTGAAGAGATAGCCGTCGAGCTCGTCGGGGTCAGTAGCGGCAGTCTTGCCGGTACAGCTGCCCAGCACGAGCGCTACTGCGGGGAGGGCTAAGATGTGTTTGATGGTCATTGCTTATTTATTAAGGATTATTTCTGTTCCTTTCAGGAGGGGAGAGCTGAAACTGATTGTCACCGGCTCTTCCTTGCCGGTCGACTCGATGTAGGCGAGCAGACGGCCGTGGTATGCGCGGTGTCGGTTGTCGGTATAGTCGCTCATATCGGAGTTGTTGCTGCCTTCGAGGCCGAGCAGACGTGCCGGGCCGCTTACATGGCAGCTGATTTCGTTGTCGGCGAGTTTCACGACATTACCTTCTTCGTCGAGTACTTCGACTGTCAGATGGGCTATAGGGCTGGAGGTATCTATTCTGTCGGTATCGGAGGTGACACGCAGAGAATAGGGGCGCCCCGAGCTTGCTATGGTATAATCAGCCATCACATTGCCCTCTCCGTCGCAGCCTTCGACAGTCAGCCTGCCCGGCTCGAATGGTATATCCCAGTGTATTATGCCGGTTTCCTCATCATAGGGCTTCATTGCGCCGACTTCTTTCCCGTCGAGCAGCAAACGCGCCTGGGGAGCGTTTGTATAGCAGACAACGCGTATTTCCTGCCCCGGCTCATAGTTCCATATATCCCACGCGTCTATCGACAGCCAGTTGCCGCGCCGGGGCACGGGGTATGTGCCGATATACGCCATCGGCTCATCGCTCCAGAGCGAAGCACGGAAGTGGCCGCGGGGCTTGGTGAAGCTGCCGAAATCGAGCAGGCCGGTGTAGAGGCCGCGCGAGGGCCAGCGGCCCGATTCGCCGAGATAGTCGGTGCCGGTCCATATGAACTGGCCGAAGATAAAATCCTTGTCGGCTACGGCGCGCCATGCCGGGTAGTCCGAGCGGTTTTCGCTGCCGTATATCACACGGTCCGGATATTTCGTATGGTCCATGTCGTAGCGGTCTTCGGTGTAGTTGTAGCCAACCACGTCGACGGCCTCGGGATATTCTGTCTCGTTCGACATCACAACGCCGGCGAGGGCTCCTGTGACAGGGCGCGAGTCGTCGACAGCGCGGACGCATGCCGCCAGGCGTTTGGCTATCTTGCCTATACGCATTGCGTCGGGCGCCTCGGGCTTATAGCCGCCATACATCGGCTGGCTGATTTCAGCACCGTCGAGGATAGGGTGAGAGTAGGGGTCGTTGGGATAGTCGACCTCGTTGCCTATGCTCCATAGAAATATCGAGGGGTGATTGCGGTCGCGGCGCACCATATCGGTGACATCGCGCTCTATCCACTCTTCGAAGAAGTCGAAGGTGCCGTCGAACGACGGTTCGCCCACATTCCAGCCTTTCACCCACTTGCGTTTGGGAAATTCCCATTCGTCAGAGGCTTCGTCCATCACAAGCAGACCGAGGCTGTCGCAGATTTCGTAGACCATCGGCGCCTGAGGGTTATGGCTCATGCGGATAGCGTTGACGCCTATTTTCTTGAGGTTCATGAGGCGGCGTTCCCATACCTGGCGGGGAACAGCGGCGCCGAGCACTCCTGCGTCGTGGTGCAGACACACGCCTTTCACCTTTGTATTGACGCCATTGAGGGCAAAGCCCTTGTCGGGGGTAAAATCGAGAGTGCGTATGCCCATTTTTGTGCTTGAACCGTCTATTTTCTTGCCGTTGAGCAGCAATTCGGTGCGTAGAGTGTAGAGATACGGTTTTTCGAGGCTCCACCGCTGCGGTTTGGCGAGTTTCAGGCGGAGCACATTGTCGGCCCCGGCGTTTTTGCGAGTGGCTGTTGCAACAGACTTGCCATCGACGTTGATAATCTCGGCCTTGACAGTGAGGCCTTTGACAGGATTCTCGATAGCGATGTCTACATCTATGTCGGCGTGGCTGCCGGTCACTTTCACGGCCTTGTAGCCGACGCCCCACTGCGCTATGTGGGTCTCTGGTGCCGAAACCATATAGACATCGCGGTATATGCCCGAGCCGGTGTACCAGCGCGAGTCGGCATAGCGGCTGTGGTCTACGCGCACAGACAATACATTGTCGCCCTCTTTCAGATAGGGAGTCATGTCATAGAGGAACGACGCATATCCGTTGGGGCGTTTGCCCAGCAGATGGCCGTTGAGATAGACCTCGCTGCGGTTATAGACGCCTTCGAAATATATATAGTGTCTGGCCGCACTGTCTTCGACAGTAAAATGCTTGCGATACCAGCCTATGCCGCCCGGCAGATAGCCGGTGCAGCTTGCCAGATAGGGTGAATAAGGCTGCTCGATGCTCCAGTCGTGGGGCAACTCGAGCCGACGCCATGTAGAGTCGTTGTATGCCGGAGCAACGGCTGCCGAATCGTCGGCGAGGGAGAACAGCCAGCCGTCGTTGAATCGGCGGGCGTCGCCGAACGACACCTGGGCTTCAATGAAAGAGGCAGCCGCCGCAAGGGCGACTGCCAGTATAGAGAGTCTTTTCAGCATCGTTTATTCAAAAGTGTAGACGATAGTCGATACGCTGTTGGGTTCAACAAATACCTTGTCGGCAGGATTGAATTTTTCGCCGAGAAGTTCTTTCTTTTCGGTGGTAGAGTAGCGGGTAACGGTCTTGAGTGTGCCGGCACCGCTGATGGTATTGTCGAGCATCACGCCCTTTGTCTTGTCGGCGTTGGTGTAGACAGCCACCACGGTCTTTCCGTCGGGCGATACATAAGCTGTGCCGCAGAAGTCCTTGCTGTCGGCGCCGGTGAGGTCTACGCGGAAGTAGCCGGGGCGAACGAAGAGACTGTAGTTGCCGAGCACCCAGAGGTTGGGGGTGGCTTCTACGGTGCCTTCGGCGGTGAAATCGTCGCTGTAGTTGCCGCCGGCGGGAGTGGTCTTGATGAGCTCGAAGCGGTTCTTCTGACCATAGCGCTCAACCGACATTGCTGTCCAGTAGCTCCACGAGGTGCAGCCGGCAACGGTGATGTCGTTGTGTATGATTTTCGACATATAGAGAGCGATGTCGAATTCAGATACATCGTCGTATGAGCCGCCGAGTTCGGAAGGCTCTTTGTTGAGCATGGACCATTCGGTCTGCCATACGCGCAGGCCCTTGGTTGCGGCCTTGTCGGCTACTTTCTTGCGCACGTTGCGCATGTCGTTCCAGTTGTCGAATGTCCAGTAGCTGTGGCCGGCTGCTACCTTGTCTACATTGGCGAGGTCACCCACGTAGTGTGCCGAGCCGTTGCCCCAAAATGCTTCAATCTGGCTGTAGGTGTCGTTGGCATTGCCTTCAGTGAGGTCTGTCCACGAAGCGGCCTCGGGAATAAGGATTTTGGTGTTTATACCAACTTTGGTGATGGCTTTGTCGAGTTCCTTGGTCAGTTTGGCAATCTGGGCGTTGTTCCAACTACAGCCTTCCTGGCTGCTTTTACCGTCGGTACTGTTCCAGCCGTGCTGGGGCTCGTTGATAGGCGATATGTGGCTCACGTTGTAGCCTTCGCCCGAGAAGTGCTGGGCTACATTTGCCATATATTCAGCGAAGTCATCATAGCAGTCGTCACTAAGATTGGAGTCGTGCCATGTGCCGGGGTCATTGAAGCCTTTTTTGTTTTTGGTGAACTGTACCAGGGGCGAGTTGCTGAAGAGCACAAACGATTCGACGCCGTTGTTTTTGGCCTGCTGCATGAAGTAGCGCTGGCCTTCGCACTTGTTCCAATCGTAAACGCCGTCTACGAGATAGCTCTCGGCGCGATTGTTGGCGTCGATATTGCTTGCATCGCCCTGTTCGGCGGTGCCTGCGCCGAGGTTGACGCGCCACATCGACAGACCGATACCGGCGGGCTGCCCGGCAGTGCTGATATTTTTGGAGAAAAGCCAGCGGGCAAGCTGCAGGCGGTTCGAGCGCCAGTATTTGCCTATCTGGTTGGGCAGCCAGCAGTCGGAAGCGCCGAATCCTTCCATGGTCTGGAGCTTCTTGCTTGCGTCGATGGCGACTTTTTGAGTGTTGCACGAAAAATCGGGCACAGGCGACACGATGTCGCTTGGGTCGACAGGTGTTCCCGGTTCTTCGGGCTCGTCGCCGCCCGAGCCGGTAGGACGTTTGGTCGATTCGCCGGTCGGCTCGTCGGAACATGCCGCGAGCATGCCTGCCGCAGCTATTGCGGGGAGTATGTACTTTGCAAATTTCATGGTTTGTAAAGGAGAAATATTTGGTTTATAAGTGAAATCAGGTAAAATGTAAGGGATAATCATTCTCATAATTACCCCTTACAAAGATATTGATAAAAACTCTATTGTAAAAGCAATTAAGTATTTTTAAGTCTGATTAATATCCGGGGTTCTGCACGATGGCTCCGTTTGAGCGCTGGATTTCATCGGAAGGAATCGGGTAGAGGAGGTCGCGGGGTGCTGTAAAGCGCGAACCCTTGTCGCTCGACTGGCCCTGGTTGTATTTCTCGTACATATCGGCGTTGGGGCCGAGGTTGTAGGTGACAAACGAACCGTTCGGGCCCATGATGTTTTCAATCACCTTCTTGCCGTTGCCGGCATCCCAGCGGCGGATATCGAAGAGGCGGTTCTGCTCGAAGGCGAGTTCGAGACGGCGCTCGTTGCGGATAGCGTCGCGGAGTGCTTCGCCGCTTGAGGTGACGGGAGCGAGGTTCACGCGCTCGCGCACTTCGTTGAGGGCTGTGCGGGCGTTGGCGTCGTCGTTGGTGGCGTTGCAGGCTTCGGCATAGAGCAGAAGCACGTCGGCATAGCGGAGTATACGGTGGTTCAGAGGTATTTTCTGCTTATCGTAAACTTCGGGGCGATACTGAGTCGGCACGAAGTACTTGCGGATAATACGGGCGCTCTTATGCTGCGAGGGGTCTATCACGTAGCCTTCTTCAAACACATCGTCGCCCCAGCCGAAAGCCTCTTTGTAGTCGAGGAATTTCTGGTCGTTCACGCCCATTGTGAATACAGTGGCGTTGTTGTCGATAAAGGCAGCGAAGTCGTCTTCGCCGGGAATGTCCTTGCAGCCTGTCTTGATGATAGACCAGCGGAGGCGTTCGGTGTCGCCGGCGGCGATAAAGGCGTTCTCGAGGTCGGACGAGGGAGTGCCCCAGGCCCAGCCGTCGCCTACACCGTTACGACAGCCGGTGATGACGGTGAGCGAGCTGCCGAGGGAATACTGGTTGCTATACATTGTCTGGGTTTCGAAGAGCGATTCCTCGCTGTTGTTGTGAGCTACGCTCCATACGTCGCCGAAGTTGTCGAGGAGGCGGTATTCGCCTTCGTCCATGACCTTCTTGAGGCTGATTTTGGCTTCGTCGTACTTGCCGTGGTAGACCTGTGTCTTGCCGAGCAGACCGAGAGCGGCGCCTCGTGTGGCGCGGCCCATGTCGGCGGCACCCCATTCGCTGCGCTGAGGCAGGATTTCGGCCACTTCGGCAAGTTCTTTTTCAACGAAGTCGTAAACTTCGTCGAGGGTGTTTCGGCCTATGCCTTCAGCGTTCGAGATAGGCTCGGTAATCAGGGGCACACCGCCGAAGTAGCGGGCGAGCTCGAAGTAGAAGAAGGCACGGAGGAAGCGGGCCTCGGCAACGCGGCGGGCGCGGAGAGTTTCGTCCATAGCGGCGCCGGGAATGCGGGCAATTGCGGTGTTGCAGGTGTAGATGCCCTGATAGCGGGCTCCCCAGAAGTTGGAGAGTGCGCCGTTGAGGGGCGCGGTAGGCATGAAGTAGGTCACATCCTGATAACCGTCGGTCTGGGTAGTATTGCCGTCCCAGAGATCGTCGGTTGTCAAGTCGGCCTGGAGCCATGCGTTGTATATCTGCCACCAGTCGTCTTTCGCTATTTCGAAATAGCAGCCGCCAATAAAGGAGTTCACTTCTTCCTCGTCGGCGAAATATGTGTCGAGGTTCTGGCTGCCGCGCACGTCTTCGGTGAGGAAGTCGTCGCAAGAGCTCATCGAAAGGCAGAGTGCAATCGCGGCGGCGCCGGTCAATATATGTTTTTTCATTATTGAGTGCTTATATTAGAATTTGATGTCGAGACCGAGAAGGAATGAGCGGGGCGACGGATAGTTGTTGTAGTCGATGCCCGTTTCGATTGCGCCGCCGTCGTAGAAGGGGCGTTCGGGGTCCATGCCGGTATATTTGGTGAGTGTGAATACGTTCTGTGCCGAAGCATAGACGCGGAGATCGAACTTCTTGGTTATGCTCTTGGGGAGAGTGTAGCCGAGAGTGAGGAGCTTGCAGCGGAAGTATGAGCCGTCTTCAACGAAGAAGTCGCTAACGCGGGTGTAGTTCTGGTTGAGGTCGTTGTAGCTCAGACGGGGATATTCGGCGTCGGGATTGCTTTCGCTCCATGTCTTGTCGAAAGTGCCGCGGAACACGTTCTGACCGCCTGCGCCCGAATAGCGGCGACGCTGAAGGTTGAAGATGTCGTTGCCGAATGTGCCGAAGAAGTTGGCTGTAAGGTCGAAGTTCTTATACCAGAAGCTCAGGTTGAGACCCATCTGCAGGTCGGGGTAGGGATTGCCGATGTATGTCTTGTCGGCATCGGTGAGCTGGCCGTCGTGGTTGCGGTCTACGAAGATGAGGTCGCCGGGCTGTGCGTCGGGCTGAATCATCTTGCCGGTTTCGTCGGTATGGTTGTAGACTTCTTCCCAGCTCTGGAAAATGCCTGCTGTCTGGTAGCCGAAGAAGCGCGAGATTTCAGTGCCGTCCTCGTTTTTGATGATGCTTTCGGCAAGCTGGTTGCCGCCGGTCCAGATGGGTCCGTCGCCGGTAAACTTGATAGCCTTGTTTTTCACGCCGGAGAGCTGCAGGCCGATGTCATAGCGGAAGTCGCCGACCTGGTCGGTGTAGTTCACGGCGAGTTCCCAGCCGCGTGCGCGCATCTTGCCGATGTTCTGCACGATGGCGCCCTGCCATGTGGGCACACCGAGAATGAGAAGGCTCTGTTTGCCGTAGAGCATGTCGTGCGAGGTCTTCTGATAGAGGTCGAAGGTCACGTTGAGCTTGCTGTTGAAGAGCGAGAGGTCGATACCGAAGTCGATGTCTTCCACGGTCTCCCATTTGAGGTTGGGATTGCCGACAGAGCCGACGATGGTAGAGGGGTAGCGGTTCGGAGTGGAGCCGAAAACGTAGTTTACACCGTTGTTGAGGGTTGTCATGTAGGCGCCGTTGGATATGGCCTGGTTACCTACGCGGCCCCAGCCGAGGCGCACTTTGGCGTTGTTGAGCCAGTTGCGGGTGTCTTCCATGAAAGCTTCCTCGCTCAGACGCCATGCAACCGAAACCGAGGGGAATGTGCCGAACTTGTTTCCTTTGGGGAAGCGGCTCGAGCCGTCGGAACGAACCGAAGCGGTGAGATAGTAGCGGTTGTCGTAGTTGTAGTTCACACGACCGAGGAAAGATGCCAGAGTCTGATATGAGGCGCTGCCGGAAGCGAACTGGTCGCCGGTGCCGGCCGATACTTCGTGAAGGAGGTTGCTGTTGCCGGGCACGTCCTGACGCGAGGCGTTAGCCCACCAGTCGGCGTAGCGTTCGGCGGTGAAGCCGCCCATAACGGTGAGATTATGCTTGTCGGCGAAGGTATCCATGTAGGTGATGGTGTTGTTCCATGTCCAGTTGAGTCCGTCCGAGTAGTTTCGGCCTACGGAATCATTCACGTTCTGTTCGAGAGCGTCGATTTTGAAGGCGCAGTTATAGTAGTCGTTGCGCTGATACCAGGCGTTGATACCGAACTGGGTGCGGAGTACAAGCTGCTTGATGGGCTGAATCTGAATGAAGGGGTTCATGAGGACGCTCATCTTGCTTGTGGAGTTATCCATACGTGCGAGAGAGCCTGCGGGGTTCCACTCTTGGTTGTTGTAGGAGCGCTGGTAGTTGTTCATGGGGTTTGCGGCATCCCATTCGCTTTCGGGGCGGAAAACGGGGGTTGTGGGGTCCATCGACATAGCGGCCGAGAATAGGTTGGGAGTGCTATCCCAGCTTTCATAGCTTGGTGCGATGTCGAGACCGGCTTTGAGCCATGATGTGAAGTTGTATTCGGTATTGAGACGGACGTTGATTTTATCCCAGTAACCATAGTCGAACTGCGAGTTGTTGCGGAAGTAGCCGAGCGAGAAGCTGTAGATAAACTTTTCGTTGCCGCCGCGCACGCCGAGCGAGTAGTTCTGGATAAGGGCCATGTCGTTTACCACTTCTTTCCACCAGTCGGTGCCGTCGACAGCTCCGTAGTTTTCGTAGGGGCTGTTCCAGGATGCCACGCGGCCGTCGTTGGTATAGCGCTGCTTGAATACTTTCTCATATTCGTCGGCCCAGGCCATTTTGGGCTTGTCGATGTGCTGGAAGCCTACCGAAGCCGCGAAGTCCACGCTGGTTTTGCCGGCGGCGCCTTTCTTGGTGGTGATGATGATTACACCGTTGGAGGCGCGGGTACCGTAGATAGCCGAAGCAGAGGCGTCTTTGAGCACTTCCATGCTCTCGATATCGTTGTTGTTGAGGAAGTTGATGTTGTTGCTGTTCAGGGGCACACCGTCGACAACATAGAGAGGCGTAGAGCCGTTTACCGAGGTGATACCGCGGATGATTACCTTCGGGGTAGCGCCCGGGCCGCCGCCGCTTGCAATCTGCACACCGCTCACCTTGCCCTGGAGAGCGTCCATGGCGTTGCCGGTGGTTACTTCGGTGATGGCGTCGCCCTTCACAGTGGTGATAGAGCTGGTGAGGTCTGAGCGTTTAACCACGCCATAACCTACAACCACAACTTCGTCAAGTACGGAGGTATTTTCTTCAAGAGCCACATCGATTGTGGTGCGGCCTTTGACGGCGATTTCGGCGGGTTTGAAGCCGACGTAGTTGAACACGAGGACTGCGTCGGAGGGAACGCCCGAAATGGTATAGTTGCCGTCGAAGTCGGTGACAGCGCCGTTGTTGGCGCCCTTGAGTGTTACCGAGGCACCTATCAGGGGCTCGTTGTCGGCAGCGGATATCACAGTACCCTTGACCGTAAGGTTCTGTGCCATAGCCACAAGACCTATAAGAGCCGCGCACAGGAATAATAATTGTCTTTTCATGAAATGGTTGATTTATATCTTGTTATCCTGTCTTGTTTAATTAGGAAGCAATTTGATGCGTTCGGTATGGGCGTCGAACACAAGGCGGTATGTGCCTTCGGCGGGAACTCGGGCCTTAATCCAGTTGTCGGGAATAAAGTTCTTGCGGTAGCTTTCGTCGCCCCATTTGCCGAGGTCGAACGATTCGCCTGCGTTGGGATACATGAACTTGTATTCTTCGGGAGTGATGTAAGTCTTGAATTTCCAGTCGAAATAGTCGTCGTTGCTTTCGTAGTGGGGAGTGGTGGGGTGATAGTTGCCGTAGAATGCACACTTGGAGGGGTCTGACGAGTCATCGACGCGCCATGCGGTGAAGTTCCACCAGCCGTGGCTGTGCCAGTTGTGAAGCATTATGTTCATTTCGCCGGCAGAGAGTTTGTAGTCGGGTACAACGAAGATGTTGGGGTTGTTTTTGTCCTGCTCCATGCGGGTTACATTGCCGGGGCCGTCGGCCGGGCCGAAATACCATTCCTGCCACCAGATATCGTCAAGATTGGTTGTTTCCCACCATGTGTTGAGGTCGTCCTGGCCGTAGTGGAGGTGCGACACAGGGTTGATGGCCTGGCTTATGGGATATGTCTTGAGCTCGTAGGTGCGCTCGTAGGTGTTCACGTCGATCAGATAGTAGACGCCGGCCTGGTCGAGTTTGATGCGGCCTACGCTTTCGGGATCGTCGCCGAGTTTGTTGGCGTCGTCGGCTTCAGGACCGAAGCAGATGGGGCCGAAGTCGGTCTTCTGAGGTATGAAGCAGATTTCGGTGCCTGCCTTTTCATTGTAGTAGCTCACGCGGTACTTGTTTACACCCACGTGGTCCATAGCCATAGGCACGCCGAATACGTCGCTGTTGAGTTCGGCGGCGGTGGCTACGTCGGCGAGGTAGAGCACATTCCAGTCGGGGAGCTCAGACACTTTGATGACCGAGTTTACTACGGTCGTGCGCACTTCGCCTTCCTGAGCGGCCTTGTCGGCTGCGGTGATGGTCACATTATAGTCGGCTATGGCAGTGGGAAGAGTGAGGCGCTGGGCAAATTCCACACGGTTGTTGCCGTTGCCGTCGATGGTGATGGGGAAACCTTCGACGCCCTCGACGTCTACGGTCACATAGTCGATTTCGCGGTTGTCGCGAACGGAGAACGAAAGGTTGATGGTCGGGTCTTCCTTGAAGAGCACGGTCACCTCCTTGTCGGGAGAAGTCTCGAAGACAGGAGCTGAGAAGTCGGCGTCGAGAGTGACGAGCACAGTCTGCTCGGTCTTGTTTCCAGCAACGTCGGTGATAGTGATGACTACATCGAAGCTTTCGCCGACAACGTCGTTGCGCACGCGCACGCTGTAGTCGAGGTCATATTCGGTTAAGGGCTCACCGTAGATTTCGATGATATCGATGGTCTTGTTTATGCCCAGACCGGGGCATTGAAGGGTGATTGTAGAGATACCGTCGGCGTCGGTTATCTTGCCGGAGAAGTGCACGTCGCGACCGAGGTCGGTCATGATATGGTCTGCCGTCACTGAAAAACCGGGCACCGCATTGTCTACCGTTCCCCACTTGTCGTCGGAACACGACGAGGCAGCGAGAAGGGAGAGCGCAAGAGCTCCCGTCATGCATACATGCTTGTAGGTCATAAATGTTATTTAAGGTTATGGTTAATATTTCAGAGATTGGTCTGTTTTTCTGATTGCGGCCTGATACGCTTGCCGCTGCTCTGAGCGCTCTGTCGGTATTAAGGAAAGAGATGGCGTTTTCATGGTCATGCAAACGGCAATGCCTCCGCGGGCGAATTGCCGGGTGCAAATTTAGTACGAAAACGCGCATAGGCCGGTCGTTTTTGACTCATTGTGAAATCACAATTGATTCAAAAACCCGCGGATAGTTGTATTTTGAACGATTTACGACTATATTTGAGCGTTAAATAATAAATAGATGAAAAAGAGCCTGACATTAATCTTCTGCATTCTCTGCATAATGGGCGCTCCGTTTGGTGCGGCGCCTTTGCAGGCGTCTCCG
This sequence comes from uncultured Muribaculaceae bacterium, assembly GCA_910578035.1. Lineage (GTDB taxonomy): Bacteria > Bacteroidota > Bacteroidia > Bacteroidales > Muribaculaceae > CAG-873. The sequence goes on from CAJTOB010000003.1 coordinate 75,168, forward strand.
ATGGCGAGCACTCTCGGCCTGGAGCATGGCCTGTCGAACAGCTATGTGGTGAGCATTGCCCGCGACAAGCGAGGCGTTATGTGGGTGGCTACGGAAGACGGCCTCAATATATTCGACGGAGGCCGGTTTATTCCTATATATAAAAGCGAGCCGGATTCAGGTGATGGTCTGAGCGGCAATGAGCTCAATATTCTTCTTGATGACCCTGTCGATTCGGTGATGTGGATCGGTACACAGCGGGCCGGCATAAACGCTTTCGACTACAGCAAGGGCACCATACGCCGCATACGCCACAACCCGGACGACCCGTCGTCGCTTGTCACCGACGATGTGACACGCATCGTGCCTTCGTCGGACGGCAAGCTGCTCGTGTCTACATTCTGGTGGGGAGTCGATTTGTTCGACCCCGACAAAGGCACTTTCGACCACTACAACCATACCAATGTTGCCGGCATGCCTCTATGCAACATCTGGACCGTGGCCGATTCGGGCGACGGCGATATGATATATGTAGGCCATAAGGGTGGCTTTATGGAGCTGTCGCTGAAAAAACGGCGGGCGCGCAATTTCGGCGCTGATAGCGCCGATGCCGATTCTCTGCCGGGCAGTTCGGTATATGCAATAGAGCCATGCGGCGGAGGCAAGGTGCTTGTAGGCACCGAAAACGGTCTTGCTATGTTCGACCCCGCGGCGGCACGGTTCACGCGCATTCCGTCGGGCCCTCTCGCCTCTGCCAAAATATTCGATATAAAGCCGATGGGCGGGTCGGTATATTGGGTGGCAACAGAATTCAACGGGGTCTTCCGTCTGGATTTGTCGCAGGGCATGACTGCTGCAGCTGTCTCGCGTCCGCCAGAGCTGGAATCGGCCGCGGGTGTGCCGCCTCTTCACAATGCCACATTCCGGACAATGCTGTCGGATCCGTTAGGTAATGTCTGGCTCGGGCATTGGGGTGCCGGACTGGTATTTTTAGGAGCCCAGCAGCCTTTGTTCTCGCGCTTGGGCGGCGAAACCGCAGATATGGCCGCAGCGGCGGAGAGCGCGCCGGCCGTGCTGTCGAACCAGACGGCAAGCTGTGTGGTCGTAGACCGCGACGGCAAGATATGGGTCGGAACCGATGGCGGTGGCATCAACGTGCTCGATGGCGACCGTCGTGTGGCTCTTTACCGCAATATCGGAGGTACCCCGCGGGGCAACCATATTCAGGCCGCTTTGGCCGACAGCCGCGACAATTTGTGGTTCGGGGCTTTCTACGGAGGGCTTTTCTTCTACGACCGCAAGCACGACAGATTTCTGAAAGTGCCGCTCGACAGCATTCCCGACGATGATATACGCTCGATAAATGAATTCGACGGTTCTGTGTTTGTGGCCGCATCAGGAGGTGTCTACGAACTCGACGGCGAAAGCAGGGCGCTTCGTAACTATCACCCTATAGACATGGCCCGCGATATTGCGGTTGACAGCCAGGGTCGCCGTTGGGTCGGAACTTTCGGCAGCGGACTGTTGCTTTACGACAGGAATATGGATTTTCTGCGAGTATTCAATGTAGAGTCGGGTTTTCCGTCGAATACGGTCAACAATCTGTTCATAGACCATGCCGGTTCGCTATGGGCCGCTACCGGCGAGGGGCTTGTGCATTTCGAGAATCCGTCGGACACGGTCTATACCACCTACCGCCATGCCGACGGCCTTGCAAGCAGTTTTGTCAGTGCCGTTACCGAGGACGGCGACGGAAACATATGGGCGAGCACCAACAAGGGCATATCCATAGTAGCCGACGGCAAAATATCGAGCTACGACCATCTCGACAATGCGCCTCCGGGTTCGTTCATGAGTTCGAGTGTGGCCCGCGACAGCGACGGGCGGATATACTTCGGCGCTCTCAACGGCCTGTGTCGCTTCGACCCTGCCGAAGTGCTCGCTGTGCGCCGTGCCCCAAAGGCTATCATAACCCAGCTGGAGGCTTATGGCCCCGGCGAGCAGGTGAAAGACCTCGCCACATTCGGCCAATTGCAGGCCGGAGAGCGGGTGGTGCTTGCGGCAGACTTCAATACGGTGTCGATAAAGGCCAGTATTGCAGACTACAGCCTTGCGCAGAGGGTAGAGTACCGTTTCCGCCTGAAAGGTTTCGATGACGACTGGTTTTCCAACGGGTCCAATCAGGCCGTGTATCGCAATCTGCCCCCAGGCTCATATACATTCGAGGTAGATACCCGCATGCGCAATCAGGCGTGGAGCGGCGACATAACATCGGTGCGTATCACTGTGGAGCCGCCGCTGCAGCTCACGTGGTGGGCCAAACTCATATATTTTCTTCTTGCCGCCGGAATCATGACAGTGCTCCTTTATATGTATCAGAAGCGTCTTAAAGCAGAGTCGCTCTATGAACTTGAAAAGAAGCAGCGCCTGCAGGACAAGGAACTCACCGACGAGCGCCTGCGGTTCTATACCAATGTGACACATGAATTGCGCACACCGCTCACACTTATCGTAGGGCCGCTCGAAGACAGTCTGCGTGGCGACGGTCTGTCGGAAAGCGAACGGCGACGTATAACTGTGATAAACCGAAACGCCCGCAAGTTGCTGTCGCTTGTCAACCAGATTCTCGATTTCCGCAAGAGCGAGACCGCAAACAAGCGTCTGTGCATAATGACCGGCAATATTGTGTCTACAGTTTATGAGACGGCTTTGAAATATAAGGAGCTTATCAACGGCTCTAAAATAAAAATCAATATATCGGCAGACCCTGAAAGCATAGTGATGCCTTACGACAAGGAGGCTGTCGGCATGATTCTCGACAATCTGATTTCGAACGCGCTCAAATATACTCCGAAGGGCACTATCGACATACGCTGCCGTAAGGACGGTGAGCCCGGACATGAATATGTTGAGATAAGTGTATGCGATACCGGCTATGGAATCTCTGCCGAAGCCCTGCCGCATATATTCGACCGCTATTATCAGGAAAAAGGCAGCCATCAGGCCTCAGGTACGGGTATCGGCCTCGCTCTTGTCAAAAATCTGGTTGAACTGCACCATGGGTCGATAACGGTAGATTCGCGCGTTAACGAAGGCACTACATTTACACTCAGGCTTGGTATTGACGAGACTTATCCCGAGGCTATTCACCCCGACGACAACTGCGCCTCCGAAATTCCTGCGCCGGAACAAGACCAGGATACGGCTGTGGCGCGTGGTGCCGACAGGCATATGCCGGTGGTGCTTGTTGTTGAAGACAATGATGATTTGCGCGAATATATCAGCGAGTCGTTTACAGACCTTTTTGAAGTAAAATCGGCCTCAAACGGGCAGGAGGGCCTTGAAATGGCACGAGCCTTGCAACCCGACATTGTTATCACCGATGTGATGATGCCGGTGATGGACGGTTTGGAAATGACACGCCAGCTTAAGGCTGATATTCAGACGAGCCATATTCCTGTGATTGTGCTTACGGCCAAGGATAGCGATTTGGACCGCGAAGACGGTTATGCGGCCGGGGCCGATTCGTATCTTACGAAGCCTTTCAGCACCCAGCTTCTTATCAGCCGCGTGAACAATATACTGCTGTCGCGCGAACGTATGGCTAATACGGCCGCGCCGGTTATGAAGCTGTCGTCACCGGTTGAACCGGAGGCGGAAGCAGCATCTGAAACTGCTCCGCGAGAAGAAAAAATACCCGAAATGACAGCTCTCGACAAGGCATTTCTTGAGCGGCTGCACAATGCTGTCAGCGAACATATATCGTCGGAGAATGTAGATGTGGCATTCCTTTCGGACACCATGTGTATGTCGCGTGCCACGCTATACCGCAAGGTGAAAGCGCTTACGGGTCTGTCGCCCAACGAGTATATCAGGAAAGTGCGCATGCAGGTAGCCGAGCAGTTGCTTGCCCAAGGCAAATTTACTGTCTCCGAAGTATCGTTTAAGGTCGGTATCAACTCTACGCCCTATTTCCGCCAGTGTTTCAAAGAAGAATTCGGCGTCAATCCCTCAGATTACCTGCGCTCATTGGGCTATTAGGCAGATGGGCTATTGGGCTGACAGGCAGATGGGCTGACGGGTTTTTAGGCTGTTGGGCAGATGGGCTGACGGGCCGGTATGTTTAAAATTATTGCTGTCCGATAAAACTTTTTGAGGCAAAACAAAATTAGGACTG
>CAJTOB010000004.1:0-59530 GCA_910578035.1 uncultured Muribaculaceae bacterium
TCCTGTTCGCACCAGTCGGCGTAACCGCTTATCTTGTTGCGATATAAGTCGGCAAAATGCTTGCCGTTGACGCAGTACATCTGCGCTATATGCTTAATCGACAGTGCTGTCGTCTCCACCTTCGTCTTTTAAAAAAGCCACGAATTCGGAGCTGAGTCGTGTCCCTTCCTCGTTGGGAAGCTCGAGGTTATAGCTGAAGATTTCGTTGGTTTTCTTATCCCACCACTTGTTCTTGCGCATGTGAAGAAATACAGGACGACCACGCATCGGATAGTCCTGTATTGTAACGTATTCCGTATAGCCTCGCGATACGATATTGGGATTACGGTAGTCCTCATCAGAGAGTTTCTTCTTCTCGTCAAGCCATATGTCATATGCCTGTTCTGTGCGTTCGAAGCGCACCATCTCAAATAACTCGTCCAGCCCTTCGGGGAGACACATCCATATTGCATCTGCGGTTTTCATACCACAAATTTAACACTTTCCCCGAAAACTATGCACCGCCATTTCGGCTTGAGCCAGTTTACGGGCGGTTGCCCGGGCAATACACACGGCGTGGCCGTGCTATGCGAGGGTGCTGACGCCGTTGAGACCGTGGCGCGTCTGCGCGGCATCGATTGCCGCGGTCGCGGCACTTCCTGCCCCGACCAGCTTGCAACAGCTATTGAGATTGGGCTGTTGGGCTGATATGCTGATGGGCTGTTAGGCTGACGGGCTGATGAGCAGACGGGCTGATAGGCTGATGCGCTGTTGTCCGCCCAGTTGCCTGTCCGCCCAGTTGCCTGTCCGCCCAGTTGCCTGTCTGCCCAGTCGCTTGTCTGCCCAATCGCTTGTCCGCTCAGTCGCTTGTCCGCCCAGTCGCCTGTCAGCCCAATAGCCCAACAGCCCAATAGCCCAATAGCCTAAAATGGCTTGCGGTATTTGTCGGAGCCTTCGCGGGTTTCTTCGAGAATGCTCAGGTATGAGGCATAGCGGCTTTGGGATATGCGATGTTCTTCGAGGGCATCGAGAACGGCACAGCCTGGTTCGTGAGTATGAGTGCAGTTGCCGAAACGGCATTCTTCGGAGAGGCGGAATATTTCGGGGAAATAGTGTCCTACTTCTTCCGGTTGGAATTCGACTGTGCCGAAGCCCCGGACTCCTGGAGTGTCGATTATTTCGCCACCGCCGGGTAGGTCGAACATTTCAGAAAAAGTAGTGGTATGCATGCCGGTGTCGTGTGCGGCTGAAATTTCGCCGGTGCGGAGATTTAACCCCGGAATCAGGGCGTTTATCAGAGTGCTCTTGCCCACGCCTGAGTTGCCGGACATGAGCGATGTCTTTCCGGCGAGTATTTCGAGCAGTTTGTCCATGCCTTCACCTGTGGCAGCGGACACTCCTACGGCCTTGTAGCCTATCGAGCGATAAAGACCGAGGACGGCGTCGAGCAATTCGCGGTCTTCGGCGTCGGGGAGAAGGTCGATTTTGTTGATGGCAAGCACTGCCGGTACGTTGTAGGCCTCTGCGGTCGCCAGAAATCGGTCTATGAAAGTGAGCGGAGTGGCTGGGTGTGCAAGAGTTGCCACAAGCACAGCGCAGTCTATGTTTGCCGCTATGATATGAGCGGCTTTCGAGAGATTTGTAGAGCGCCTTATTATATAGTTGCGTCGTAGCAGTACGGCTGTTATGAAAGCTACGCCGTCCGTTCCCGGTGTTCCGGTTTCGACACGGTCGCCCACTGCTACAGGATTGGTGGTGCGCAGACCCTTGATTCTGAAATTGCCCTTTACTTTGCAGGGCAGTTCCGCACCCGAATCGAGGCGGACTATATATTGCGAGCCGGTGTTGCGGATTACAGTTCCTTCCATAGTTCTGCAAAAGTAGTGAAAGTGGAGGGAAAACCCTCTAAAATGCACTTTAAAAAACACCTGAATGAGCCTTTTTGGTTTTTTGAATGCAAAAAACATCATAAAAGGCTGTGATTATTTGGCGTTTTGAAAAAAAAGTCGTTACTTTGCACTCTGTTTTGTGGCCCATCCTTAAAAGGTGTCCGGAAAAAGATGCACCGGGTGCCGATATGAGAATGTGATGACGGCTGCAACCACTTGATGCATAAAAGATAAAAAAAGAACGATAAACCATTAACAGCCATGTCAAAGATTTGTCAGATCACCGGCAAAAAAGCGATTGTGGGTAATAACGTTTCGCACTCGAAGCGTCGCACCAAACGCAAATTTAATGTGAATCTCTTCACCAAGAAGTTCTACTGGGTAGAACGCGAAACATGGATCAGCCTTACAATTTCGGCTGCCGGACTTCGCACCATCAACAAGCTCGGCCTCAATGAAGCCCTCAAGCAGGCTTGCCAGAGCGGATATGTAAAAGAGAACGACATCTATTACCTCTAACCTCAAATAATTGACAGAAAATGGCAAAGAAAGCAAAAGGCAATCGCGTACAGGTGATTCTTGAATGCACCGAGCACAAGGCGAGCGGTATGCCCGGTACCTCGCGATACATCACTACCAAAAACCGCAAAAACACAACCGAGAGACTCGAGCTTAAGAAATACAACCCCATTCTTAAGCGTATGACCATCCACAAAGAAATCAAATAAGAATCTAAGATATGGCAAAGAAAACCGTTGCATCGCTCCAGAAAGGCGAAGGCCGTACCTACAGCAAGGTCATCAAGATGGTTAAGTCGCCCAAGACCGGCGCTTACATCTTCAAAGAAGAGATGGTTCCCAACGAAGCCGTAAAGGAAGCCCTCAAATAATCCATTCTTCTCAGGAATTAAAAGCGGAGTCCGCATTGCGCAGACTCCGCTTTTGCTATATGCATGAGAAAATTTAGCGGGGAATGAGGGGGAAGACGAGGGAGGGCTCGAAGCCGCGTGAAATTGCGTAGCGGGCTATTGATGTGCGAGCTGCGTGGTCGAGGGGCCGGGTATAGCTTTTGGCTTTTTTGGCAATTATTGCGCGGAGTGCGGCGGAGTAGTCGCGTTCGTTTATCTGGTCGAGGGCGTCAGAGATAGAGTCGGGCGTTATGCGTTTGCGGCGCAACTCGATTTCGATTTTGCGCCGGCCCCAGTACTGGTTGCGGAATTTCTGACGGGCGAATGCCATGGCGTACCGGTGGTCTTCGATGAGGCGTTGCTCTTCGAGCCTTTGTATCACAGCAGGCATATCGGTCGGATCGAGGCCTTTGTTGCGGAGTTTCGAGATTATTTCAGAACGGCAGTATTCGGCCTTGTTGCAGAGTGCTGCAGCGTAGTTGTAGGCTTCTTCGGGTGTCATGGACGTCGGGCGGAGGCATAGCGTATGTTGCCGCGGAAGTCGCGGCTTATTTCGATGTCGGCAAAGCCTTTGTCGGCAAGCATTTCTTTCATTTGCGGCCCATAGTTGCTGTTTATTTCGAAGTATAGGTTTCCGTCGGAAACCAAAGCTTTTAAGGCATATTCAGCAATTGCGCGGTAGAACCTGAGCGGGTCATCGTCGGGCACGAATAAGGCTGTAGACGGTTCATAATCGAGTACACGGGCGTCCATGTCGGCTTTTTCGCTTTCGGCGATATAGGGAGGATTGCTCACAATGATATCATAGCATGGAGCGGCCGGCGGGGCTGCTTTAAGAATGTCTTCCTGGCGGAAAGTGACTTTTGTTTTGAGATTACGGGCATTTTCCCGGGCTACGTCGAGTGCTTGGGCCGAAATATCGCTTGCATCTACATCAGCAAAGGGGAGAGCCCTGGCCAGCGATATGGCAATGCAGCCGGTGCCTGTGCCGATGTCGAGTATTCTAAGGTCGGAGCGACCATCAGCATGGTCGGTTATCATGTCGACGAGTGCAGCCGTCTCAGGGCGTGGAATGAGTACAGCCGGAGTGACGATATAGCTGTTGCCCATGAACAAGGCTCGCCCTACGGCATATTGCACGGGCTCCCCTCCGACAATTCGGGCGACGGCCGAATCGATGCGTCCTTTCACGAAGTCTGAGATTTCGCGGTCGCCGTCGGCAAAGAGGGTGGTGCGTGTATAGCCGCCGATGTCCTCCATCAGGATAGCGGCGGCACTGTCGGCTTCGCCTTTAGGCAAGACCTGCGCGAGGGAGCTGCGCAGGTCTTTATAGTATTCGGAAAGAGTTGTCATTGGCGGTCGTCGTTGATCGACTCGTAGCCGAAAGCATCATCGTCGGTATAAGTCTCTTCCTCATCGTCGTCGGTTTCATAATCGGCGTCATCCCAGTCAATATCTTCACCCCAGGATTCAGGCGATATGCTTCGCAGGTCTTCTGCTTCCTGTTCTTCTTCTTCAGGCGACGGTTTGTATTCGAAGATGAATTCGTCTTCTTCGCGAACGCGATGATGCCCGTCGAGAGGCCGATGTATTATGTCGGTATTGTCGATGCGGTTGTTTTCGTCGGTGATGGCGCGCCAGAGCATATCTTTCAGTTCGGTGATGCCTTGTCCGGTAACTGCCGAAATGAATACCGACGGAATACCTTCGGGAAGGGTTTTGGCTATTTCCTCGCGAAGTTCGTCGTCGAGGAGGTCGCTTTTCGATATTGCGAGTACGCGCTGTTTGTCCATCAGCTGCGGATTGAACTGCTCAAGCTCGCGGAGAAGAATGCTATATTCCTCGGCTATATCGTCGGCGTCGGCCGGAACCATGAAAAGAAGCACGGCATTTCGCTCTATATGACGCAGGAAACGCAGACCGAGACCCTTGCCCTCGCTCGCACCTTCGATAATGCCGGGAATGTCGGCCATGACGAACGAACGGTTGTCGCGATACGATACGATGCCGAGCTGGGGTTCCATTGTGGTAAACGGATAGTCGGCTATTTTGGGCTCGGCTGCCGATACTGCCGACAGAAGGGTAGATTTTCCGGCATTGGGGAAGCCGACGAGGCCTACGTCGGCAAGCATTTTGAGCTCGAGAATCACAGATTTCTCAATAGCCGGTTCGCCGGGCTGGGCGTATCGCGGAGTGCGGTTTGTTGCGCTCTTGAAGTGCCAGTTGCCGAGACCGCCGCGGCCGCCGCGAAGCAACTTCACTTCCTGGCCGTCGTCGGTGACTTCACAGAGGAATTCGCCGGTTTCGGCGTCGAATACCACCGTGCCGCAAGGTACTTCGACTATTACATCGTCGCCGTCTTTGCCGAAACTGCGGCCTCCCGAGCCGCTCTGGCCGTTTCCGGCAAATATGTGGCGGCGATATTTAAGCGGCAGAAGGGTCCACATGTTGCGGTTGCCTTTGAGGATAATGTGGCCTCCGCGGCCTCCGTCGCCCCCGTCGGGTCCTCCCTTGGGTACATATTTGGCCCGGTAGAAATGGCGCGAGCCGGCACCGCCTTTGCCTGAGCGGCAAAGTATCTTTACATAGTCTATGAAATTGGAATCAGCCATACTTTTAGAGTAATGAGTAAAAAGTAATAAGGAATGAGGCTTTCAGGAGGAGAGCGATTTGTGATGTTTCATCAGCTCTGAGGCCTGGCGGAAGTCAAGCGGAGAACCTACATCTATCCACGTGCCTTTGATCGGGAAATAGCTTGCTTTGGCGCCGTCTTGTATGGCGCTGTCAATCAAATCTGTGGCGTCGCATTTCACGTCTTTGCGCAGGCGCCGCAGTATTTTGTTGGAGAATATATATATTCCGGCATTGGCATAGTATGAGTAAGACGGTTTTTCTTCTATGCCAGTGAACATTGCCGGATTTTCAGGGTCAATGGTGAGCACGGCAAACGGAACAGACACCTGATAGGGAACGACTGCCACTGTGATGTCGGCTCCGTTATCGCGGTGGTGCAGATACATGTCTTCAAACGATATCGTGGTGAGTAGGTCGGAATTCATCACCAGTGTGTCGCCGTCGGTCTCTGCCACGCCGGTAAGAGCGACAGCGCCGATTGTGCCGCAGGGGTTGTCCTCGCATACACACCGCACCTGAACACCGGCGACCGGAGAGCTGAAATGCTCCTCAATCTGGTCGGCAAGATAGCGTGTAGTCACAAAAATATTGTCAATGCCGCAGGCTGCCAGTGCTTCGATGTTGTAGTCGATTATAGCTTTGCCTTCGATCTCGAGCAGAGGTTTGGGGGTCTTTTCTGTCATCGGGCGCAGCCGCTCGCCTTTACCGCCTGCCATGAGGACGGCTTTGAGGGGTAGCAGGGTGTGTCGGCTCGTAAGGTCGAGAATATCGGTCAGGCGTCCGTCGCTGTCAAGCACCGGAATCATGGTAATGCCCGCGTTGCGGAACACCCGGAGGTCGGCCGGATCGATGGCTCCGGCTCTTATGCTGCGGAACCGGCGGCATGCGGCGTCGGCCGCAGTGCCGTCAAGGGGCATGCCGGCTATAAGTGCGCGCCTGATATCGCCGTCGGTGAGAGTTCCTTGCACAATGCCGTCGTTGTCGATAACGAATAGTGTCATCGAGCCTCCGGGCAGAATATTGAGGGCTCTCACGGCGTCGAGAATGTTTGCATTGGCCGCTATGGTGTGTTTCGTAGTCATAATCAAATCAATTATAGAAACATTTTGCGGGCCATTATGGTTTCGGCTATAAGCCAGTCGAGCTCATTGTCGAGGTCCACGCTTCTTTCTGCAGGCATTGCAGAGGGAATGCGGCGAGGAAATTCGCCCATGGGCATACGTCTGATAGACTCCGGGCGTATTGCGTAGACGGCGCCGTTATATACCCACGCCTGCGGCACGTCCTGGCGGCGTGTGTATTTTCCATCGCCTTTGCTGATATGGAGAGTACCGTCGGCCGCTGTCTCAAATATGTTATAGTATGGATTGTCGCGGGCGGGAGCTACAGTGACGGCCATATCGTCGACCGGGCCGAGAGCGGCCATGCATTCAAGAATATCGGCGGCTGTGCGGAATGGCGATGTCGGCTGAAGAAGTACCACGCAGTCGTAGTCTATGCCCTTGGTGTCGGCCCAGTTCATGGCATCGAGTATCACCTCTCGGCTGCCGGCTGTGTCTGTTGCAAGTTCGGCCGGACGCATGTATGGCACGTCGATGCCCATGGCCCTTACAGTTTCGGCAATTTCTGCGTCGTCGGTCGAAAGCAGTATGGTGCCTCCGCTCGTCTTCATGGCTTCGCGAGCGGCATCGACGGTATATGCTATCAGCGGACGGCCGCACAGCAGTTTGATATTCTTTCGCGGAATGCCTTTGCTGCCTCCGCGGGCTGGTATTATGTATAGCGGTGTCATCTGTTCAAGTCGATGTTATAGAACTTTTTGGGCGCTACAGGCAGGCTGTGCATGAATTTCAGCACGGCGTTGCGCATCAGAGCAAGTGTATCGGGCCTGTAATATGGATTTTCACATTTAGACGCAAGTTCTTTCATAGCTGGCGAAAGAGCTTCTGATATGGCTTCGCTTATATCACGGCGGCTGTTTCCGCAGTGAATGACAGATTGTGCGGCGGTGCGCCCTTGCTGGCGTATTCCGATGTCGACAGTAGGGATTCCGGCCGACGGAACCTCGACAATGCCGCTTGATGAGTTGCCTATGACGAGCGAGGCTATTTTTAGCATTGACTGGTAGCGCAGCATGCCGAGCGAGGGTATGAGGCGAACTCGGGCCGTGTGTGTGGCGGCGAATTTTTCGAGCAATGGAATGGTCGAGGCTCCTCCGGCGTCGTTGTTCGGATATGTTATCACACATTTCAGGTCGGGGAACTGCGCGATGGCATCGAGCATTGCTTCTACCTGTTCGGCCGGTGTGGCCGAGGTGTCGTTTGTGGCCGGGTGATAGGTCACAATGGCAGTCTCGCCGTCGAGCTGCATGCCGAGAAATTCTTCGAGCGACTCTTTCGATACAGGGGTGATATTGCGGCCGTTCCACACGCCGATAGCGCCCGTATTGACTACCGTATCGGGCTGTTCGCCCATCTGTATTACCCGGCGCCGGTATTCTTCGGTCTCGGTGAGGTGCAGGGATGATAGTTTTGTGATTGCATGGCGTATGCAGTCGTCAACGGCGCCTTCGCTCACAGCGCCGCCGGCTATATGAATGACAGGAATACGCATTATCGCGGCAGCCGAGGCTACGGCCAGCATTTCGTAGCGGTCGCCAAGCAGGAGCACCGCATCGGGCTTTATCTGCGAAAAGGCATCGGCCATACCTGCCATGCAGAGCGAGGCGGCGCGTACCCGCGATGCTTCGTCGTCGCCTTCTATATCCATCGGCACCCGAGCGGCAACGTCAAAGCCGACATCTGTGATTTCGTCGACAGTCATGCCGAAACGTTCCATCAGGTGCATGTTGGTAGCCACAATGGCAGTCTCGAGGCTGTCTTCATTGCGCAGGACCTTGGCCAGAGGCATCAGTAGCCCCCAGTCGGCACGTGTGCTTGTGACAATGCATATCTTCATAAATGCAAAATTAACAAAAAATCCTTTTGTGAAGGCAATTCGCCTCGCACAAAAGGACTATTCGAAATCTTGATATGAACTATGATAAGTCTGTTCCTGTGAAAATATCAAGATACATTCGTTTCGTGTGAGCCCCAATATCTGATATGGTCTGGAACTCCATGCCTATTCTGTCGCTGTAAAAGTTTATAGTTTTGGAATTATTAAGCCATAAATCGGAATTCCATCTACGTAACTCATCGGCGAGTTGACTCAAAATTCCGCAGGAAATCAGTACTTGCGAAACTTAGATTAGAAAAATTTTACTAATTTTGCAGTCGGATTGACTGCGGTCGATCCACGACATTTGAACAAACAAGAAGCGTATTGCTTATCTTGCGAATGAAAACGTAGGAAATTTTCAACAGATGCAAGGATAAACAAGCGGTTCTCACGCTATAGGCGTGGGCTGCTATTCCTACATCTGCATCTACGGTTTCCTACGACCATCATTCGAAGACGTGGCAATTCAGTTCACGCTTTTTCATTTAAAAGGCCGATAGGACTGTAAGGTCGTGAGATTTCAATGAAAAAACTTATCTTTTTATTATTGTTTTCGTTTACATCCATTGTAATGTTTGCTGATGACGTTATTGTACTTCGTAATGGTGACATTATCAATGGAATTGTCACAGAAGTTCAGACCAACGAGATAAAGTACAAAAAGTCTTCAAATCCAAATGGTCCTTTATATGCAGAGCCTAAATCCAATGTTCTTTCAATAAAATATGGAAATGGTGAAGTTGACAAGTTTGATCAGACTTCTCAGCCTAATACGATTGCTAATGGTAGTCCAGCAGCACCTACTAAAACGAGATCAATTCCTATGGATGACAATGCCTCAATAAAAGCACAGTATGAGGTACTTCCAAGACTTAATATAAAATCATCAAAGAAGAAAGCAAAGGAATTCTTCCCGATAATGGCATTTACAGATTCTTCCGTAATCTCAACAAAAGACCTTACTATTGTAATAGATCCGACTGCCGTTGAATATTATGATGGTGGCTGGAAAGTTAAAATGGGATATGCAATTCAAATTGTAAATAAAACAGACCAACCGATTTATATCGATAGAGCTAATTCATTTAGAAGGTTTAATGATCTTTCTACTCAATCTTATTATGACAACCAGCAAACGACTGTTTCTCATGGCAATAGTTCTGGTGGTGGAATTGGATTGGGTATAGGTCCTGTCGGGGTTGGCATGGGCGGTTCTTCTGGCTCAACATATTCTGAAAGTCATGGAACAGATAGGTTTTTGATTATTGGCCCCAAATCAAAAGCGAACTTGCTTGATTATAAGTATATTCGCTTGTCTGAGAAAAAGGCTAAATTCAAAACCATATCCGATATTGAATATTGGGGATTTAATCTTAATAAGAATATAGCTACGCCTATAACAGAAGGTGAAGTAAAAACATATACCGAAGAGACTACTCCATATAGTAATAAATATTTCATTACTTATTCTACCGATTCAGAGTTTAAAAATTGCTATACTATTGATTTTGAACTCTATGCTAAATACATAGTTGGCGCAAAGATTAAACATAATAAATGGGCAATGAGTCTACCTGATGGAGATTCAGGCCAATCTTCTGTTGCAACATCCAGGATGGTCTCTGAAATTCAGAATACAATACCAGACTTTTGGACAAACAGTTTAGTCATTATTGGAACAGTTGGAGGTGAATATAATTAAATTTTTTGCTCTTAATTCTAATAATATCGTACAATATGAGGCTGTGTCGTAATTCAGTTTTACGGCGCAGCCTCTCTTTTTAGACCTTTTAAGTTTCGATATTTTCAGACGACCGATTTTAGAAGATTTTTAGAAAATATTCGATTCTCGGGCGATAAAGTCCGAGCTGTATGTATAAACAGGCCAAAATGGGGCGTATTTACCACGTTTTTAGCCCGTTTCGCTATCTTTGAGCACATTTCAGCTTGAACCAGAAAGAACAGTCTTCGTTGTTTCTGTAAGATTTTGCATGTAACTTTGTGGATATTTAATTTATTGTATGTCACTAAGTTACAAAAACTTTCTGACATGACAAAGCTCCGGTTTGTGAACGTCAGGGCTTTGTTTTATGTTTTGCAACAGGTTATGAAAAGAGGCCGCGCCTATTTTGACACAGCCTCAATATGGGAGAAAAATCAATGTCTTAAGCCGAAAAGCGGGTTCTTGCCTCCATTGCGTTTTAAGACGGCCTGATAAACCTTATTTCTATTTTTCGCGAGTTCGTGCTCGCGAGGAGTGAAATCCCCGTTCATGCGCCGAGTCATTTCGTTCTGGAAGTGTTTTACTTCCTCACGATTCATTGGTGGATTGGGGTGTGCAGGTATCATGTAGAGAGTCTTTATTATTACTACGCAAAAATAATGAGAAAGTTTATATCTTCCAACGTCTCAGCAATTTTTAGGATTCTAATTGGTTTTCTTTGCTGCTCCTACCAGAGAGTCGGCGCAGCCGTAGTAGAGATACCAGTCGCCTTTATAGAATGCAAGACCTTCTATAAATACTGTGCCTTCGGGATATTGGCCGCTTTTTTCAAAATCTCTTTCGGGAACGAAAAATGGCTTGTCGAGACGTGTTATGAGTTTTGTAGGGTTCTTTGCATCGAAAAGAGCTTGTCCGCCGCAATACGTTTTAGCGGTATATGCCGGGTCGCGGCGGTCGTCGTCGGCATTTTTACCGTTATATAGCAGAAGGATACCTTTGTCGGTGATAATTGCCGGAGGACCGCATTCGGTGAGCGAACTGTCGAACTTCCCGTCGCGCGGGGTCATGACTTTCAGTAGATTCCCGTTTTCATCGAGCAAGGGAGTCCAGTCGATGAGGTCGTCTGAAGTGGCTACATTTACAAATTCCTCGCCCCAGTACATCATATACTTGCCATCGATTTCGGCTATTACCTGGCGGTCGCCGTCGATTTTTGTGATGATTGAGGCTGATTTTGATGCGAGGTCGGCAAAACGTCCGTCATATGCCTTGGCAAACACCGGGCCATGTTTGGTCCAGGTGCGTAGGTCTTTTGAGGTTGCTACAGCCAGGCGAGGCACCTGACGGTTCCACTGAGTATACATCATCACATAGGTCCCGTCGGCTGTCATGGCAACGCGCGGGTCTTCGCAGCCGCCGGGCACTTCGTGCTCGCTCTCGCTGTCGTTTCCCGGGTAGAGCACCGGGGTGGCGTCATAATGAAAGTTTACGCCGTCGGCCGATGCTGCATAGCCGATTCGGGAAGTGCGGCGCCCTATGCCCTGTGCAGAATTGTCTTCGGAACGGTATAGTACTATTATGCTGTCGTTCCGGACTGTGGCGGCGGGGTTGAATATGTCGCTTTCCATCCATTTCACAGCCTCACCTCGCATGGGGCAGTTGAAAAGCGCGTTGGAGTCGGGCTGAAGGACGGGAGCATCGCTTAGACGCTCGAAATTAAGCCAGGCCCATTCTTCCGGAGCTGGTGCGGAGTCTGCTTTGGAGCATGAAGCCAAGGCCATTCCCGCAAGCGCAAAAAGAAAGTAGTGTCTTTTTTTCATATATTGCAGAATTTTACACAGCAAATATAGTGTGCCTGCAATGAAAAACTGTTTCCGAATCTGCCAAATTCGTATTAAAACACTGAAAGCGACTCGAAGTCGCTTTCGTAATCTGTAAGACGAGGATATTTTACTGGTTTTCTGCGGCAAGGGGGTCGTAGAGGGGGCTGATGCCTTTTTCGGCGGCGAGCTGCAGGAGGTAGGCGAATGCGGCCGGTCGGTTGTCGTCGATTTCGCAGTCTTTGATGGCCTGTTTGAGGCTTTTGGTGAAGTAGCCTACTTCCGGGCCCTGGCTGAGGCCGAACAGAGCCATTATTTCGGTGCCGTCGACGGGATTCTTGCGGTTACGCTCGAAATCCTTAGCGTTGGTGGCGCGGAATTTCTCCTCTACAAGGTCGAAGTTGGCGAGATAGCGGGCCTTGCGGGCGCTGTCTTTGCTTGTTATGTCGGCTCGGGCAAGAATCATCAGATCGTCGAGGTCTTCTTCGGCATAGTGAATGAGGCGTCGTACGGCGCTGTCGGTCACTTCGTCTTCGACCAGTGCTATCGGACGCATATGGAGTTCGACCAATTTGGCTACATATCGCATTTCGGCTCCGAGCGGAAACTTCATTCGGCGGAAAATAGTCTTTACCATTTTGGCTCCTATGAAGTTATGGTTGTGGAATGTCCACCCGCGGGCAGGGTCGTAATGCTTTGTGACGGGTTTCCCGATATCGTGGAGCAGAGCTGCCCAGCGCAGATATATGTTGTCGGACGCCTCGGCCACACCGTCGAGTACGGCCATTGTATGATAGAAATTGTCTTTGTGAGCTCGTCCGTCGACAAGGTCTATACCTCTCATGCGGGCGAGTTCCGGCAGTATGAAGCGAAGCAGTCCGCAGTCGAGCAGCAGTTTCCAGCCTATCGACGGCCGAGGAGCAGCCATTATCTTGAAGAGCTCGTCTTTGATGCGTTCTTTGGTGATGATTTCGATGCGCTCGGCATTTCGGCGTATGGCCTCGAATGTGTCGGGGTGTATCTGAAAATCGAGTTGTGTGGCGAATCGTATGGCCCGCATCATGCGCAGCGGGTCGTCACTGAATGTTATGTCGGGGTCGAGCGGCGTGCGGATTATGCGGCGTTCGATGTCGCCGAGCCCGTCGTAGTGGTCTATTACTTCGCCGAAGTCGTCGGCATTGATTCGCACGGCAAGGGCGTTGATGGTAAAGTCGCGGCGGGCGAGGTCTTCTTCGAAGGTGCCGTCCTCGACGATTGGATTGCGGGAATCGCGGCGGTATGATTCTCGGCGCGCTCCGACGAATTCGAGTTCGAGGTCGCCGTGTTTGACCTGGGCTGTGCCATAGTTGCGGAATACGGCCAGAGAGGTGTGCCGTCCGAGTGCTTCGGCAACGGCTTCGGCAAGTTCGATGCCGGAACCGACGGTGACGAAGTCGATGTCTTTCGACGGACGGCCTATGATAATGTCGCGGACGTAGCCGCCGACGGCATAGCATTCTCGGCCAAGTCCGTCGGCAAGTTCGCCTACTGTTTTGAATATCTTTTTCTTAAGTGATTCCGAAAGGTTCATGCTTATTTTAAAAAGCTTCTTAGTCGAGGAGCATAATTTGCTCGGGCGCAGTGGTGACACACTCTGCGGGAGCTTCCTCACCGACTATATAGGTGTTCTCGATGCCAACGGCTCCCATGCCCGGTATGACAAATTTGGGTTCGATGGCAATGACATTTCCGGCTTCGAGGATATCGCGCGAACGAGGTGCTATTACCGGTGCCTCGTTGATTTCAATGCCGAGCCCGTGGCCGACGAAGCCGGCATGGCTGCGGTGACCCATGAATGAATCGGCCATTCCTGCGTCTTCGGCCATGGCGAAAGCTTTCTTATAGAGGTCGGCTGCCGCAACTCCGGGTTTCATCATTGCGGCGAGGGTTTTGCAGATTTCTATCGACAGCTGATTGGCTTTCACAGCTTCTTCGCGGGCTTTGTCTGCTACGAAGCAGCGTGTCATATCTGTCATATAGCCGGTATAGTTGCCGTTGGCGTCGACCATGACAGGAAGTCCGGGTTTTATGACGGTGCCGTTTGCGCCGACCGGCAACGACGGGTTGAGGCCTTCTCCGCCCATAGCGAAATCGTAGGGCGAGGGGGTATCTGCATTTTCGCCTGTAAGGATATTGCCCATGAAGAGTTCCATATCGTCGCCTCCGACGCGGAAAATACCCAGACAACCCTCGAGCCTCGAGGCACGCTCGATTTCGATCTGGAACTCGATGTCGGTCATGCCTTCCTGATAAAGGTGGGGAATGCGTTCGTAGACAAGCGAATGCTTTACGCCGGAGCGTTTGATGAGCTCTTGTTCGAACGACGTCTTAACCGCACGGGCACCGCGCATGACAGGCGACAGATTTGTCTCAGGTGCCTGCATGCCCATTGCTTTGGCAAGGCGTACGCTTTCGGCGTAGCATACAGAGTCGAGCTCTATCGCGATGCTACTTGGGTGGGAGAGGCCTTCACCGGCGAGCTTAGAGGGTATTTCTTCCGGCTTGCGTATCATGTGGACGCCGTGGCCGGTGAGGTGATTGGGCTGGCGCACGAAGTATCGGGGGCCGTCGAGGGCAGGGTTGAGGTAGATGAATCCCCGGTATATACGGCCGGTAAGATAGTAGATATTGGCAAGGTTGCGCACCAGGGCGGCTTCAATTCCGGCCTTGCGCATGCCTTCGTAGACACGTGCGAGCCGTAATGCCTGCTCGTCGTGTCCGAGCAGATTTATTTCGGTGGGAACTTTCAGGGTGTGCATGAGAGCAGATCTTCTATTTTGTCGATTTTATACTCGTATCCGGTCACGTCGCGGCCGAAACCGTAGGCGGCCCATGCAAACGGAACACCGGCCGCATGAGCGTGGAGACAGTCTCCCTCGGTGTCGCCGATATATAGGGGTGCCTTGAGATTATAACGATCTACGAGGTACTTTATGTTGGCGTCTTTCTCTTTTCCTGTCGCTCCGAATGATAGAGTATCTGTGAAGAGGCCGTCGAAGCCGTTGAAGCTAATGAAGGTCGGAAGGCCGTCGGCCTGGCAGTTGCTGACCATGAAGAGACGTGCGCCACGTGCGGTAAGAGAGGCGAGGGTATGGCGCACACCGTCGTAGAGCCGTCCGCCCATGGCCGGCATCATGGCTCGCTCGTTTTTTTCGAGTCTGTCCATGAACATAGTCTTGTCGGCAGAGTCGCCAATCAGGGAGCTATAAATAAAATCGAGATGTCTGCCCATAAGAGCCTCGAGATGCTTCCGCGTAACGGGAGCAACGTCAGCGCCACAGTCGGCTACAGTGCGGTTCCATACGGCACAATAGCTGTCGACGGCATCCCAAAGAGTACCGTCCATATCGAAAATATAGCTGTCGAAATATCTCATTTCATTCGTTTGGAATGTAAACCACCCCGATGCGCTCTATGCCATGCAGGGTGTCGGCTCTCATAATATGGCGCACTCTCACAGCCCGGTGTTCGGCAATAGGAAAAGAGCCGGGAAGAGTGTCGAGTACTTCCATCGACAGGCCCATGCCTCGACCGTGCCAGCGCCCCATGGCGTCGGCAAGTTCGATGTTCAGAGTGTCGGCTCTTCGGGTTGAATCGGTATCGGCATACGATACTTCGAGCCAGAGATTGCGATAAAGATAGTTTTTGCCATGTCTCACAGATATGAGCATGGTGCCTTGATTGACAATGCTGTCGCGCAAAGTGTCGGGCTCGAACTCGATAGCATCGGTATAGAGCCAGCCATTGCCGGATATGTCGGCGAAATCGCTGAAGCGGTTGTCGTCGCCATCGCCGCGACCTACAAGCCCGTTGCAGGCGGTGAGTATCAACACCGCCGCCATCAATGCCGGAAGTGTGGTTTTCATACTCATTCTCCTTGTGGTTTCTTTGGCCCTTGGCCGCCGCTTTTCGGTTTGCGAGGTTTGCGCGATTTGTTCTGAGGCTGTTCCTGCTGGGGTTTCGGAGCCTGTTGAGCCTGTTTTTCCTGTGGCTGAGCGCCGGCACCTTCAGACTTGGGTTTCTTTTTGTTTTTGCGTTTTTTCTTCTTATTGTCGAAGCGTGTCAGGTCGTCATCGCCGAGAATGTCGCCGAAGGCAGCTTTTTCTTTGGGTTTTACGTCGGTCTCACGCATAAGTGTGAGAGGCTTCTCGCCGGCCTTGTTCATGGCTATGATTTCGAACACGCGGTCGGCATCGATGGTGACGAGATTGGCTGCAAGCGATTTGTCGGTCGAATATGTGACGAGACGATTGAATATGTCGCTC
The DNA here is from genome assembly GCA_910578035.1 of uncultured Muribaculaceae bacterium. GTDB lineage: Bacteria > Bacteroidota > Bacteroidia > Bacteroidales > Muribaculaceae > CAG-873. The sequence goes on from CAJTOB010000004.1 coordinate 16,257, forward strand.
TTGAAATGGAAGTATGTCGCATCGGCGGTTTCGAGGCGCACTTCGCGCGGAGGCATCTTTTTGGAGGCCTCCATATAGGTATCGACTTCGAAATTAAGGCAGCATTTCAGCTTGGCGCACTGGCCGGCGAGCTTCTGAGGATTCAGCGAAATATCCTGATATCGGGCGGCGCTCGTGGCGACCGATACGAAATTGGTCATCCACTGCGAGCAGCACAGCGGGCGTCCGCAAGGCCCGATGCCGCCTATTCGGCCGGCTTCCTGGCGGGCTCCAATCTGCTTCATTTCGATACGCACCTTGAATGTCTCGGCAAGAATCTTGATGAGCTGGCGGAAGTCGACGCGCTCGTCGGCTATATAGTAGAATATAGCCTTGTTACCGTCGCCCTGATACTCGACATCGCCTATTTTCATGTTGAGTTTGAGGTCTTCGGCAATGCGGCGTGCGCGTATCATGGTGTCGTGCTCGCGAGCACGCGCTTCGTCGAATTTCTCGATGTCTGCAGGCTTGGCTTTGCGGAATACACGTCGTATTTCGGGCCCTTGGCTTCCTGAGCGGACGCCGGCCCGCTTCATGCTTAGCTCGACGAGTTTCCCGATGAGGGTGACGGTGCCTATATCGTGACCCGGCGATGCTTCGACAGCTACGATGTCGCCGATTTCGAGTGGCAGACGGGCGCTGTTGCGGTAGAAGCCTTTGCGGGTGTTTTTGAATTGAACTTCAACAAGGTCGCTGTCTGCATAGCCCCCGGGAATGTCTTCGAGCCAGTTGAAACTGTGCAGTTTGCCCCGTTGGCAGCCTCCGCAGCATTTTTTCTTTGGAGCAACACCGTCGTCCTGACGCACTTCTTCGGCATTCGCTTCGGGCGCCTGCGTTTCGGTGTCGTGGAGTTTGTCGTCTCCGGGCTTGTTTTGGGTGCTCATGGCTTATTTTGCAAAGCTTACCGAGCGGGTTTCGCGGATTACGGTAATCTTGACCTGACCCGGATATGTCATTTCGTCCTGAATGCGACGTGCTATTTCGCCCGACAGTTTTTCGGTTTCGGCATCGTCAATCTTATCGGCACCGACAATCACGCGGAGTTCGCGGCCGGCCTGAATTGCATAAGTCTTGACAACACCGGGATAGGAGAGTGCGAGCTGTTCGAGGTCGTTGAGGCGCTTGATATAGGCTTCTACGATTTCGCGGCGGGCGCCGGGGCGGGCGCCGGAGATAGCGTCGCAGACCTGTACGATAGGTGCAAGGAGCGATGTCTGTTCAACTTCGTCGTGGTGAGCGCCGATGGCGTTGCAGATTTCGGGTTTCTCCTTGTATTTTTCGGCGAGTTTCATGCCGAGGAGTGCGTGGGGCAGTTCGGGCTCTTCGTCGGGCACCTTGCCGATGTCGTGGAGGAGACCGGCGCGACGGGCTTTCTTGGGGTTGAGACCGAGCTCAGAAGCCATTACGGCACATAGGTTGGCTGTTTCGCGCGAGTGCTGGAGCAGATTCTGGCCGTAGCTCGAGCGGTATTTCATTTTGCCGACGAGACGGATAAGTTCGGGGTGCAGGCCGTGGATACCGAGGTCGATGCAGGTACGCTGGCCGGTCTCGATGATTTCCTGTTCAATCTGTTTGCGGACTTTGGCAACGACTTCTTCAATGCGTGCAGGGTGTATGCGGCCGTCGGCAACGAGCTGATGGAGCGCCAGACGGGCAATTTCGCGGCGCACGGGGTCGAAGCCTGAAAGCACGATGGCTTCGGGAGTATCGTCTACGATGATTTCGATACCGGTAGCAGCTTCGAGCGCGCGGATATTGCGTCCTTCGCGGCCGATGATGCGACCCTTGATTTCGTCGGAATCAATATGGAATACTGTAACTGAGTTTTCGATGGCGGTTTCTGTCGCTACACGCTGAATGCTCTGCACGACTATACGCTTGGCCTCTTTGTTGGCGGTCATCTTGGCATCGTCCATGATGTCGTTGATATATGAGGCGGCGGCAGTCTTGGCTTCGTCCTTGAGGCTTTCGATGAGTTTTTCTTTAGCCTCTGCCGACGACAGCCCCGAAATGTGTTCGAGCATGTCCTGCGCCTGGCGGTGAAGCTCGTCGAGCTGAGTCTGGCGAGCGGCAAGAGCGGCCTGTTGGCTCTCGATATTCTGACGGAGGTTGTCGAGTTCGTTGCGAGTGCGCTGATTTTCGCTCTGCTGCTGGTTGAGCTGAAGTTCGCGCTGCTTCTGCTTGGCTTCGGCCGACTGTATCTTGGCGAGCCTTGCATTGGCTGCTTTTTCGGCTTCGGCACTTATTTTGAGGGCCTCTTCGCGGCCTTCGAGCGCTTTGTTGCGCTTGATGTCCTCGGCCTCGCGATGGGCATCTTCGATGATGAGTTTAGCCCTTGTTCCGGCCATTTTACGCTGTGCAATCAGGGTTGCAACCACTGCTATGGCTGCTGCTACGACTGCTACTGCGATACAATACAAAAACAATTCCATTGTTATCGTTGGTTTCTTGTAATAAAAACAAAAGGCGCCCGAATCACACCGCCGGAAATGTGTCCGGAGGGCGACAGGCGCGGTTAACAACACTCGTGTGGCGAGCGAACCGACGTTCAAGACCGGTGCGACGCGAGATTGCGCGCTACCCGGCAACCGGGGAAAACAATGGTACGATGCCCGGAATGCTTTCAGTCTGTGCCTTCGAGAAGGGCGTCGAGGCGCTCTTCGAAGTCTGCGAGCATGCGGGCTTGGGAATTGATCATGTTGGTTTGTCTATAAAGCATGGTGGCGTAGTATAGCGCTACTTTTGCGAGGGCAACCGGCTGGGGGTCGGCGGCAGCGCCATAGCTCAGACGGTCTACATTCTCGTTTATTCGCTTTATCACCAGGCGGTAGAACGACTCTTCGCTCTCCGATACCGGAAGCCTGAAAGGCTCTACTCCGGCTATTTTGATTGTTATCCTATGTTCTCTGTTATCGTCCATCGGCTGCAGGGGTGCTTTCAGATATCTCGGGTCAGATCAGCTATGCATACATCGATATCCCGCACCAATTCGGCGATAAGGGCTCGGGCTCTTTTCACATCTTCGGGTGTCGCAGCTACTGCCGCAGATACTCTCATGTGTTCTTTTTCCAGAAGCAGACGTTCTATCTGAGCATCGCGCGCCCTGACGGTGGCCTTGAGTTCTTCGAGCTCAGCGGTCAGTTCAAGATTGCGGCGGCGCAGACTTTCGAAACGGGTCACAAGCAGTTCGCTTTTATGCCCCAGTCGGGTCAGTTGCTCGGCGAGATCCTTTGCCATTCTCTCCAAATTTTCACAAAAGTAGCGATTATTTTCAGAACCACAAAAATATTTTGCCTCACAAATAGCCCGAATCGATGTTTTTTTCGATATAGTCAGACAGACGGCTTCTGACGAAAAGCTTCAATTATTGTCAGCTCAATCTCTTTAGGGGAAAAGTTGCAGACAGAAGATAAGATGACTTTGCCCTCTTATAACTAACAAATCGCAATGACAAAAAAAGCCCGGTGCGTCGGGAACGACGGGCCGGGCTGTGTATGGAGTGGGTGTGAGTCAGACGTTGAAGCGGAAGTGCATGATGTCTCCGTCCTGCACGACGTATTCCTTGCCTTCCACAGCCATCTTGCCGGCTTCGCGGACGGCGGTCTCGCCGCCGAGGTTCACATAGTCATCGTATTTGATGACTTCGGCGCGTATGAAGCCTTTTTCGAAATCGGTGTGTATGATTCCGGCGCATTTCGGGGCTTTGGAGCCGCGGATAAATGTCCATGCGCGGACTTCGTCGGGGCCGGCGGTGAAGTAGGTCTGGAGGTCGAGCAGCTGATAGGCGGCGCGGATAAGGCGCGATACGCCCGATTCGCTCAGGCCGATTTCGGCGAGGAATTCCTGACGCTCTTCCCATGTGTCGAGCTCGGCGATTTCGCTCTCGGTGCGGGCCGCGAGCACAAGGAGCTCGGCGCCTTCGTTTTTGATGGCTTCGCGGACGGCTTCGACATAGGCGTTGCCGTTGGCGGCCGATTCATCGTCTACGTTGCACACATAGAGTACCGGTTTCGATGTGAGTAGGAAGAGTTCGCGGGCGAATTTCTCTTCGTCGACGGTGTCGAAACTCACCGAACGGGCGGGCAGGCCTTTGTCGAGCGCTTCCTTGATGCTGCACAGCACGCTATATTGCAGCTTCGCGGTCTTGTCGCCGCCGGTCTGCGCCTGTTTCTGAGTTTTGGCGATACGCGCTTCTACGGTCTCGAGGTCTTTGAGTTGAAGCTCGAAGTCGATGATTTCTTTATCGCGCACGGGGTTGACTGAGCCGTCGACGTGCGTGATGTTGTCGTCGTCGAAGCAGCGGAGCACGTGTATGATGGCATCGGTCTCGCGGATATTGGCGAGAAACTTGTTGCCGAGGCCTTCGCCCTTGGAGGCGCCCTTCACCAGTCCGGCTATATCGACGATTTCGACTGTGGCGGGCACAATCGAGCGCGGGTTGCACATTTCGACGAGCTTGGTGAGGCGGTCGTCGGGCACGGTGATGACGCCCACATTCGGCTCGATGGTGCAGAAGGGGAAGTTAGCCGACTGGGCCTTGGCATTGGAGAGACAGTTAAAGAGAGTCGACTTACCCACATTGGGCAGTCCGACGATTCCACATTGCAAAGACATTATATTAGGAGGTTAGTGGGTTAGGGGGAGTAGGAGGTTAGGAAGTAAGTGGGATAGAGGGTTAGGAGTCATGGAATTTTCTTGATTAGCAGATTTAGGAGTTTGAGGACGGATATGCGCTGAGAATCAACAGCTTCATACTCGGTGTTAGTGATGTAACCTAAATCTTTGGCAATCAGAAGCTGAGTCTCAATTTCATAAAGAGAACCACGAGATACATACAAGAATCTTAAATAATCCTTATTTGTATCGCGCCCATTGCCTTCTGCAATATTTGATTCTATCGAAACCACAGCTCTACGAATCTGTAAAGAGAGACAATGGGCTTCATAGGGAGGAAAATTCAGAGTAAGACGATAGACTTCAAGAGTTAATCGATGAGCTTGCTGCCACACCAATAATTTCTTAAAATCGCCTCTCATCATAGAACCAAAATCCTATTTATTGTGATTCCTAACCCCATAAATCCCTAAAATCCTACATTCCTAAGCTGCGGTACCGGCGGCGGGGGAGTTCTTTGCCGCCGTTGAGGCGTTTTTTGTATTCTTCGTAGTCGGAGTAGGAGCCTTCGAAGAACACTACTTCGCCGTCGCCTTCGAACGACAGGATATGAGTGCAGATACGGTCGAGGAACCAGCGGTCGTGGCTCACAACGACGGCGCAGCCGGCGAAATCGTCGAGACCTTCCTCAAGAGCGCGGAGGGTGTTCACGTCGATATCGTTGGTCGGTTCGTCGAGCAGCAGCACGTTGCCTTCTTCCTTGAGAGCCATCGCCAGGTGCAGACGGTTGCGCTCGCCGCCCGACAGCACGCCTATCTTCTTCTCCTGGTCGGCGCCGGTGAAGTTGAAGCGCGAGAGATATGCGCGGGCGTTGACGTCGCGGCCTCCCATGCGGAAGCTTTCTACGCCCTGCGAAATCACCTCGTAGACGGTCTTTTCGGGCAGGAGGTCGTGGTGGGTCTGGTCTACATATGCCACTTTCACGGTCTCGCCTACGTCGAACGAACCCGCGTCGGGCGCTTCCTGGCCCATGATGAGGCGGAAGAGGGTAGTCTTGCCGGCACCGTTGGGGCCTATGACGCCTACGATGCCTGCCGGCGGCAGAGCAAACGAAAGGTCCTTGAACAGAGTCTTATTGCCGAAAGCCTTGGCGAGGTGCGAGGCCTCGATGACCTTGTTGCCCAGGCGCGGACCGTTCGGAATGAAGATTTCGAGGCGTTCTTCGCGCTGGCGCTGGTCCTCGTTGAGCATCTTGTCGTAGCTGTTCAGACGCGCCTTGCCCTTGGCCTGGCGGGCCTTCGGAGCCATGCGCACCCATTCGAGCTCGCGTTCGAGAGTCTTGCGGCGCTTCGATGCCTGCTTCTCCTCCTGCTCCAGGCGCTTGGTCTTCTGTTCGAGCCACGAAGAGTAGTTGCCCTTCCAGGGTATGCCCTCGCCGCGGTCGAGTTCGAGAATCCAGCCCGCCACGTGGTCGAGGAAGTAGCGGTCGTGGGTGATGGCGATTACCGTGCCCTGATACTGGTTGAGGTGCTGTTCGAGCCAGTCGATCGACTCGGCGTCGAGGTGGTTGGTCGGCTCGTCGAGCAGGAGCACGTCGGGCTGCTGCAGGAGCAGGCGGCAGAGAGCCACACGGCGGCGTTCACCACCCGAGAGAGTGCTCACCGTCTGGTCGTCGGGCGGACACTGCAGGGCGTCCATGGCGCGTTCGAGCTTCGAGTCGATGTTCCAGGCGTCGGCGGCGTCGAGCTTGTCCTGAAGCTCGGCCTGACGGGCTATGAGGGCTTCCATCTTGTCGGGGTCCTCGAGCACATCGGGGTCGGCGAAACTTTCGTTCACCTTGTCGAACTCCGCAAGGAGGTCCATGATAGGCTGCACGCCTTCGCGCACAACCTCGATTACGGTCTTGTCCGGGTCGAGCTTCGGGTCCTGCTCCAGATAGCCCACGGTATAGCCGGGAGCCCATACCACTTCACCCTGATACTCCTTGTCGATACCGGCTATGATTTTGAGCAGCGAAGACTTACCGCTGCCGTTCAGACCGATGATGCCGATTTTGGCGCCATAGAAAAACGAGAGATAGATGTTTTTCAACACCTGCTTCTGGGGAGGGTAGATTTTGCTTACCCCCACCATCGAGAATATTACTTTCTTGTCGTCTGCCATATAGTATTTATCGAATTTTCAGACCACAAAGATACAAAAAATCCGCCAATAAGCAATTAGGCGCTTGGGCAGTTGAGCGATTAGGCTGCCGGGTATAGTTTTTTGAATGGCGACGGCCGATTTCCGGGGCCGGTTTCGCGGCCCGCATGGATAGCAGGAAAATAAAAACCGCCATAAGGCGGTTAATGACAGGCAAAGATGGTATTTTCTGGATTAATTTATTGAAAGCAGTAGGGGCGCGCGTTCGGCGCGCCCGCGTCTGAAATGTTGACAACTAAGCTTGTTCTCGGCGCGCCCCTACTGCTTTAGAATATTACTGATTACGACTCAGCCTCCTGTATGGTATATTAACCGCCCTGGCGGTTATAGATAAATATAGCCTATGGTTTGGACGCCGGAGGGCGGCCAAACCATAGGTTTTCTGCAAAACACCGCGGAGACAAGCGCATGGCGGTTGAAGACACAAGGGTGCAAATTAAGTTCCTCGAAGTCGGGGTGTCTGATTGTGCGCTGAATAGACTCTTGGGAGGGGATTATGGTCGGGTTTTGTCTCTGAGGTAGGAGGCGTTTACACGGTAGACGAGGATTGCGACCAGGACCACAAATATGATTGCGAACAGGCCGGCGCAGCCGCGCATGACCAACAGCATTCCGGCCGATATGCTGTCAAGGCATATAGCCATTATGGCCATGAGTATTATCGCGATAGTGATTGATGTGACTGCGGCGTATTTCAGCCGCAGGTTGGTCTTTTCGCGATAGTATTTATCAAGCTCTTTCTGTCGCATTCAATTCATAATTCTTCTGAGTGCCAGCCGCCGCCGAGGGCTTTGTAGAGGTTTACGATGGCGAGGCACTGGTCGCGCATGGCGTTGCTCATGCCAACTTGGGCGTCGTAGAATCGGCGCTGGGCGTCGAGCACATCGATGTAGTTGATTGCGCCGGCATTATACTGGCGGTAGGCGAGTCGGGCATATGCCTGTGCTGCTTCGAGGAGCTCGCGACGGCGGTCGCAAGTCTGGTTAACCTTGCGTAGTGTAGTTGCGGCATCGTCTACTTCGTGAAAGGCTGTGAGCACGGTCTGCTCGTAGGCGAGGCGCGCCTGGTCGTATGCGGCGATTTTCGATTTGTACTTGCGCTTGTTGCGGCCGAAATCGAGAATTGTACCGGTAATAGAGCCAACGACATATGAAAACGGAGATTTGAAGAAGCCCCCGAGCTCATTGTTCTCCCATCCGCCTGTAAGGCCTATGCGCAGGCGCGGAAAGCGGTCGGCATATGCCACGCCGACATCGGCGAGAGCGCCCTGAAGCTTGGCTTCGGCGGCACGTATGTCGGGGCGGCGCTGCATTAGCTGCGATGGCAGCCCGACGGGGAGTGCTTTTGGCAGCGAGTCGCGCAGCAGGAGAGTGCCTCGGGCTATTTCTTCCTGCGGGAAGCGCCCCATCAGCAGGGCTATGGCATTTTTCTGTGTTTCGATGCGGCTTTCAAGCCCGGGAATGAGTGCTGCCGTGGTGGCATATTCCACTTCGGCCTGGCGGTAGACTGTTTCGGGAGTCATGCCGCCCTCGAAGCGGATTTTGGCTTTCTGAAGATTTTCCTCGCGGGTGAAGAGTGTGCGCCTGGCAATCTGAAGCTCATTGTCGAGGGCTATGAGCCTGAAATATGCCGATGCGGCTTCGGCTATGAGGGTGATGCGCATGGCGCGCTCCTGTTCGACAGAGGCGCGGAAGTCGGCGCCGCCTTTGCGGCGGCCCCATTTCAGCCCTCCCCAGAGGTCGGCTTCCCACGATAGAGTGGCCTTGAGGCCGTATTCGGGGTCGGTGACGTGTTTTTCGTCGTGATAGTCGTTGGTTTCCTGATTGCCATATGCGTTGGCCGAGAGTGTGGGGAAGAAGTTTGATGCGGTCACTCCGTAGAGCTGTCTCATTTCCTCGACTCTGGCGGCCGCGGCAAGGAAATTGCGGTTGTGGGCAAGAGTTTCTTTTATTATCTCCACAAGTTGCGGGTCGGCGAAGAAATTCATCCAGTCGATGTCGGCGGCGGTGATGCTGTCGGTGCTGTTGCCGGCGAGTTCGGTAGGCAGCTGCAAGTCGGGCTTGGCGAGGTTTTTCACCCCCGAGCATGAGGCCAGCGCTATGGCGACAGCGGTGAGGAATATGTATATTCTGACTTTCATTGCTTCTTATTTCTTGGATTTTTTGAATTTTCGCGATGCTTTGTCGATCATCACGAAGAAGAATGGCACGAAGACAATACCAATTGTGACGGCCACGAGCATGCCGAAGAATACGCCGGTGCCGATATCGCGTCGGGCTGCAGAACCCGGGCCAGAGGCAAATACGAGCGGCAGGAGGCCGAGCATGAACGCGAGCGAGGTCATGACGAGCGGACGGAAGCGGAGCTTGGCAGCCGTGAGGGCCGCATGGGTGGCGTCGACGCCTTTCTCAACCTCTTCCTTGGCGAACTCGACGATAAGGATGGCATTCTTGGCAACGAGGCCGACAAGCATTACGAGGCCAATCTGGAAGTAGATGTTGTTTTCCAGTCCGCAGACCGCAATGCCGAGATATGCGCCCACTCCCGCTACGGGTAAGGACAGAATCACTGCCAGAGGCACTGTCCAGCTCTCGTATTGGGCGGCGAGGAAGAGGAATACGAACAGGAAGGCCAGCGCGAGTACAAGGCCGGTGTTGCCGCCGTTGTGTTTCTGCTGATAGGAGAGACCGGCCCAGTCGATTCCGATATTGTCGGGCAGATGTTCGCGTACTATCTCTTCGAGTTTGTCCATTGCCTGGCCGGTGCTGTAGCCGTGAGCCGCTTCGCCGCTGATTGTGGCCGAATTGAACATATTGAAGCGTCCGATAGTGCCGGGGCCGGCGGTGTAGTTGGTTGTGCCGAGCGAAGTGACAGGCACCATGGCTTTGTTTGCGCCTCGCACGAAGAAGAGGTTGAGATTGTCGCGGTTGGCGCGGTATGGGGCTTCGGCCTGGATATATACGCGGTATATGCGGTTGAACATGTTGAAGTCGTTCACATATACCGAGCCTGTAAAGGCCTTCATAGTGGAGAAAATATCGCTCATAGGTATTCCCTGGAGCTTGGCCTTGTCGCGGTCTACGTCGAAGAAGAGCTGAGGAATATCGGACTGAAGCGAGGTGGACAGGCCTGCGAACTCGGGGCATTCGGCGGCATAGTATTTCAGCGAGTCGACGGCGCGGGCAAGGTCGTCGTATGTGGCGTCGCCGCGTGCTTCGAGCACCATTTCGAAGCCGCCGGAGGTTCCGAGGCCGGGGATAATTGCCGGTGTGAAGAAATATACCTGGGCTTCGGGATATTGCGACAGCTCAGCAGCTACGCGCTCGCGGAGTTCGGCAAGAGAGTTGGTGCCGCGTTCACCGGCCGGCTTGAGTATGACCGTGAGAGTGGCATGCGCCTGGTTGGTGCCGGTGCGGGGCGAAGAGCCGGTTACGTTCTGCACGTATTCCACATCTTTGTCGGCCTGTAGAAAGGCAATGGCACGGTCGGTGACGGCGCGGGTGCGCTCGATGGTCGAGCCTTCGGGAAGCTCGAGCTCAACGGTGAAATAGCCCTGGTCTTCAGGCGACATGAAGCTCGTCGGCACAAGCATGTTGGCAACATAAATGATTACCAGAGCCATACCGAATCCAACCCACATGCGCCGCGGCTTGTTGAGGGCCGCGCGGATAGCACGGCTGTAGAAGCGGTTGCCGCGCAGGAGGGTATAGTTGATTATTCGGAAGAATTTGGGCTTGTGGCGGCGGTCGGTGTGGCGCAGCAGTTTGGAGCACATCACCGGCGAGAGGGTGAGGGCAACGACCGTAGATATGATAACCGACACGGCGATTGTGACCGTGAACTGGCGGAAGAGCTGGCCGGTAATGCCCGGAAGGAAGCTCACGGGCACGAATACGGCACAGAGCACGAGGCTCATGGCTATCAGGGCGCTGCCGAGGCCGTTCATGGCGCGGCGCGTGGCCTCGAAGGCGTCTACGCCGTCTTTCTCCATGATACGGTCTACGTTCTCGACCACGACAATAGCGTCGTCCACAACGATGCCGATAGCAAGAATGAGGCCAAGAAGCGTGAGCATGTTGAGCGAGAAGCCGAAGATAAGCATGACGCCGAAAGTGCCGATAAGCGATATAGGCACAGCTATGACAGGGATAAGGGTGGCGCGCCAGCTCTGCAGCGACAGGAACACAACCAGAATCACGAGGATAAGGGCTTCGAAGAATGTGCGGTAGACATGGTGAATCGACTCCGAGATATATGTTGTCATATCGAAGGGAATCTCATAGCTGATGCCTTCGGGAAAAGTCTTGCTTATCTCTTCCATGGTCTTCTTCACCTGGGTGGCCACGTCCATGGCGTTTTCGCCGGGAAGCATGTTGATTTCGAGAATGGCTGCATTTCCGCCGTTGATACCGCTCTCGGTGGAGTAGCTCGAGGCTTCAAGCGATACTCTGGCAACGTCGCGCAGACGTATCATAGAGCCGTTCGCATTGGCGCGCACAACGATGTCTTCGAATTCTGTCTGCGACGACAGACGGCCCCGCGCGATGATGGGCACAGTGAGGTCTATGCCGGTCATGGGTGCCTGGCCGAGGACGCCGGCGGCCGATTCGCGGTTCTGGTCCTTGAGAGCGTTCTGTATGTCCTGCACGGTCAGGCCGAGGTCGGCAAGCTTGTCGGGCTGCACGAAAATCTGCATGGCGTAGTAGCGGCTGCCGACATTGCGTATACTGCCTACGCCGGGCACGCGGCGCAGGAGGTCGAGCACGTTGAGGGTGGCGAAGTTACTGAGGTAGATTTCGTCGTATTTCGGGTCGTTCGACATCAGGGCGATAGTCATGAGCTTGTTGGCCGTCTCTTTTTCGACACTGATGCCGTTCTGCACCACTTCGGCCGGAAGGCGCGATTCGGCCTTCTTCACGCGGTTCTGAATGTCTACGGCGGCGAGTTCGGGGTCTACGTCGACATCGAATGTCACCAGCGCCGAGAATCCGCCGGAGTTAGAGCTGCTGCTCGACATATATATCATGCCGGGGGTGCCGTTGAGTTCCTGCTCGATTGGGGTAGCAACGGCCTGAGTCACGGTCATGGCGTCGGCTCCGGGGTATGAGGCTGTCACCTTAACCACCGGCGGCACGATGCGCGGGTACTGGTCTACCGGCAGCATCACCAGGCCGATAACACCCAGCAGCACAATCACTATCGAAATTACGATAGCGAACACGGGGTGGTCGAGAAAAAAATTCTTTTTCATAACTGAGTGGTGCTTGTTGTGTCGGGTCGGGCTATTACGGGTTGCACTTTCATGCCGTGGCGCAGTTTATGGAAGCCCTCTGTCACGATATTTTCGCCGGCAGAGAGGCCGCGCTCTATCACTATATTGTTGCCGGCTTCAGGGCCGGTTTCGACGAAGCGTCGCTCTATGATACTGTCGGGGCGCACTACATATATATATGCGCCGCCGCGTTCGATTTCGATGGCTTTAGAGGGAACCTCGACAGCATCTGTGCGCACATCTTTGAGCACTTTTACGCGGGTGAACTCGCCGGGCAGAAGCACGTGGTCCGGATTAGGCATTTCGGCGCGAACAGAAAAGGTGCCTGTAGTAGGGTCTACCTGCGGAGAGGCAAAATCCACAAGGCCTTTGAGCGGATATTCGGAACCGTCGGCGAGAGTGACAGTGACATACGGCTCCCACTGGCGCGACTCGCTTTTATGGCCTATGTTTACATCGCGGTTCTTGCTGTTGAGATAGTCGAGCGCTGTCATGGAGAAGTCTACGAGCACAGTGTCGCTCTTCACGACGGTAGCGAGGAGCGATTTTCCGCCGGGGCCTACAAGGGTGCCTATGTCGGCTACTCTTTCGCTCACATAACCTGAGATAGGACTGGTTACTGTAGTGTAACTAAGCACGAGCTCGGCCTGGGTGAGGTCGGCGGCGGCCACAGATTCTTCGGCTTTTGCACTTTCGTATGCGGCCTCGGCATTGTCGAGGTCGAGCTGCGAGGCTGCGTTCTGCTCATAGAGCGGTCGTATGCGGGCAAGGTCGCGCTCGGCTTTCAGGGCGTTCGAACGGGCCTTGTTGAGCTGGGCGCGGGCTTTTTCGGCAAGAGCCTTGTAGACTTTGCGGTCGATGAGGAACATGGTCTGGCCTTTGTCGATATGGGTGCCTTCCTCGAAAAACATTTTCTCGAGGTAGCCCTCTACGCGGGCGCGGACTTCGACGAACTGCTGGGCGCGTATGCGGCCGGCATATTCGCCGTAGACATTGACATCGGAAGTGGTGACGGGGCTCACTTCTACTACAGGAAGCGACGCAGCGGCGGGTCGAGGGCGCAGAACGAGCCATAGCACCAGGCCGATAACTGCCAGTGCCAGTATGACGATTATAGCTGTTTTGCCCTTCTTGCTTTTGAGGGCAGAGGCCGGTTGTATCCTTTTCATGACTATGAGGATTGGTATATGATTTCTGTTGTGATGAATTTGTTATGTAAATGTAACAGATATCCGGCACATAAAGTGCGCCGGGTCTGTGAAAAAAATAAAAAAAAGCAGTTTTGCCGCAGAATTTACAAATTATGTGGCAAAAATGGTAACATGAGAGGTCTCCGACAGGGGGTCAGAGCAGCGCGGCCACGCGGGCGAAGGAGGCTGGCTCTGTAGTGAATGTTTCGTCTGCGTCTTCAGGCTTGTCTGTTATTGTCTGTCCTTGTGCTTCGGCACGCATCGCAAGGAGTTCGCCGGTGCTTATGCGGTGCTCGAGCTTGCGGATGTGGGCTGCTATCTGCTTCATGTCGATATTTCTGGCTATATGGGCATTCAGCAGCATTTCGGCCCATATCACTTGACGCGATTTTATGTCAAGGACTCCGAAAACAATCGAATCGTAGGGCGTTTCGGTGTCGAGACGAGTGGAGAACTGGACTGTCGAGGGGTCGAATGCCACTCCCGTTTCATTGTCTACTTTCATGGTGTAGCATGAATCCATCCAGCCCACTTTCACCGTAGGGCTTACTCCGCCGGCGGTATATGCGCTTGCAATAAAAGCCACATGGGTGGCTCCGGCTGCAGAGAGAGCGGGAATGTCGAGTTCTATATATTCGGCAGCTCCGACATTGTCGGGTATCTGCTGTATGTCGCCGCTGTGAATGGCGCCAAGGGGGTGTAGGTCGTAGTAGGCGCAGTTGTCGGTGTGATCGGGGTATGATATTATGGCGCTTAAATCCATGTCGAGGTGTTGCGCCGGTAGCCCTTCGCCCCAGTGCATGAATAGGCGTATGTTGTCGCCTTCGACGGGTATGCGCGAGCCCTGCGGAAGGTAGAATGCCCCTGAATTGCTCTGAGCGCGTTCGCCTACAGGCACCGGAATCTCGAAAAGTTCTTTCTGGATATACACCGTTCCGCCGATTTCCCCTCTGGAGGCGAAGTGGCGGCTTATAAGAGCTTTACAAGCTTCTTTGACTGCGGCAGTCATTGCAGATATCTCTTTCGGAGGTGTTTCTTTAAGATATTTGCTTGGAGGAATGATGTGTGTGGCGCCTCCCGGCAGACGCACACTGCGTTCGGTGTCGGGATCGAGACAGTAGTCTGCATACATGTCTAATGTAAGCAGGAGCCTGATGTCGATGTGCTCGCCCGCGTCGATAAATGCGTCGACAACAGACGAGGCTCCGAGGTGAAGCATTGAGGAGAACAGCCTCCTGGCAAATGCACCGGGCCTTTCGGAAAGCAGTCTGAGTGCCAGGATAGTATCTTTCGACAATATGGCCGTTTCAACTTTTCCGGCCCAAACCGGATAGTCGCCGCGGTAGAAGCGGTCGAGGACTTCGCGAAGTTTGGGAAACTCCTTCCTGCGGGCATACTCTGTAAGGCGTAGCGCACGTATAAAGCGTACCCACATGCCGCGGTGGGGGTGCATGTTCTCGCACATATCCTGAGCGCTCATCTGCATCTGTTCGAAGAGAGTAGCGACGAAGCGGCACATGGAGCGCCCGTATTTCAGTTTCAAGGACTCGGCTGTCTCACTGCGCTTTTTCTCTTTTCGCTCGTTATAGTCGGGCTGCCAGCGGTAGCCTGTGTTGCCGGCTTCGCGTGCGGCTATGTCTTTGGGCCTTACGATGCGTGCACAGCCGGTCTTCTCAAACCATAGCGCGCGGAGGATATCGGCGGGGCTTTTTACAAAAGCGGCGGCGCGGTCGCAGGCATTCTTGCCGGCAAGATAGAGGAATACAATAGCGGCAGTCTCTCGTATTTTTATGTCGATTTCATCAGGAAGGCCGAAATGCTCCAAAAGAACTTTCAGAGCCTCTGTCTGAGCGCCTTCGAGCGGCGTTTTTGATTCAATGAGGCTGCGTTCATAGCCACGCAGATCGGTTTCGGTCCAAAGGCTGAGAGTCTTCAGTTTTGTTCCCTGACCGGTAAACGTGTAGTCGGATACCGCGAAAGTGCGACCACAGAGAGGGCAGCCGTTGTATCGTTCGAGAGGGAATGTTCCCTCAGGAATGAAATGCCCGCACGGCAATGTTGTGCCCGGAATGTCTTTTAAGGCCGGAAGCACATTTGCAAACATGGCGATGAGCGAATCGTAGAAATCTACGCCGACCGGAGTCTGCCAGTTGCGAATCATAGGCATCCAGTTGAGGTGCAGCCCGAGAATATTCTCTATCATCAGATTTATTTCGGCTATTTCCTCATTGGAGATATGGCATAAGGCATGGAACAGCCTTTCGTTGACGGTATATCCAATCTTCACGAGAGCTGCGGTGAAGGCTGTGGCTTGGGGTGTGGCTTCGCAAGGAGTTGTGTCGGCACGGTCGGCCGGTATGAATATGGCTTTAGCAGAGAATGCCGTTTTAAATAGAGCTGTATCCATAGTCTTTTGAGTTCGGAGTGAGGCGCGAGCTCTCACAGAAACAAAAAAGCGGGCAATTGAACGACTGAGTCCTTGAATAGCATTTGAAGTAAGTCGTTCTTGGCCCGCTGTATTTTATAACGCTCGCAAAGATACTAAATGTTCTGTTAGACGCAAAAAAAATTGGCCGCGGTCCTGAGACCACGGCCAATCGTAGGTATGATGTTATGACTATTATTCAGCAACAACTTCGAAGGGAA
Source organism: uncultured Muribaculaceae bacterium (assembly GCA_910578035.1). Taxonomy (GTDB): domain Bacteria; phylum Bacteroidota; class Bacteroidia; order Bacteroidales; family Muribaculaceae; genus CAG-873. The sequence goes on from CAJTOB010000004.1 coordinate 32,220, forward strand.
CCTCGGCGGTAACTTCTTTGTGAAGTTTAACTGTGGCGGTATATTCGCCAACTTCCTTGACGGGTTCGATTTCGATAATCTTGCGGTCGATGTTGAAGCCGAGTTTTTCGAGGGCTTCAGCAATCTGAATGCTGTTTACAGAGCCGAAGATAGTGCCTGTGGCGCTGGTCTTGGCACCGATGGTGAGCTTCACGTCCTTGAGCGAAGCTGCGAGAGCTTCTGCGTCGGCCTTGATTTTAGCGAGCTTGTGGGCACGCTGGCGCTGGTTTTCAGCGAGAACCTTGAGAGCCGAGGGAGTGGCGATAACGGCTTTGCCATAGGGAATGAGGTAGTTACGGCCGTATCCGTCTTTTACTTCTACAACGTCGTCCTTGTATCCAAGGCCGTTGACGTCTTCTTTGAGTATGATTTTCATATTCTTTCCGGCTTTAAGGGTTATTTCATCAGGTCGGTCACGTAGGGCAGGAGAGCCAGGTGGCGGGCACGCTTCACGGCCTGAGCCACACGACGCTGGAATTTCAGCGAGGTGCCGGTGATGCGGCGGGGAAGGATTTTGCCCTGCTCGTTGAGGAATTTCTTGAGGAATTCCGGATCCTTATAGTCGATGAAGTTGATGCCGAAACGTTTGAAACGGCAGTATTTTTTCTTTTTCACGTCTACCGACATGGGGGTGAGGTAGCGGATTTCAGATTGAGTCTGTGCCATGGGTTAGTCCTCCTTTGTTTCTACGGTTTGTGCTTGGGGCTGGGCGGCGCGGCGGGCACGACGCTTTGCGGCATACTGGGCTGCATATTTGTCCTGACGGAATGTGAGCCAGCGGAGTACACGCTCATCGCGACGGAATGCGATTTCGAGTTTGCGGATTATCTGAGGATCAGCTTCGAACTCAATGAGGCTGTAGAAGCCTGTCGATTTTTTCTGAATGGGATAAGCGAGCTTGCGCAGGCCCCACTCCTCGGTGTTTACAATCGATGCGCCGTTGTCGGTGAGCACCTTTGCAAACTTTTCTACCGCTTCCTTCATCTGAGCATCAGACAAAACGGGAGTTAAAATGAAAACGGTTTCGTACTGCATTTGATAATTAATTGATTAAGTGGAGTTTTTGTTTTCCGGCTGCAAAGGTACGATTTTTTTTGCTAATAGCCAAATTAATTATACCTTTGTCTGCGAAATTATTTTGCGATGCCGACTATTCTTTTTGTAAACAATAGTGCTATGTCGGTTCCGTTTTATTTTATGAGACATTATTTATATATAAGGCAGTTTGTGGTGCTTTTATGCATGCTTGCAGTGCTGTCCTTGACTGCTGCAGAGCCTGAGCGCGGATACCGCGGGTTTGTAGATACTGCTGTAGACCTCGGCTTTCCTGAAGATTACCATGGCGATAAGATCGTTGAGGTTTATTATGGCGTGTCTACTTCGCATGGTTTTCAGTTTAATCCGCATTTGTTTATCGGCGCCGGTGTTATGTGTGAGCGAGTCCATCGCGACGGCTATTTCAAAGGTATGGAATATCCGATTTTTGCGCAGGCCAGAACAGACTGGACTTTCGGTAAATTTCCGCTCTATGGCGATATCAGGATTGGAGGAGTGGTATTAGGCGATTATCGTATGTTCGTATCTCCGACGGTCGGTTATCGTTTCAATTGGGGCCGGAAGATGAATTTGAATTTAGGCCTTGGTATGAACTTTCGTACTCTTGGCTGGGGCGACGAGAAAACGCTCCACCCACAATTCGCTATCCGTCTCGGCATAGATTTCTGACATGCGTGGGGCTATGCGCATCAGAGCGGACTTCTCGGTTTTTGTGTTTTAGGTGTTAATTAAATCATTATGTATTAATGTATTCTCCTGATTTAAAATCTTCACTTAAAAGAGTGGCAGACCGGATGCTGCCGTCCTTGTATTATATATTATGGTGGCTTGCCGCTCTACTCATCTTTTTGTGGTTTGACATACTCTGGTGCATAGACAGTGACTTCTCGGTATTCACGAGATATCGCTCTCTATACTTTATTTTGCCGGCAGCAGCAACTCTCTTCACACTCCCTGCAATCCTGACCCGGCGATGGGTGTGGCAATTTGCAGTTCTTGCAGCGCTTTCGGCATTATTGGAGGCTAACATCATCTATTTCAGAACATACTACACCCATATACCTCTTTCAAGCTATAGCCTCGCGACGAATCTCAACGGATTCGAAGGAAGTGTGATAGAAGGTATGAGAGCCGCCGATTTTGGATTTATCATTATTCTTGCCGGAGCCTGCATTATACAGATATTCTGTATACGACATCCGAAGAAATACAATCCTCTGGCATACATTCTGCTACTCTCCGCACTCGTGGCAATAAATTATTCGCTATTTGCTTCACGAGGCGGATTTCGAGGTCGTATGGAGCAGTTGTCGGGAGACGTGACAGCCCTCAGCGTGCAGCCTCCGGTCTATACCATATTTCTGCCGCTGCTATATGAGGCCATGACGGCCGGAGCCGAGCCTACTCAGGAAAAAATCGAAGAGGCTCGAACATGGTTCGAACAGCACGACGCTCTCACCGCCCGGCACACGCCGGCCGACAGCGCACCCCGGCGCAATCTTGTGCTGATTCTCTGCGAATCGCTGGAATCATGGCCTATCGGGCTAAGCGTCGAAGGTCGCGAAGTTACTCCGTTCATGAACTCTCTTATCGCCGATACAGCCAATGTATATTATAATAAGGATGTACTTACGCAGGCTCGTGCCGGAAGGTCTATCGACGGACAACTTCTATATATTAGCGGCCGCTATCCGCTCCGAAACGGCGTTTTCGCCAAAGATCATGCCCGCGAAAATTACTACTCTCTACCAAAAGCCATGAAAGAGACGGGGGCTAAGACATATATAGTGAGCTGCGATATGCCCTCGACATGGAATCAGGCCGCTTTCGCGTCTGCTGTAGGAATCGACTCATTATTGCTAAACAGCTACTGGACAATGCCGGAAGATGAAGACTGGCACGACGGCATCGATATTCTTGACCATCGTTTACTCGAACGATGTGTCGACCGCATGAAAGCCGGCAAACTTTGGCCTGAAGATGAAAAAACATTCATGCTCGTGGTCACTCATTCCGGTCACAATCCCTTTACACTGCCACTCGGGCTATCGCCATTGCAGTTGAAAGAGAGTTATCCTGAGTGGCTGAAAAACTATATCGAAGTCACGGCATATGTCGACGCAGTTCTTGAAAAATTCGTAAACTATATAATGTCGCGACCCGATGCTGAAAACACCGTCATTGCCATAACCGGCGACCACGAAGGCCTCGGCGCTCATAGGCGTGAAATAGATCCCTGCGGTCCTTATAAATACGTAGACAGCGGAAACCATACTCCACTGATACTGATAAACTCGCCCTACATCGGACATGGAGAATGCGAAATCACTCAGGTCGATATATATTCTGCTCTCCTTGACGCTATTGGCCTTTACAATACTTACGAATGGCGCGGCATGGGTCGCTCGCCCTTCGATCCGACCTATAGCGGCACCTCCCGGGCCGAAGCCGACAGCGCCCTTACTGTAGGAGATCTATGGTTTCAGATACCTTCGCTCAGATAATATCGCCGTGTCAAACATGCATTTTGTGCGGCCGCGGAAAAATAAATTGCAAAAATATTTGAAAATATTTGCATAGTTCGGAAATAGGTTGTAAATTTGCACCGCAAAAAGCCCGGAGGGGCTGCCAAAATAACTGCTTCAATAGCTCAGTCGGTTAGAGCATCTGACTGTTAATCAGAGGGTCGTTGGTTCGAGTCCATCTTGAAGCGCTTATTCATTATCACATACATATATGCAGGTTTCGGCTTGCAAACTTGCTTCAATAGCTCAGTCGGTTAGAGCATCTGACTGTTAATCAGAGGGTCGTTGGTTCGAGTCCATCTTGAAGCGCAAATAGAGGATTTCCCGTGAGGGTAGTCCTCTTTTTGCGTTCAGAGGTGTCTGTGGTGTCACATTGGCTCCGACGGGAGAGTGATGGCGGCCTTTGCGCCGTGGCGGCTGTTTGTAAGCTTTAAGTCGCCTCCGTGCTGCCGCACAATCTGGCGGCTTAGATATAGACCGACGCCACTTCCGCCCGCCTTAGTGGAAAGGAAGGGCTGGAATAGGTTTTCGACTATTTCAGGCGATAATCCGGGGCCGTTGTCTTCAATAGAAATATAAGGCTGTCCGTTGGATGAACTTATCACTACGCTTACCGACGGCTTATCGACAGCGGCAACTGCATCAAGTGCGTTGCGTATTAGGTTTATCAGAGCCTGAGTCATCAGAGCAGTGTCTATATCGAGAATCATGCCTCGGGCAACTATAAACTCGCACACATTTTCGGGTAGCGAACGGTTTGCGGCTTCGATGCTTGCCATGGCTTTTATTCGATTGAAAAATACTATGGCATCTACATGCGTTTTGGCTGGAGCCGGTATGTGGGTCATTTCGTAATATGCGTCCAAGAAGTGCTTTATGCCTTCGCTCTGGCTTTTTATCACCGAAATTGCCTCGCAGAGATTTTCGCTCTCGTATTTTTCGGGGTGTTTTTCCATGTCGGCGGCTATGGCTATGACCGGGGTGATGGAATTGCGCATTTCGTGGGTCATTATGCGGAGTATGCGGTCGTAGTAGAGTTTCCCTGTCTCAAGCTGGCGCGTGTTGTCGCGGTAGAGCTCTACAATGCTGTTCATCGACTGCGACATACGGCGCAATTCGTGGTCGTCTTCGCCGATATCGAACTGCATTGTCACGTCGTTCATTTCGAGGGCGCTAACGAAAGTGCTCATGACGCGTATCAGTTTTTTAGCGAGCAAAACGAGAGCAGATGCTGCGATAAACAAAAATATCAAGGCAAATACTCCGGGCGCCCATAGGCCGGCGCCGAACAGCCACCCCGCAAGTGCGGCCGAGAGTGCGACGGCAAATATAAGCAGGACGAAATTGAGTCGGAAGCGTCTCACTTTTTCTTGAGTATATTATATAATGTCTGTCTGGTTATGCCAAGGCGGTCGGCAGCGGCGCTGAGATTGCCTCCGCAACTGTCTACAATTTTGCTGACGTGCTCGAATTTGAGTTCGTCGAGAGTCATCTGCCGGCGGCGGCTGTCGAGCCGCTCAAGTTCGCGGGCTTTGTCGAGCACGAGACCGGCGTCGCGCTTTGCCCTGTTTCGGGAAATGGCTTTGTTGAGTTTGGCAATGAGTTCGTCGTTATCCCACGGCTTTGTCACGAAGTCTTCCGCGCCCAGTTTCATGGCTTCGACAGCAAGCGGTACGTCGCCGAAAGCGGTGATGAGAACGACTGCGGGCGCGTTTTCGCATTCCTTGATTCGCGAAAGCCAGAAAAGGCCGTCGCTGCCGTCGAGGCGGCTGTTGTCGAAATTCATGTCGAGCAGCACGACGTCGATATTTCCGGCCGCAAGCAGAGCCGGAATCAGACGCGGGTCGGCAACGGCCGCAATCTCGTCGAAAACACCGTTGAGTACCAGTTTCAGAGTAGTCCTTACCGCAGGATTATCGTCAATAATCAGAACCTTCATATCGATGCAAAAATAGTTATTTTCCACCAAATCCGAAAACAAAAAAACGATGCCGGAGTTTGCGGAGGTGAGCGGAAATGCTTAACTTTGCAATCCGTTATGAGACACGGATTCGACAACGATAAATATCTTAAGATTCAGTCCGAACATATAAAGGAGCGCATTGCTCAGTTCGGCAACAAACTCTATCTTGAACTCGGAGGAAAGCTCTTCGACGACCATCATGCCAGCCGCGTGCTGCCCGGGTTCGAACCTGATATCAAGCTGCGAATGCTCAGTCAGCTGCGCGACAGCGCCGAGATTGTCATTGTAATCAGCGCTCTTGATATAGAGAAAAACAAAGTTCGTAATGACCTCGGAATAACCTACGACATGGACGTGCTCCGTCTGCGCGAGGAATTCCAGAAACGCGGGTTCCTGGTTAGTGCCGTCGTAATCACGCACTACAACGGACAGATGAGCGCCGACGCCTATCGCGCGCGCCTCGAACGCATGGGCATTACCGCTTACTATCATTATACCATCGAGGGCTATCCTACCAATGTGGGGCTTATTGCCTCCGACGAGGGCTTCGGGCACAACGACTATATCGAGACTACGCGTCCGCTTGTGATTGTCACCGCCCCCGGCCCCGGAAGCGGCAAGATGGCTGTATGTCTGAGCCAGCTCTACAACGAGCATAAACGCGGCATCGAGGCCGGTTATGCCAAGTTCGAGACCTTCCCCGTATGGAGCCTCGCGCTGAAGCACCCTGTCAATATCGCCTATGAGGCTGCTACGGCCGACCTCAACGATGTGAATATGATAGACCCCTTCCACCTTGAGGCCTACGGCAAGACTGCCATCAATTACAACCGCGATATCGAGATTTTCCCGGTGCTCAACGCTCTGTTCGAAAGCATATATGGCTATAATCCATATAAATCGCCTACAGATATGGGGGTGAATATGGTCGGTTTCTGCATCAGCGACGACGATGTGTGCTGCGATGCGTCCAAGAACGAGATTATACGCCGCTATTTCACCGCCCTCAACCGTCTGGCAACAGGCGAGGGTTCCGATGCCGAGGTCAACAAGATTGCGCTTCTGTTCAAGCAGGCAAAGATAGATGTGTCGTATCGCCGGTGTGTGTCGGCCGCGCGCGAGCGCGCCGAGCGCAGCGAGGTGCCGTGTTCGGCCATCGAACTTGCCGACGGAACCATTATCACAGCCGAGACAAGCGCATTGCTTGGGCCGAGCGCAGCTCTGATTCTGAATACGGTGAAGCATCTTGCCGGTATAGAACACTCGGTGAAGCTCATACCGCAGGAAATGATAGAGCCGATACAGTACACCAAACTCAACTATCTCCGCGGCCATAATCCGCGCCTGCATACCGACGAGGTTCTTGTGGCGCTGTCGGTGCTGAGCACTCACGATGAGAACTGCCGCCGCGCTCTCGAACAGCTCTCGCAGCTCGACGGTTGCCAGGTGCACTCGACAGTGATGCTTGGGGAGGTCGACCGAAAAATTTTCAAGAAACTCGGAGTCGGACTCACCTGCGACCCTGCTCGAAAGGTGCGCTGATAAACTTTACATACCTTCTATGAAGCCCCAAAAGCAATATTTGGGGCTTTTTTGTCGTTAAATGTTAAAACAGCCTCCTGACTCTATGAAAATTCTACTGGTTACAAATATGTTCCCCTCCGAGAACAGGCCGGACTACGGCGTGTTCGTTAAGGAACAGATGGATGCCGTGAGCCGGCGTTTTCCGGAGGTTGACTACGAGCTTTATTATATCGATAACACAAATGGCAACAAGGCCTATCTGAGGTCTGTAATAGATATAAACAGGAAAATAAGCGGCGGACGTTATGACCTTGTCCATATCCATTACGGGCTGTCGGGTCTGTTTCTTCTCTGGCCTTTCCGGCGTTGGAAAGTGCCAGTAGTTGTCACGCTCCATGGTGGCGACATACAGCCTGAGCAGGGAAAGACGGTTCAGGTGGCGCTCACAAACCGCATTCTCAGACATGCCGATGCAGCGATATCGCTTAACGACCGTATGACCGCACTTGCGGGGCGCCGTTGCTCTAATGTTGCCAAAATAGCATGCTCTGTAGATACGGAAATCTTCGCGCCGTCCGAAAGCCGCCGACACAGCGCTGCCGATGGAACTGTGCGCCTCCTGTTTCCCAGCAATCCGGCCCGCAAGGTGAAGAACTACCCTCTGTTTGAGGCTGTAGTGGCGAAACTTGAGCATAAATATGGGCTGAAAGCCGACACTGTCTGTGTCATGAACATGACTCGCAGCGAGGTTGCACAAGCCATGCGCGATTCAGACCTTATGCTGATGACTTCTATTTCGGAAGGCTCGCCACAGGCTGTCAAGGAGGCTATGGCATGCAATCTTCCGGTAGTATCTACAAAAGTAGGCGATGTCGATATGCTTCTCGACGGTGTCGGACGCTGTGTCTGCAGCGCATCGGACGACCCAGAAGCGCTGGCCGACCATGTTTTTGCCGCTCTCGGTGATGAGTCGTGTACAGGTATGACGGGGCGCGAAAAAATTTTTGCGCTCGGCCTCGACCATGATTCCGTGGCCGCGCGGATATTTGATATTTACCTTTCTCTGATTAATAGACCATGAACATAGTCCGGATTCTGCATGCCCGCATACAGGCGCTGACATGTGCCGAACTCCTCGAGCGACTCGACCGTGGGGTGCTCTTCACCCCAAATGTAGACCATCTGGTAAGGCTTGAATCTGACGAGGATTTTCGCCGTTGCTACGATAAGGCCGAATGGGTGGTGTGCGACAGCCGTATTCTTTATTTCTGCTCGAAACTTCTGAAGCGTTCCCTGCCGGAGACTATACCGGGAAGCAGTTTTTTTCCGGCGTTCTATAAATATCACCGTAATAACCCCGACTGCCGCATATTTCTCCTTGGTGCGGGCCCCGGTGTTGCTGACCGTGCAATGGAGCGTATTAATGCTGAAATAGGTCGGCCTATAGTTGTAGGAGCCCATTCGCCTTCATACGGTTTTGAAAAAAATGAAGAAGAAAACCGTTCTATCTACGACATCATAAATCGCTCCGGCGCCAATGTGGTGCTCGTAGGGGTTGGCTCGAGCAAGCAGGAAAAATGGATTATGGCCCATAAAGATAAGATGCCGGACGTGAAAGTATGGATGGCTCTCGGCGCAACTATCGACTTTGAGGCCGGAAATATCAGGCGGGCGCCTGTAATCATGCAGAAACTTTGCCTGGAATGGTTCTATCGCTTTTGCAAGGAGCCTCGGCGTCTGTTCAGGCGCTACTTCATCGATGATGTGAAGTTCTTCTATTATTTTTCGCGCCAGCTTTTATCTGGCCGATGATTGAAAAGACAGAAAAAGGACGCTGCCGTTTTTTTGGCAGCGTCCTTTTTTGGGGTAGGGAATCTGATTAATGTTTCATAAGCCCGGTGTTCCACCCTTGAGGCTTAATCCAAAAGAGTTGTCATATCCGTTGTTGATGAGTACGGGAGTCCAGTCGTCGCTTATGCTTTCATACTTGTTGACGATAGTCACTTTATAGCGGCCGTCGGGGATATCTGCTTCGGCAAGGTTTATGGCCGGCATGAATGCCGGAGAGAGGCCTATGCCAGACGGTACTTCGTATCCTTTTTCGCTTAGCGGTAGGATGAAGTCGCTTGCAGCCGTATTGTTTTTGTTGTGGAATGTCGCTCCGAATTCTGCAACTAAGCTATGCGGGGTGTAGTTGACCAACATGGAACTGTTGGAGGCGAACAGATCGAAAACAAGCGAATCGTTTTTTGATGTGGCAAGGGAACCGGTCTGTGAGAGAGTGGGTGTCGCGGGTACGACAGCGTCGCCTGTAGGCGGCCGGATGCCGAGCACGGCGTCCTGGGTGAAGTTATAGCCGCCGCGTTTTATGAGGACGAGGTATTCACGATGCTTGTCGGAATGATAGGTCGACGGCATGAGCGATTTGCTTTCGATGAGGCTTTTTGCGGGAGTGCGGTCTAAGTTAGCCAGAAGGGGGGCCGGGTCAAAACCGTCGATACGCAGATGCTGGCTTATGGTGCACACGCGGCGTGCCGAGAAAAGGTCAACGAAGTTGAATACATATTCGTTGTTCTCAATGGATACGAACATGATTTGAGGCTCACACCCGCTGATATTCGAAAGATTGAGAATGCTTTCGGAGTTTTCGAATATAGTCTTCTTTAAAGAGCCGTCTTTTAAGGAGAGAAAGGATTAAAAAAGGCTTGTGTTTTGAATGAAAGATTTAACTAAATCTTAATAGCTGATAATGTTTTTGTAACTATTCAGCCAAAGACAAATGGCATGAAGATTTCTTGCGCTATCATTCTCGAAATCATTGCCGTTGTAATCAATAGATGACACGAAAACTGCACCCACCCAATTTTCAGTATTGAAATTTGAGGAGCATGATGATAACATTTGAACGCAGAATAACGACAAAAGTATAGTAGACAGCTTCTTCAGGGGCAGGCTTCTTGAAGGTCTGTGTGCCGGAGATTGTTGTCAAGGAATTATCTTTCACCGCTAAAAAACAGGCTCTTGAACGCTTGGAGAAGCAAATGAGGTACAAAAATGGGGAAAACGAGCTTTTAAACGCTTATTTTGCCTGTCGGCGAGAGACTTTTACAGGATTTTTACTACCTTTGTAATTGGATTGAGACAACTCGATCCAAGACATCTGAAATAAAAAGAAGCGTTATGCTTATCTCGTATTTGGAAACCTGAGAAACTTTAAAATAGTGTATGAGAAAAGGCGTAATGGTTCTCACGCTATAGCGTGGGCTACGATTACCACATCTATACACTAAGGTTTTCTCAGGACCTCCAATACAAGGCGTGGCATAGTTGGCTCACGTTTCTGCATTATAAATTAATCTCTCCATTGAGCCATACGAGAAAAAAATGAAAGTATGAAGCAAATAACCACAATTATTCTGTTCATTGCCCTGGTGTTCATTTCAAGTTGCAATAAGGATGAGCCAAGGTTTTCATCTTCTGAAATTCAAAAAGCACTTTTTGAATTGAAAGGCACTTATCATGGAGAAATGAGGGTCTCTTATTATCATGGGGAAACAATATCAGAAGGTAATGCGTGCAAGGCGGTCTCAAAGGATTCCTTGACAGTAAACATGGACTTGTCTTTAATGGCACAGTCCATTACAGATGAAAGGATTGCATCCCGACTTTGTGACATCGGCACGGTTCAAGTCAAAGCTGCTTACGAATTTTATCAAATGGATGAGCAAATATATAATTTCGTGTTGCATCCTAAAGATGTGGTTTGTCCCGGTGGAGATGGTGCTCCCGAAACAGTAAAAATCGTTTTCAGTCAACATTTTGGCGGTGATGCCGATTACTATCATCATGACATAATATTCAATCTATCACCGACAGAATTATGGGTTGGCGACAAAAAATATGAGCCATTCCAACAGCTTGTATATCATTTTGAAGGAAGTTATGAATAACAAATACCATATTCCATATGAAATCGCATTTTCTTAAGATTCAATTCATCTTACTTGTCTCTCTTTTAATGTGAGCTTGCTCTGACGATAACGAAGAAGGGAAAAAAGTAACTGATTATAGCGAATACACGCTCACGGTAGCATCTGTGAAACTACCCGGTGTTTTGACATCGAGTGGCAATAATATATTTGCTAACGTATATGCTGTTAAAAAAGATAACTCCAACGAGTGGGAAGCTCATGGCGATATTGCCAAGTTTGAATACGAAGAAGGATATGAATACCTAATACGTATCAGTAAAACGAGTTATCTGGATTATAGCATGGGAGACCCGGCATGGACTGAATACGAGCTATTGGAAGTTATATCGAAAGAACACAAGGACTCTGAGAATTTGCCTCCTCATTTCATCCCGAATTGGTATTTTGAAAAACATTGTTCGTATATTAATCCGGAATTTGCCTATGCCATTGACGCTGATAAAAAAGAGGACATTGAGAACGATATTAAAACCGATGCCACATATAAATTTGGAGGATTGCGCTATTATATTACTTTTTCCAATGTGAACAAATGGTTCTTGTTGAATAACGATATGCACACAGTTGGGCAAGGTATTCTGATTAGGAAAAGTAAGGACCAAGCTGAATTTCCCGATACATATAAACTACTTCCGCCTGAAAGCAAGATTGCCGGATATGGAGAGCTCGTTTTTGTAAACGGTGATGATACGGAAAACCCAATAATGCAATATGATATATTTATATCTGCTAAGTCCCGAATGTATCAAACTATGGGTGTATGGTTATACAAAGATCTCACTGCATATTATCAAAGTAAATATCCGGAAGCCAATGTTAAGGCAGTCGCGATTCGCTACACTACGAAAATTGGCTCATAACGCATACCCTTGTCCTCTCTCAATCTTCCAATCATACGCCCCCTTTGCAACATCGCCAACCTCATTGAGTGTATGGCGATGTTTTATTTCGTCAAATGGCTGCAAATATTCCGCATAGTCACAGAGCCATACACCCATTACCTTCCTCTGCTCGGTGGTTTCCCCATAAGTCTGCATCACGTTCTTGATGTCAGCGGATTCGGAAGGAGAGAAAATTGACTTGTGCTGTTCCGTGGCGAAATGGATAATCGCATCAATTGCTCGCTTGAACACCTCGCTTGCCTTGTAGACGGTATTCCCATAAATCGCCGCCTTCGTCGAAATCGACCGGGAAGTATTCGGTCATGGTCGACATAAATACCTTTTCAGGGCCACCGGGAACAGTTGCGTCCAGTACATCGCAGACAATCTCGGGCAATGTGGCTATTGTTATGTCGTCGCCGTCCTTGTCTTTTTCGGCGCCTATCTGATATACGGTCGAACGATAGAGAACCACACCTGGAGTTGTAGCGTTGTAGGCGAGGCTCATTACAAGTTCGTAGCTGTCATCGTCGTTGAAAAAGTGTTTGGTTATAGAGGGAAGTACGTTGCACAATGGAACTCTGACTTCATTTTCGGCATAGTCGATTTTATCTTTTACGGTGCCTATGAAGTTCTGATGTAAGTCATAGAGGTTGACGGTGAAAGACAGCAGACGATATTCCGTAAAGTATTCGTGTTTGATTTCCTCGTTTTCAAGATCGATGGTGTAGAACCATACAATGTTGTTGCGAGATAAGTGCGAAATGTTTTAAACAAATCTTTGGGGTATGAACGGTTTTTTTCTGCATGACATAATTACTGCAAAAATATTTAACCACCAAAATTACTGTTTTTTGTAAATTTGCATAATTTTTCGCATTCTTGCTGAAATATTATATTTTGGCGCTCTGAGGCGCTCTGAGGCGGATTTTGAGTGTTTTTATAGATGTTGAACAGGCCCTGAGAATCGGAAATATGTTGTTAAACATGTTTTTTTATTTGGCGGGTCGAAAAATGAGTGTTAATTTTACACCCAAAATAAAAAACAGATTCTAAAACCATTCAAACTCCCATCATTCAAGACCATGAAAGTTCTTCCGGTAGCCCTTCTTTCGGCGCTTGTGCTTGCATCGTGCGGCACCAAGACGGAGGCACCCGCACTGACAAAGTCGGGCCTCGATCCTCAGAAATTCGCAAGTGAATATCGTGGCGATTCTGTTGCACTCTACACACTCGTGAATGCCAACGGCATGGAGGCATGCATTACAAACTTCGGCGGCCGCGTCGTGTCGCTCAATGTGCCCGATGCGAAAGGTGGTTTCCGCGACGTTGTCCTTGGTTTCGACAGTGTTCAGGCTTATTTCCCCGAAAATAATGTAACTGACTTCGGTGCGGCAATCGGCCGATATGCAAACCGTATCAACCAGGGCCGCTTCGAACTCGACGACAGCGTTTATCAGCTTCCCCGCAATAATTTCGGACACTGTCTGCATGGCGGTACAAACATGGGTACATATGGCTGGCAGTTCCGCGTTTTCGATGCCGAACAGCCAAACGACAGCACCCTCAGACTCACCATCATATCGCCCGACGGCGACAATGGATTTCCCGGCGAAGTCACAGCCACTGTCACATATACTCTTACATCAGACAACGCTCTCGCCATTGCCTATAGCGCTACCACAAAAGCCCCGACCATCATCAATCTCACCAATCACTCCTACTTCAATCTGTCGGGCAACCCCGAAAACACAATACTTGCCGACTCGCTCTGGATTGACGCCGAAGGCTTCACCCCCGTAGACAGCACATATATGACACTCGGCACCATCGAGGCCGTTGAAGGCACTCCGATGGACTTCACCGTAATTAAAGAAATAGGCCGTGATATCGCCGCTGAAGATATTCAGCTTCTCAACGGCAACGGCTACGACCACAATTGGGTGCTCCGCAACCCCAGCGACATGAGCCACGCAAAACTCCGCCTCGTTTCGCCTGAATCGGGCATCGTAATGGACGTATATACCGACGAGCCCGGCGTGCAGGTCTACACAGGCAACTTCCTCGACGGTACTGTCACCGGCAAGAAAGGCATCACATATCAGCAGCGCACAGCCGTATGCCTCGAGACACAGCACTATCCCGACACCCCCAACAAGCCCCAGTGGCCTACCGCGGTTCTTCGCCCCGGCGAAACATATACAAGCCACTGCACCTACAAATTCTCGACAGTTAAATAATATGGTGTCGAAAAGGTAAAAAGTTGAAAAAGTTAAAAAAGTTAAGATAATGGTTTGTCTGACTATTATCTTAACTTTATAGACTTTATACTTTCGCCCCCCCCCTCACAAGCCAGATTTACCTTAACCAAAATAATACCTTTACCATTATGCAGTTACTCGACTGGGTTGTCATAGCCTTGTTCTTTGTTGCCCTTATTGGCATCATCGTATGGGTTGTGCGCCAAAAGCAGAACAATGCCGCCGACTACTTCCTCGGAGGCAAAGATGCCACATGGATTGCCATCGGTGCATCTATTTTTGCTTCGAACATCGGTTCGGAGCACCTCATCGGACTCGCCGGCTCGGGAGCTTCGTCCGGCATGGCGATGGCTCACTGGGAAATCCAGGGTTGGATGATTCTTATCCTCGGCTGGGTTTTCGTTCCGTTCTATTCGCGTTCCATGGTCTACACCATGCCCGAATTCCTTGAAAAGCGATTCAATCCGCAGTCGCGCACTATCCTTGCCACTATTTCGCTCATCAGCTACGTGCTCACCAAGGTTGCCGTGACTGTATATGCCGGCGGCCTCGTGTTCCAGCAGGTATTCGGCATCGACGAACTCTGGGGTATCGACTTCTTCTGGATTGCTGCAATCGGACTTGTGCTCATCACCGCTCTCTATACCATCTTCGGCGGTATGAAATCTGTGCTTTACACTTCTGTGCTCCAGACCCCGATTCTTCTGCTCGGCTCGCTCATTATCCTCGTGCTCGGTCTCAAAGAGCTCGGCGGTTGGGATGAAATGATGCGAATCTGCTCGGCTGTGAAAGTGAATGAATATGGCGATACCATGGTCAACCTTATCCGCGACAACCGCGACGCACAGTACCCCTGGCTCGGCGCTCTCATCGGCTCGGCTGTTATCGGTTTCTGGTATTGGTGTACCGACCAGTTTATCGTGCAGCGCGTTCTTTCCGGCAAAAACGAAAAAGAAGCTCGCCGCGGTACCATTTTCGGCGCCTACCTCAAGCTTCTCCCTGTATTCCTCTTCCTTATCCCCGGTATGATTGCCTTTGCTCTCCATCAGAACCTCGGCGATTTCCTGCCCCTGCTTCCGAACGGCAATCCCAACTCCGACGCCGCTTTCCCCACTCTCGTTGCCAAACTGCTTCCCGCCGGTGTCAAGGGTCTTATCGTGTGCGGTATTCTTGCCGCCCTCATGAGCTCGCTCGCTTCGCTCTTCAACTCGTCGGCAGCCCTCTTCACCATCGACTTCTACCAGCGTCTCCGTCCTAAGACCGACCCCAAGAAACTTGTGCGTATCGGTCAGGCCGCGACCGTTGTCATCGTTATTCTCGGCATTCTCTGGATTCCTGTGATGCGTTCGGTCGGCGACGTTCTCTACCTCTATCTCCAGGACGTTCAGTCTGTGCTTGCACCCGGTATCGCGGCTGCATTCCTTATCGGTATCCTCTGGAAGCGCGCTTCGGCCCTCGGCGGCATGTGGGCACTTCTCTCGGGTCTTATCGTTGGCCTTACCCGTCTCGGCGCCAAGATATACTACAGCAACGCAGGCGCATCGGCCGACCCCAGCCTCTTCCAGTCTGTTTTTTATGACTGCAACTGGCTCTTCTTCTGCGGCTGGATGCTCGTGTTCTGTCTTGCTGTAGGTGTGATTGTATCGCTCTGCACCAAGGCTCCGACCGAAGAAAAAATACGCGGTCTTGTGTTTGGCACTTCTACTCCCGAGCAGCGTGCCGAGACCCGTGCCAGCTGGAATCACTGGGATGTTATCCACTCGATAATCATTCTCGGTATCACAGTCGCATTCTATATCTATTTCTGGTAATACTGTAAATAAGTTTGGAGTTTGTGGTTTATAGTTCATTGATAACCCATAAACTCCAAACCGCAAACTGAATAATGAGCGCTTACTATACAAGAAACGACAGACTTTATGTGGCCGTCGATTGTGTAATCTTCGGCCTTGACCACGGTCGTCTTTGTCTGCTTCTGACAAAGCGAAGCTTCGAGCCTGAAGCCGGGAAATGGTCGCTCATGGGAGGTTTTGTAGGCCGCGATGAAAGTGTCGACGATGCTGCGGCGCGTGTGCTCCACGACCTTACCGGCATTGCCGATGTATATATGCATCAGGTCGGAACCTTCGGCGCCGTAGACCGCGACCCCGGCGAAAGGGTTATATCGGTAGCTTACAGTGCTCTGGTCAATATTGCCGATGTAGACAGTGCGGCTGTTGAGGAGCACGAGGCACACTGGCTGCCCCTCGACGAGCTGCCAGAACTCGGATTTGACCATCCGATGATGATTGAACGTGCCCTTGCTGCCTTGAGACGTAAATTTGCAGTTGAGCCCGTGGCCTTCCGTCTCCTTCCGCCTCTGTTCACGCTCTCGCAGCTGCAGGCTCTATATGAGACGGTTCTCGGAGAGGAAATAGACAAGCGCAATTTCCGCAAACGGGTTGCCGAAGTAGAGTCGGTGGTCGCTACAGACTGTATCGACAAGACAGGCTCGCGCCGTGGCGCACGCCTGTACCGCTTCGACAACCACATTTATGAACAAAACTTAAGATTCAAGATATAATGCTCGAAGAACTTAAAGAAAAAGTATATCGTGCCAACATGAGCCTTGTTGAGCATGGCCTGGTGATTTTCACCTGGGGAAACGTGTCGGGTATAGACCGCGAAAAGGGCCTTGTGGTAATCAAGCCCAGCGGTGTAAGCTATGATACGATGAAGGCTTCCGATATGGTAGTGGTAAGTCTTGCCGACGGAACAGTGGTAGAGGGAAATCTCCGTCCGTCGTCAGACACTCCGACGCATCTTGCGCTATACCGTGCTTTTCCCGAAATTGGCGGTGTGGTGCACACTCATTCCACTTATGCGACAGCATGGTCTGAAGCAGGAATCGATTTGCCCAATATCGGCACTACTCACGCCGACTATTTCCACAATGCCATTCCCTGCACACGCGATATGACTGCCGCCGAAGTTGAAGGTGACTATGAACTCGAGACAGGAAATGTAATCGTAGAGCGCTTTATCGGCCTCAATCCGATTCATACTCCGGGCGTGCTCGTGAAAAACCATGGTCCGTTCAGCTGGGGCAAGACTCCCGAAGAGGCCGTGCACAATGCCGTTGTGATGGAGGAGGTGGCAAAGATGGCTTTCATCGCATATCAGGTGAACCCGCAGCTGACTATGAATCCTCTCCTCATAGAAAAGCACTTCTCCCGCAAGCATGGCCCCAACGCATACTACGGGCAGAAATAAGCCGACAGGCATCTTAATACAGATTAATTCTAAATTATCAATTACCAAATAATCCTTAATTCATAATCAATCATGAGTGTTTTCTCTAACTACGAAGTATGGTGGGTGACAGGTGCCCAGCTCCTATATGGCGGTGACGCAGTTGTGGCTGTCGACAGCCACTCTAAAGAAATGGTAGAAGGTCTCAACAAATCAGGCCGTCTGCCCGTGAAAGTTGTCTACAAAGGCACTGCAAACTCATCGAAAGAGGTGGCCGACGTGATGAAGGCTGCCAACAACTGCGACGCATGTATCGGTGTTATCACCTGGATGCATACATTCTCGCCCGCCAAGATGTGGATTCACGGTCTGCAGCAGCTCAACAAGCCCTTGCTCCACTTCCACACACAGTATAACGCCGAAATTCCCTGGGATACCATGGACATGGACTTCATGAACCTCAACCAGAGCGCTCACGGAGACCGCGAATTCGGCCATATCTGCTCGCGCATGCGTCTGCGCCGCAAAGTTGTTGTTGGTCACTGGACCGACCCCATCGCTCAGGACCACATCGCCGTATGGCAGCGTGTTGCCGCCGCTTGGGCCGACAGCCAGGATATGCTGATTCTCCGATTCGGCGACCAGATGAACAATGTGGCCGTTACCGACGGCGACAAGGTTGAGGCCGAACAGCGCATGGGCTACCACGTGGACTACACCCCCGTGAGCGAGCTCATGGAATACTTCAAGAAGGTAACCGACGCTGATACCGACGCTCTCGTAGCTACATATTTAAAGGAATACGAGCATGCCGCCGAACTTGAAGACAAAAACAGCGAAGGCTACAAGAAAATCTGGAATGCCGCAAAAGCCGAACTCGCACTCCGCGCTATTCTCGTAGCCAAGGGTGCCAAGGGCTTCACTACCAACTTCGACGACCTCGGCACTGCCGATATCAACGACCCCAAATTCGTCGGTTTCGACCAGATTCCCGGCCTCGCTTCGCAGCGCCTCATGGCCGAAGGCTATGGCTTCGGTGCAGAAGGCGACTGGAAGAGCGCCGCTCTCTATCGCTCTGTATGGGTTATGAGCCAGGGCCAGGGCTGCTCCTTCCTCGAAGATTATACCCTTAACTTCGACGGAGCCAACAGCTCTATCCTCCAGGCTCACATGCTCGAAGTTTGCCCCCTCATCGCAGCCGAACGCCCCCGTCTCGAGGTTCACTTCCTCGGCATCGGTATTCGCAAGAGCCTTACCGCACGCCTTGTCTTCACCTCGAAGCCCGGCGCAGGTATCACCGCTACTGTAGTAGACCTCGGCAACCGCTTCCGTCTTATCGTCAACGACGTTGAGTGCATCGAGCCCAAGCCCCTGCCCAAGCTCCCCGTTGCTTCGGCTCTCTGGATTCCTATGCCCAACTTCGAAGTCGGCGCAGGCGCATGGATTCTTGCAGGCGGCACACACCACTCCTGCTTCTCCTACAAGCTCACTCCCGAATACTGGCAGGACTATGCAGAAATCGCTGGCATCGAAATGCTCCACATCTGCAAGGATACCACCATCGAGAACTTCAAGAACGAGCTCCGCTGGAACGAGGTTTATTACATGCTTAACAAATCTCTCTGCTAATAAATTAATGTTCCGCTTCGCGAGAAATTAACACTATGGAAACTAAAACTATCATAGAACAGGGCAAGGCGGTGCTGGGCATTGAGTTTGGTTCAACCCGAATCAAGGCCGTGCTTATCGGCCCCGATAACAAGCCGCTCGCTCAGGGTAGCCATACCTGGGAGAACCAGCTTGTCGATGGGCTCTGGACTTATAGCATTCAGGCTATCTGGTATGGTCTGCAGGACTGCTATGCCGACCTCCGCAAGAATGTGCGCGAGCTCTACGACGTAGAAATCGAGCGCCTTGCAGCTATCGGTATCAGCGCCATGATGCACGGCTATATGCCTTTCGGCAAAGATGGCAATATCCTGATGCCTTTCCGCACGTGGCGCAACACCAATACTGGACGTGCCGCTGCCGAGCTGAGCGAACTGTTCGTATATAATATTCCCCTCCGCTGGAGCATATCGCATCTCTACCAGGCTATCCTCGACAATGAGGAGCATGTGGCAGATATCGATTTCCTCACAACCCTTGCCGGATATATCCATTGGAAACTCACCGGCGAGCGTGTGCTCGGCGTTGGTGATGCCTCCGGCATGATTCCTGTAGATCCTGAAACAAAGAACTACGATGCCGCAATGGTTGCCAAATTCGACAAGCTTGTGGCTCCCAAAGGCTTCAAATGGACTCTCGACGAAATCTTGCCCAAGGTGCTCGTTGCAGGTGAAGCCGCCGGCAATCTTACTCCCGAGGGCGCCGCTCTTCTCGACGTTTCCGGACATCTTGCAGCAGGCGTGCCCTTCTGCCCGCCCGAAGGCGACGCCGGAACAGGTATGGTTGCTACCAATGCGGTGCTCAAGCGCACTGGCAACGTATCGGCCGGCACTTCGTCGTTCTCCATGATTGTTCTCGAAAAGGAGCTCTCCAAGCCCTACGAGATGATAGACATGGTTACGACTCCCGACGGCAGCCTCGTTGCGATGGTTCACTGCAACAACTGTACTTCCGACCTCAATGCATGGGTAAACCTCTTCAAGGAATACCAGGAAATGCTCGGTGTGCCTGTTGACTACAATCAGCTCTACGGCCTCCTCTACAACCGCGCTCTCGAGGGCGACGGCGACTGCGGCGGTCTTATGGCTTATAACTATGTGTCGGGCGAACCCGTAACCGGTCTTGAGGAAGGACGTCCTCTTTTCGTCCGTTCGGCAAACGACCGCTTCAATCTCGCCAATTTCATGCGCGCCAACCTCTACGCATCTGTTGCTGTTCTCAAAATAGGCAACGATATTCTCTTCAAGGAAGAGAACGTGGAAGTAGACCGTCTTACCGGCCACGGAGGTCTCTTCAAGACCAAGGGTGTAGGCCAGCGTATCCTCGCTGCGGCTCTCAACACGCCTATCTCTGTAATGGAGACAGCAGGCGAGGGCGGAGCCTGGGGCATGGCCCTGCTCGCCGGTTTTGTGGTTAGCAATCCGGAAGGTCTCTCGCTGCCCGAATATCTTGAGCAGAAAGTATTCCTCGGCAATGCCGGTGTAGAAATAGCCCCTGATTCATCTGATGTAGCCGGCTTCGACGCCTACATCAAGAATTATAACGACTGCCTTGCCATCGAGCGTGCAGCCGTGGAGGCTAAAAAGTAAGCACCTCCCCTTATAACCAAGTAAAAGCGCCTGTTCCGAGCGGGGCAGGCGCTTTTTACATAAAAAATTTGTATTTTTGGAGTGTGAAAGAGTCGTTTCAGAAATTCAGACAATGGCTGCAGAGTCTTTCGTTCCGCACAGGCCTTATTGTGGCGCTGTGTTGTGTGCTTTGTTATGCTCTGTCGTTCGCGCAGATGCTCCTGCCTATATCTGTAGCCGCCAAGGGCGTGCTGTGGGCTGCATTCTATGGCCTTGCAAAGGCTTGTCAGTACACAGCGCTTCTCATACTCGGCAAAGCCGGCATAGCACGTCTCAAAGCCTTTTTCAGGTGAATTTGGAGTGTCCGAGCATGTCGAAGTACTCCCAGTAGAGTTTTTCCGAGGCAGGGTGACGCCGCACTTTGTCGGCAAGGGTGAAGATGGTGCGCGAGGCCATGCGAACAGGCAGCGGCGCAGCTGCGAGGTATGCCTCGAAGAAGGGTGTGACTTTATTGAGTATTTCCTTTGCCTGCTCCTCGTGGCCGGTCTTCATGTATGCTGTCACGCATATATATACATGCGATGCGCCGCGGAAAGGTATCTGCATAATTTCGTCGAAAAGGCTGTCGTCGCTGATTAGTTCTACCGTTTCCTCGTATTTGCCCTGGGCAAAGAGCGCTTCTGCATAGGAGGCAAACTCCACAGCATTCAGTTCGCGGCGTTTGCGCAGCGATTTCAGAAAACCGGCGAGCGAAATCATTGCCGAGCGCATCAGCAGGGCATTGATTGTCTCATCGAGGTCTATGGCCGACATTTCGCGGCCGTCGTTTGCGGCCATGAAGCGGTCGCAGATTTCTTCGGCATCAGCTATATTGCAAAGCAGCAACTGCTTGAGCGGACGGATTTCGCCCGGGTGGGCGTCCATATATCTGCGGAGTTCGGCCACTGCAGTTGCCGGGTCTCCGTTCTGTACAAGCAATGCACACCGGCAGTCTGTGAATGTGAAGTCGTCTGGGTTCTCTTCTTTCAGAGACGCCATCATTTCAATGGCATCTTTTTGCAGATAGGGTGCCGACGAATAGACCGTGTCGGCGAGATTAAGCAGAGCCGCAGGATTGTCCGCGCCAAGTGCCTTGGCAGTATCGAATGTCTGTCTGGCCTCTTCTTCTTTGCCAAGACGGGCCTGGGCGCGGAAGAGTGTCGCCCAGTATGCTACCGAGAAAGGTTCGGCTTCTATGAGTTCTTCGGCAAGTAGAGCAACGGTTTCGTCGTCGCCCTGCTGGTCGGCTTCCTGAAGCACTTCAAATAGAAGTGCGGGCAGGAAATTAGCTTTCTTGCGGAGGTCCGTCATATGGGCCTTTACCCAGTCATAGCAGTCGAGGTCGAAGGCAAGGTCTATGAATCGTATGGTTTCTTCATCTGAAAACGACGGGTACTGCTCCATCAGGAATGAGAGAGCGGCAGGGGCGTCGGCCGGACGGTTTGCCTCGAGGCGCACAATATCGAACAACAGCGAGGTGTGGTCGGCATTATCGGCTATGTAGGCGGCCGCGCTGCCGTCTTTGAGCTCTTTTTCGGCGTCTTCGAGGTCGAAATAGAGCAGGGCACGCCGTTCTTTCAGCGGTATACTCTCGGGATATAGCCTCGCGCCGCAGAAAAGTACTTCCGCACGAGCATAATCATCGGCTATATCGCCGGCGTAGTCGAATATTTCCACGAGTTCATCCTCGTCGAAGAAGCGTTCGGAGGCAGGCTCTTTCAGCGACTTGAGGAAGTTCTGATATAGTTCTTCGCGGGGATTTGATTCGTCGTCGTAACTCATAGTTCAGGGTAAAAAATAAAAAGTGAAGGGTGAAAAGTGAAGAGGTGGCGACATGTGCCATTCACCTCTCACTCTTCATCTTTCACATTCATAATCCATGCTGTGCGCGGACTATGAAATTATGCTTTCTTCTGCACCTTTTCCCAAGTGTCTTTGAGGGCTATAGTGCGGTTGAATACGGGGTTTTCGGGGGTGCTGTCGGGGTCGGGTGTAAAGTAGCCTACGCGCTGGAACTGGAATTTGGTGCCGGGCTGTGCGTTGGCCATGATATACGGTTCCAGTTTTACTCCCTGTACCACTTTGAGCGATTCGGGGTTGAGCATTTCGCGGAAGTCGCGGTCGGGCTCTGCTGCGGGGTTCTCGACATCGAAAAGGCGGTCGTAGAGGCGCACTTCGGCGTCTACGGCATGGCGCGCCGAAACCCAGTGAAGAGTGCCTTTCACCTTACGGTTTGCACCGGGCATGCCGCTGAGGGTGTCGGCATCGTAGGAACAGCACAGTTCGGTGATGTTGCCTTCTTCATCTTTGATAACTTCGTCGCATTTGATGATATACGCGCCTTTCAGACGAACCTCAGAGCCGGGTGCGAGACGGAAGAACTTCTTGGGAGGATTCTCCATGAAGTCATCGCGCTCGATGTAGAGCTCTCGCGAGAAGGGCATTTCGTGTGTGCCGCTTTCGGGGTCTTCGGGATTGTTCTCCATGCTTACGGTCTCGACCTTGTTCTCCGGGTAATTGGTGATGACAAGCTTGAGAGGGTTGACAACGGCCATGACGCGGGTTGCGATGCGGTTGAGATCGTCGCGCACGGCATGTTCGAGCAGGCTCACGCTGTTGAGAGCCTCATACTTTGTGTAGCCGATAGTGTCGATGAAGTTGCGGATAGATGCGGGCGTATATCCGCGGCGACGCATGCCCGAGATTGTCGGCATGCGGGGGTCGTCCCAGCCGGCAACGAGGCCTTCCTTCACGAGCTGGAGCAGTTTGCGCTTGCTCATGACGGTATATGTGAGGTTGAGACGGTTGAACTCAATCTGTCGCGGGCAGTAGCTGTCGTCGGCGAGTTCTTTTACGAAATATTCGTAAAGCGGACGATGAGGCACGAATTCGAGAGTACAGATAGAGTGGGTGACACCTTCGAAGTAGTCGCTTTGGCCGTGGGCGAAGTCATACATCGGGTAGACCTTCCATGTTGTGCCTGTGCGGTGATGTGGCGTCTTGATGATACGGTACATGATGGGGTCGCGGAAGTGCATGTTGGACGATGCCATGTCTATTTTTGCACGGAGCACTCGCGAGCCTTCCTCGAACTCTCCGGCATTCATGCGCATGAAAAGGTCGAGATTTTCTTCTACACTGCGGTTGCGGTAGGGGCTTTCCTCGCCCGGGGTCTGAGGTGTGCCTTTCTGGCGTGCTATTTCTTCGGAGGTCTGGTCATCTACATATGCCTTGCCTTCCTTGATGAGACGCACGGCGAGTTCGAACAGCTGGGGAAAATAGTCGGACGCATAGTATTCGCGGTCGCCCCAGTCGAAGCCGAGCCAGTGAATGTCTTCGCGGATAGAGTCGACATATTCCACATCTTCCTTGACGGGGTTGGTGTCGTCGAAGCGGAGATTGCATGTGCCGCCGAATTTTTCGGCGACGCCGAAGTCCATGCAGATTGCCTTGGCATGGCCTATGTGAAGATACCCGTTGGGTTCGGGCGGGAAGCGGGTGCTGAGACGTCCGCCGTTCTTTCCGGCCTGCAGGTCGTTGTAAACCTCTTCTTCTACAAAATTGAGGGATTTCTTTTCTTCAGGTTCCGTTACTTCATTCTGAGCCATAGTATGATGTGTTTGATTTTTTTTCAGTTCTAAAACGCAAAGATAGCAAAAATCCGCCGAACTTCATGCTTTAATTATCAGCGAAAGAAATTTAACTCTTCGGCGTCGGCTGAGTATGGAGCGTACATGAAGTATTCATCTTTGTTCTGAGGGGAGGCCGCCCTTAGTATGCGGTATGTTTCGCCGCAGCCGTTTATGAGAATTTCGTCGGGAGAGAATGATATCAGCGACCAGTAGATTCCGCCGTCGGGGGTGAAAGTGCATTTATCGGGCTGGAATTTGCTGTCGTCGATAACGAGGTCTTCGCGCGCTATGGCAAGATTGCCCGGCATGATATGCGATGTGAGCTCGCCGGTGTTGCGGTTCTGCATCATGCGTATGTTCTGGAAAAATAACGTGCCGTTATTGTTATTTCGGGTGGCAGCTGCACGTATGTAGGTCATGGCGGGGTTTATCATGTAGACAAACATATGGCGGTTAGTGTTGATTTCGCAGAAAGTGAACTCACCTTCGCGGCCGTAAGCAGCCCCGAGACGCCATTCCTGCAGACGCTTGCCGATATCCAGTTTTGAGACTGCGGTAGGGCGCTCGTAAGGTTCGCATACAGTGATGTCTTCGACTTTGACAAGCGTTTTATTGCCGATTTTAAGACTTTTGCCTTCTTTGGAAAGCTGGAGCGGGGTGGTTTCTTCGCTGATGAAAGTGGAGTCGGCGAAAACAGTGCGGCTATGAATGTTGTACGACGGAACGTCCAGATAAGCCCGCATGCCCGATGGTGTGTTTTCAAAGAAAATGCAGGCGTGGTCGGTGACTACAGCTTCGGCGCTGTCCGATGCCCAGACGCCACGCATGGAACTGAAGTCGGCAGCTTTGGTTACGATACAAGAGACTGTTGCAAAAATGATGATGCAGATTAGTTTTTTCATAAGTATATATGTGTTTAGAAGATTTTTGCAAAGATATAAAAAATCGGATTAAGCTGTTGCATAATCCGATTTAAATGAGCTGGAATGATTTATTTCTTTGATTCTTCGACGGCAGCGGCGAGTTCGGGGTCAATCATAATGCGGCCGCAGTATTCGCAGACGATTACTTTCTTGTGCATCTTGATTTCAATCTGCTTCTGCGGGGGAATGCGGTTGAAGCAGCCGCCGCATGCGTTGCGGTCTACAATTACGATGCCGAGGCCGTTGCGGGCGTTTTTGCGTATACGCTTGAACGCGTTGAGGGTACGGTCGTCAACACCGGGTTCGAGGGTCTTTGCACGGCCGATGAGGTTTTCTTCTTCGGTGCGTGTTTCGTTGACAATGTTTTCGAGGTCTGCTTTTTTCTCGGCCAGAATCTGGGTCTGGTCTACGATATCCTGCTGAATCGAAGCAATCTGGGCCTGTCGGTTGTCGATTTCACGTTCGATTTCACCGATATTTTTTTCGCTGAGTTTGATTTCGAGTGTCTCGTATTCGATTTCCTTAGTGAGGTTGTCGAATTCGTGGTTGTTGCGCACGTTGTCGAGCTGCTGGCGATAGCGCTCGATGAGAAGTTTTTTGTTTTCGATTTTGTTCTGCTCGGCTGTGCGCTTGATTTTGAGGTCTTCGATGTCGCCTTGATAGCGTTCGATACGGGTGTTCAGACCGGCGATGGTGTCCTGAAGGTCTTTTACTTCGAGGGGAAGTTCACCGCGGATATTACGGATACGATCGATTTCGGAGAGAATGGTCTGGAGTTCGTAGAGTGTCTTGAGACGATCCTCGACCGAACGGGGTGCATCTTGTTTGTTTTCAGTTGCCATATATGGTGACTTACAAATATTTTATCGGATTTTTTTGAGAGGACGAGAAATAGACTGCAAAGTTAGGCATTTTTTTCGAAAGCACGTTCTTAAAAATAACAGTAGCATACTGTTCGCTTTCGAAATGGCCGATGTCGAATATCGCCATGCCGGTGCGATTGTCGCAGAAATCGTGGTAGCGCACATCGGCGGTGACATATGCATCTGCGCCTGCTGCCTGTGCCGCTCCTATGAATTCGCCGCCGGCGCCGCCACACATGGCTACGCGGCGCACAACTGCTTCGGAATCATAGCCGAGAGATACCCGTATGGACGGAATATCGAACTTTTCTTTGAGCATGGCTGCGAAATCGGCCATTTTCATCGGTTTTTCGAATTCTGCCACTACGCCAAGGCCTATATTGAGGTCTGTATTGGCTACGGGCGATATTTCAACACGGGAATCTTCGGCTCCGGGAACTCCGGTGGCGGCTGAGACAAGAGCGCTCACTTTCCACGCCGGAACGATCGCTTCCACACGGGTGAGGGGTGTATGGACAAGGTTGATTCCGGCTATAGGATCGTTCTGTGCTGCGGGCAGAGTTTCGCCTTCAACGTTGTTGTATGTGCATCGGCTGTCGGTTTCTAGTGCCGGTGCCGTGTTGCTCAGGGCTGAGTTTCCGGAGCCGGGAGCAGTTCCGGCTTCGCCGTCGAGCAGGGCAAGACGCACATCGGCGGCGGCTGCGCGCGGGCAGATGACGGTTAGTCGGCGTAATTCTATGCCGGCCGGCGAGAGCACGCGGAGTGTTTTTGCGCCCATGGCAGAAGCCATGGCATAGGAAACACCTCCGACAGTGCTATCGAGCGATGTGTGGGCCGAATAGACAGCTATGCCGGCACGGATTGCAGCCATTGCGGCGCGCTGAGGGGCGTTGGCTCCTGTGAGCGATTTGAAGCCCTTGAATATCAGCGGGTGATGCGATATGATGAGATTGAGTCCGCGCTCAGCGGCTTCGGCCACAATCTCTTCGGTAACATCGACGCAGAGCAAGGCCCCGGAGACCTCGTCGGTACCCTCGGGAAGACCTATCTGGAGGCCGCTGTTATCCCATGACTCCTGAAGAGTCCGCGGTGCGAACTCTTCAAGAGCGGCTATGATATAGGATAGTTTCATTTCTGCGGTTCTAC